>NZ_JBEXLH010000020.1:0-141326 GCF_040609855.1 Nonomuraea sp. NPDC004580 | reverse complement strand
CCCGTTCAGACCGACAGATCCCGTTGAAGACCCGAGGTCAGTCAGAGGGTGGGTCAGGACTGGCGGGAGGTGCTCACCTACATCATCTCTGTCAGAGGGCCAGTTTGAAGCCGTCGTGGCTCCTGGTGAAGCCGAGGGAGTCGTAGAAGCGGTGGGCTGCCGTGCGGCGCTTGTTGCTGGTGAGCTGCACCAGCGTGCAGCCGCGGGCGCGGGCGCGGTCGATCGCCCAGGTGAGCAGCTTGCGGCCGAGCCCGGCCCCGCGCCGGTCGGCGCGTACGCGGACCGCCTCGATCAGCGCCCGCTCCTGCCCGTGGCGCCCCAGCCCGGGGATGTAGGTCAGCTGGAGGCAGCCCAGGACGGTGCCGTCGCCCTCGTCGAGGACGATCATCTCGTTCCGCTCATCCGCGTCGATCGCCTGGAAGGCCCGCTCGTACGCCTCGTCGACCTCGACCGTCAGGGGATCGACCACGGTCTCCTCGTCGGCCAGGAGCGCGATGACGGCGGGCAGATCGCGGCGCGTCGCCGTACGTATGATCACGTCGTCCAAGCATGCCAGGCGACCCCGGCGGCGCTCACCTGGGTTTTCGCCGCTCAGCCCTCCCGGCTCCGGTACGTCGCGCGCAGCTCGACGAGCTTCTCCTTGGCCACCTCGTCCAGGGCCCGCCGATGCTCCGGGTCCTCCTCCCAGGTGGCCTCCGCGCACAGCACCCTGGCCGCCTCGTGCGGCTCGGCGTCGCGTACGCGGTACCAGACGGTGTCGCCGCAGGCGCCCCTGTCGGGGTCGAGGCGCAGGATCGTCACGATGCCGGAGACGAGGATCTGCCTGGTCCACGGGTTCCTGGCCAGCACCTGCCGGTCCACCGTCAGCCCGCCGTCCATGAGCTCGCCGCCCAGGTAGTCGTCCTCCCACCGCCACACCCGCCGGCTGACGCCCGGCCGCAGGTAGAGGCCGCCCCGGCCTTCGACGGGCACCGAGAACGTGTGCGTGCCGGCGCGGCACAGCTCCTTGGCGATGCGATCGGCGTCGGCGCGTTCGCGCAGCCGGTCCTCGTCCAGGTCCTCCCCGGACAGCGGGTTCCGGTGCCGCTGCTCGGCGTGGTAGCGGTCGAGCAGCGGATCGGCGTACCGGCCCGCACGCACGCGCGGCGGCATGCAGGTCGCCGCGGTGAGATCGGCGCCGTCCTCGATGTCGAGCCCCTTCTCGCGCAGCCACGCGTGCACGGTGACGCCCTTCTCCTCGGCCAGGCGGCGGACCTGACGCAGCCAGCCGTCGAAGGTGTCGAGGTCGGGCTCCGCCCGCAGCGACGCCCAGTCGGCCGCCGCCGAGACCGGCACCGGCGCCTCCCGCCGCGACGGAGGCTGGACGAGCTGCTCGGGCTCGAGGTCGATCGAGTAGTAGAGGACGCCGCGGGCGATGTAGGAGAACGGGGCCGCGTGCGCGACCGGGTCGAAGACGTCCCGGATCGGCCAGAACCTCAGCAGCCATGTCTCGTCGCACTCGCCTGTGCCGTGCCCGTCGCCCGGCCGGGGCTCGCGTAAGGACATCTGGACGCCGTACTCGAAGTGCGGCGGCCCGATCAGGAAGTCGTGCCCCCTGCCGTCCATCGACGCGAGGACGGCGACCACCCCGCTCTCCGCGACGAATGTCGACGAGCTGACCGGCGTCCAGGAACCGTCCGCGGGCTCCGGCTCGGCGTCCCAGGACTCGAGCCGGACGGCCGCGGTGAAGTGGTACATCTCCTCGGTGGGCGAACCCCACGTCGGCAGGTCGGTGCCGTCGAGCCCGATCGAGTTGTACTCGACGTAGACCTCGTCATCGAGACTCCGCAACAACCGCGCCATCGCCCGCCACCCTCACCTCGTGATCATCTGACCCGGCGAAGTATGACCGACCCCACCGACAGTCCCCGGGACGGTCTCACACCGACGGAGCGCGTCACCGTTCGGTGGATTTGGTGTGGAGGATGTCGCGGGCCTGGGCGGCGGCGCGGGCGATGCTTTCCGAGACGAAGTCGACGAAGCGGGCGATGTTCTCCAGGCGGGCGGCGGCCGGGGTGCCGGGGCCGAGGATGCTCACGCCCTGACGGGCGATCTCGCCCAGATGGGCCGTTGAGCGGGCGCTGGCCATCGTGGACTGGTACATGACGTCGTCGTCCACGACGTAGCGTTCGCGGCGGCGTTCGTCGCGTTCGCGGCGGATGAGGCCCTGGCTCTCGAGAAACGTGACCGCCTTCGAGACCGATGCCGGGCTGACCTGAAGGTGGGCGGCCAGCTCTGCGGCGGTGAGGCTGCCGCTGTCGGTGGTGAAGAGGCAGGCCAGCACGCGGGCGGTCATCTTGGGCAGGCCCGACTGCATGAAGACGGTGGTGAAGGTCTCCTCGTACTCGCGTACGGCCTCGGTGTCGCGGCCGTCGTGCTGCGGGGCCGCGCCCGGTGTGCGGGTGGCGGGCTTCTTGCGGCGGTGGGCGCGGCGTTCCGCGGCGCGGTGGGCGAGGTCGGCGCGGTAGGAGGTGGGGCCGCCGTTGCGCATGACCTCGCGGGTGACGGTCGAGGTCGGGCGGTCGAGGTGGCGGGCGATCTCGGCGTAGGCGAGGCCGTCGGCCAGGCCGAGCGCGATCTGCTGGCGTTCCTGCTGGGTGAGTCTGCCGCCCGGCATCGTGGTCTCCTCCGTGATCTGCGGTGTCCGCACACCATAGCGTTCATCGCCGACCTGTTGCAACGGACGACGATCTCGTTCATTGCGTTAGATTCAAGCCGGTTGCAATGATTTCAAGGTATCTAGCTGCTGATACTCCTCTAAAGAGCAACGATGAGGTTGTCAGAATCTGGAAAGCAACGTAGCTTTTCGTTCGTCGGAAACGAACGGACAAGAGGAGCAACACCATGCAGCGCTTCGACACCCCCGCCACCATCTCGACGGTCCTCGACATCGCCGCCGGGCACATCACGTTCATCGCCGCCGACCGCGCCGACGCCACGGTCGAGGTCCGTCCCGCGGACGCCTCCAGGAGCCGCGACGTCAAGGCCGCCGAGGAGACCGTGGTCACCTACGACGACGGCGTCCTGCGGATCCACACCCCCGAGCCCAAGAACCAGTTCTTCGGCCCCTCCGGCTCCGTCGAGGTGACCGTGCAGCTGCCCGCCGGTTCGCGGGTCGAGGCGAAGGCGGCCGCCGGCGACCTCCGGGGCGTCGGGCGGCTCGGGGAGGTGTCCTTCTCCTGCGCGAGCAGCACGGTCAAGCTCGACGAGGCCGCGAGCGCCGACCTGACGCTCCAGGCCGGTGACGTCACCGTCGGCCGCCTCACCGGCCCGGCGCGGATCAGCACCCTGAAGGGCGACCTGCGCATCGCCGAGGCCGTACGCGGCACCGTCACGCTGCGCACCGAGCAGGGCGACATCGAGGTCGGCGCCGCCCGCGGCACCTCGGCCTCCCTGGACGCCGGCACCACGTACGGCCGCATCAACAACTCCCTCGCCAACAGCGGTGCCGCCGACCTGACCATCCACGCGACCACCGCGTACGGCGACATCACCGCCCGCAGCCTGTAAAACCACCCCATTCCCGCAGAAGGAGCACCATGTCCATCACGCGTTCCGCCCAGACCCGCCCCCAGTTGCAGCAGATCATCGAGGAGATGATCGACTCCGGCTTCATCGGGGTGACCCTGCGCGTCCACGACGAGCAGGGCGAATGGGTCGGCACCGCCGGGGCCGCCGAGCTGGGCGGGAGCGCCGGGCCGCCGGTCGACGGCCACGTCAGGATCGGCAGCAACACCAAGACCTTCGTCGCGACCGTGGTGCTGCGGCTCGTGGCCGAGGGCAGGCTCGGGCTGGACGACCCGGTGGCCGGGCATCTGGCGGGGTTCGGGCTCGACCCGCGGATCACCGTACGGATGCTGCTGCAGCACACCAGCGGCGTGTTCAACTTCACCGGCGACTTCGACCCCGACGGCACGTACGTGCCGGGCAGCCCCGCCACCACCTCGGGCGAGGAGTGGGTGGCGGCCCGGTTCACGACCTTCCAGCCGGAGGAGCTGGTACGGCTGGCGCTGTCGAAGCCGGCCAGGTTTGAGCCGGGCACCGGCTGGAGGTACTCCAACACCAACTACGTCCTGGCCAGGCTGCTGATCGAGAAGGTCACCGGCCACCCGCTGGCCGAGGAGATGCGGCGGCTGATCCTGGACCCGCTCGGCCTGACGGGCACCGTCCAGCCGTCCGACGAGGTCGACATCCCCGAGCCGTACGCCCATGCCTACTACCGATCCGAGCAGGAGACGGTCGACGTCACCCGGCACAACCCCTCCTGGATCTCCAGCGGCGGCGACATGATCTCCACCACTCGCGATCTGCGGACGTTCATCTCCGCGCTGGTGGGCGGCAGGCTCCTGCCGGACGCGCTGCTCGAAGAGATGTGCGCGCCGCACCCGACCGGCATCCCAGGGGCGGGCTACGGCCTGGGGGTGTTCGTCCAGACCACGGAGGGCGGCGGCACCGTCATCAACCACAACGGCGGCATCGCGGGCCACGCGGCGCTCATGTACAGCACGCCCGACGGCGCCAGGACCCTGACCGCCGCACTGAACTACACCGACGACCCCACGCTCTCCCTGGGCCCGGCGTTCCAGAAGGCGACGGAGCGGCTCGTCAAGGAGGTGTTCGACGCGCCTCAGGGGAGCTGAGAGCCGGGGTGGCTTATGGGGCGGCGGTGATGTCCAGAACCAGCTCGGCGACGTGGTGATCGCCCGCCTCTACGGCGGAGGGGTCGGGCAGGGCCTCTTCGAAGGTCACCAGTGCGGTGCCGGGGCGGCGCAGGGCGGCGACGAAGCCCCGCACCAGGAGGAGGCCGTCGAAGTCGAGGTACATGGGTTTGTGCCACTTCTCCTGGGCCTGGGTCCACGACACCGGGGATGTGGTCTCGTCCATGGTGTCGGGGCCGGGGCGGGTGCGGAAGAAGCACCTTCGAGGGATGCGCTCCGCGCGCCGCCACTCCGCCAGCCGCAGGAGGAAGCGGCTCTCCTCCTCGCCCGGGCCGGGCAGCGGCACCTCGCCGACCGGGAACCTGGTCTGGGCCCGGCCGATCACCAGTGAGCCCGTCACCAGGCGGGGCCAGTCTCGGCGGCCGTCACGCGGGGCGGTGCGGGACGGGTGCGGCGGCAGGACCGTGAGAGGCGGCACCTCACCGGACAGGACCGTCAGCAGCAGCGAGAACGGCGGCAGGAACTCGCGCGCGGCCGCGCCGGTGTGCACGACGCGCACCTCGCGCCCGCCGGTCGTCGCCAGGCCGAGCAGGCCGGTCCGCTCGTCCAGCCGGACGACGAGGTCCTGGATCCGCAGCAGGACGCCGCCGTCGCCGTCGCCGTCGCCGAGCAGGTTGGGGGTGCCGCCGAGCTGGAACGGGAGGCAGCGGCGGTGGTCGTTGAGCGAGATGCCGAACCGGCTGCCGAACTCCGCGTGGATCGGGCCGGTGCCCGGGTCCTCCACGCCGGGGTCCCGGTGGCCGGTCAGGTGGTCGAGGCGGGCGCGTACGGAACCGAAGCCGGTGCCCAGCGCGTTGACCACGCCCAGACCGTCGGCGGGCTGGACGTAGGCGCTGATGGATCGCACCTCCGGCACCCATGGCGGGTACATGGCGATCGCCGCCCGCAGCGCCTCGACGGGCACGGCGACGGCGCCGGTCCCTCCGAGCTCGTACGGGGTCAGGGCCGCCAGGGCGGTGGCCATGACGTCGGCGAGCCGGCGTACCCCGTCGAGCACGCTGTCCCCCGGGTGCCGGGCCGTCGGCGCGAGGACGGTGCCGCGCAGCTCGGCGCCGACCTCGTCCATCTCCGTCATGGCCCACTGGTACTCGCGGTAGAACGCCGGCACGGGGACCGGGCCGTGCTCGCGCAGCCGCTCCCCGAACAGCTCGGTCAGGGCCAGCCTGGCGGGGAGGTGTGGCGCGAAGGGGGCGATCCACCGGCGGATCACCTCCAGGTCGTCGGCGACCGGCTGCCAGGTGCGCACCGAGCAGACGGCCGGCGGCTCCGCGGCGACCGCGGTGTCCCGGATGTTGACGGCGGTCAGCGAGGTGAACATCGCGTGGTGCGGACTGCCCGGTGTGGCGAAGGCGGCCAGCTCGCGCAGCCTGCTCACCACCGTCTCGCGGCGCGCCCGGTAGAAGTCGGCGTCGTCGGCCGCGGGCCGCGCCCCCAGCGCGGCGGCCGCCCGCCCCAAAGCGCCGGCCAGGGCGAGCGACGGAACAGCCGCCGAAGCGTCAGAAAGGCCAGGTGCCGGCCGGGTCCACGTGGCGGCCCCGGCGAGGACCTCGTGGGGGTGGGTGAGGGGGAGGCCGCGGACCAGGAGGCCGGCGTCCAGGAGGTGGTCGACGAAGGCGTCGACCTCGTCGTTCAGGGAGGCGTCCCCCGAGGTGAGGCGGTCGCGGAGGACGGGGCGGGGCAGTCCTCCCTGCTCCTCGCCCAGCAGGTCGATCAGGGCGAGGACGGACGGGCGGGCGGGGATGGCGCAGAAGCGTTCGCCGCCGAGCAGCCCGAGCATGCCCAGCCCGCGCAGGAAGACGATCTGCTCCCCCAGGCGCTGGGCGGAGGCGTTGAGCGCGATCGGCGCCCGATCGGCCGCGTGGTCCAGGACGAAGGCGGCGATGTTCTCGCGGATGTGGTAGTAGGAGAGCTCGAAGGCGCCGGAGCGATCGACCGGAACGGTCTCGACGGCCGGGCCGCCGGCGCGCCACCGCACGGGGCCGCTGGTGGCGAACGTGCTGAGCGGGCTGGTCTTGGTCGCGGCGCGGGCCAGGTAGCGGGCGAGGGTCGTCGTGGTGCCCGGCCTGGGAGTCCTGCCGGGGTCGGCGATCCACTTCTCCAGCTCGGCCGCCAGTACGGGGCTCGTCCCGCCGAGCGCGATCCGGAACCCCGGATCGGTCGCCGCCTTGAGCAGCGCGCTCAGGCCGCAGTCCCGCTCGGCGGCGAGGACCTGCGGCAGGCTCTCCTCGACGGCGGCGAGGGCGGCGGTGCCGGCCAGCCAGTCCGCGATCCCGCCCGACACCTCCGACGGCAGGCGCGCGGCGATCTCCGGCGTCCATTCGCGCGCGGCCGGTCGCCGCCCGGCGTGCAGGGCCCGGCGCAGGCCGATCACGCGCGGGCGTACGCCGTCGCGGGGCAGGCCGCCGATCACGGGATGCAGCGCGTCGGCGAGCGCGCGTCCCTGGACGCTCAGCCCGTCACGGCGGGCCAGCACGTCGTCGAGTGCCTCGGTCAGACGCGGCGAACGGAGCCAGTCGAGCACCTCCGTCGTCAGTCCCGCGACGCGGACCACCGCGTCGCCCGTCACGCCCACGATCGGGGCGGACGCCTCCCCTGAGCTCATCGGTCTCCTTCACACTCCGGGAGCACCCGGCCCTGCCGTGAGGCGCCGGGCCGGGATCGTCGGCCGGCCGGTGGGCTACCTCGGTGACTTGGGCGAAGCGCTGCAGCAGCTGCAGCCGACCAGCCGGCAGGAGCAGCCGCAGTTCCTGGAGGCGCCGTGCTCCAGCATCCCGTGGCCGCCGGTCAGCGACTCGATCTCCAGGTCGCCGGTCTCCAGCTCGAAGACGTCGACGGGCAGGTCGGCGACGGAGAACTTCGCAGGGCTCATGGCGTTCCTTTCTCTCACCCGGCTCCCCCGCGGCTTCAGGGGAACGGGTGCGGGTCGGTGCTGAGGTCGTCCTCGGTGAGGGGGCGGCCGGTGTGGCCGAGCCGGTGCGGCACCTCCAGCAGCCGGGGCAGCCCGCTGGTACGCCGGTACCGGTGCCCGAACGTCATCGGCACCGTTCCGGGGATCAGCACCTTGACCGCGTGCAGGTCCATGGCGCGCAGCTCGTCGGAGGTCTGGTCCACGACCACGACGTCCATCCCGGACGCGGTGTAGCGGCCGACGACCGCGCGCATCAGCTCGCCCAGGTCGTCGGAGGCGAACTCCTCCGGGCCCGAGCCGACCTCGCCGACCGCGCGGGTGGGCGTGCCCGCGGTGAGGAAGCGCAGCCGGGCCGCGGCGCGCGGGTCGTGGTAGAGGAGCGGGTGGTCCTCCATCTCCTCGACGGCGGAGGAGTCCGCGGCCATGGCCGCCGCCCTGGCCCTGATCTCGGGGCCGCCGCCGTACTTGATGCCGTTGGTCAGCATGTCGCCCAGCTCGGCCACCGCGCCCGTGACCGCGCGGCGACCCGACAGGTGGGAGCCCGCGGTGCAGAACGCCGCCGGCAGGTCCGTGCCGGGAGGCGCGGCGGCGAGGGCCCAGACGGCGGGGATGCCGTGCTCGGTGGTGATGTCGAACAGGCGCAGGTCGTAGCCGGTCTCCGCGCGCAGGGCGGCGAGGTGGAGGGCGTTGACCTCGTCGAGAGTGGCGAGGTCGAGCTCCGGTGCGGGCAGCCGCGCGTACCAGGTCAGCAGGAACCCGTCGCGCTCGGCGATCTCCAGGATGCCGTACAGCACCGCCTCCTCCAGGCTGGAGCCGAGCGCGCAGCCGTTGGAGGTCTCGTAGACGAAGGGGCGGTTGTCGGGTTCGTGAGAGTGCGTCCCGTAGTAGGCGACGGTCTCGGGCACCAGGATCGGCTCGCCGCGCAGGAACGACCAGCCCCACACCCAGCGGTAGTTCCGGTCCGGGTCGAACGGCTCGTACGCGAAGCCGGGCTCCTCGTACGCCTGCGGCGGGTGCAGGCCGAGCGTGCGCGGGTCCAGGGCGCGGTCCCGCAACTCGTGGTACGTCCCCACCTTCGGCGGGTGCAGCCGTCCCGGTGAGGCGGAGAACCGTTCGAGCGCCTCCAGCAGCGCGATCGTCCTGCTGACCCGGCGCTCCGAGGCACGCCCGTAGCCGCCGGACCCCCTGGCCCACCGGTGGGAAACCTCCGCCGTGCTGAGGATCGCGCCGCCGGAGGTGCGGTCGTGCAGCAGCCACACCACGCCGGTGCGCTCGTCCACGTACGTGTCGGTCAGCGCGTCCAGCTCCCCGACGAGGTCGCGCCCGCGTACGGCGCCCTCGGCGTGACTCGGGACCGGGCGAGGCGTCCCCAGCTCCCTCGGTGGCTCGTCGGTCACGTGCGGGCCGCAGACCGCGCAGAGCGGGGCGGGCAGCACCCGGTGCGGGGTGATCGACAGGTCGTGCAGGTCCACGGTGAGCACCGTGGAGCGGGTGCGCGGCGTCGCGCCTTCGGCGTACGCGCTCAGGTCGTCGGCCATCAGGGCCGCGGCCAGCCCGGCCGCGCCCCCGGTCAGCAGCGGCGAGGGCGCGGCGAGCCGGTCGGCGTGGCGCTCGCGGACGACCTCGCCCCGTTCGTACGCCGGAGCGGCCCACGACTGCCGGTACGCGGCGCAGGAGGCACACCCTTGCTCGCCCGGCGTCTCCCAGGGGCCGATGACGATCGTGTCCAGCTCGACGCGGGCGGGGAGCACGGGGCCGGTGAGCCTGGCCCGCAGGTCCCGCGTGACGACCTCGGCCCAGCCGTCCGCGGCGGCGACGGTCGGCCCCGGGGGCAGCTCACCGTCGGGCAGGGGAACGGCCGGTACGCCGAGCCGCTCCGCCACGGCGCCGGCGATCCGCCCGCCGGACAGCACGGTCACGGGGTGCTCGGTCATGCCTGACGTCCTTCCTCGGTGATCGCCACCCGCACGCTCAGCGGGGCGATCGCCGCCACGAAGGGGTCGTGGTCGAGGGGGATGACGGCGGCGCGGCGGCCGTCGGCGGCCAGCGCCGCCGCGACCTCGTCAGGGTCGATGGACCGGCCTGGGTCGACCCACATGGCGGTCGGCAGGGACGGCCTGGGCTCGGCGGGCGGGCGCGGGCGGCCCGCGTGGACGCGCACCTGGACGGCGTAGAGCGCCTCAAGCAGCCCCCTGGTCCAGGCCGCTGACGCGGTCCCCGCGGTCCTCGCCACCTCCACGCCGCCGCGGCGGAACGACAGCACGGTGACGCCGAAGCGGCCCCCGTGCTCGCGTACCTCGGGCAGCTCGCCCAGCTCGGCCAGCAGGGCGAAGCAGCGGCGGCCCGTCGCGTCCAGCTCGCCGGGATCGACCGTGACGGGGGTTCCCCGCGCGTCCTCGATCAGCTCCGGGTCGCGCGTCCAGTGGGTGCACAGCCCTCGGGCCACGGCCTCGTCCCAGCTCGCGCCGTACCCCTCGCCCACGCCTTCCGCCGGGCGGGGGAATGCCTCGTGCGCGGGCAGCCGTACGGTCGCCGCCGTCGCCAGGTCGTACGCGAGCGCGAACCCGCCGCCGTCCACCAGGCGGCGCGGATCGATCGTGACGGCGGCGTACCTCGTCAGCGCGGCGCGGGCCGCTTCGATCCTGGTCTCCGCGTAGTCGAAGCCCACCGCCCGTACGACCCCGTCGCCGACCTCGGCCTCCGACACGTGCAGGGGGCTCTGCGCGGCGGAGTCGTCAGGCAGGAAGCGGAACGGGCCGAACAGCTCGTCGGCCGCCCTGACCGCCGCGTCCGAGAACGCCTGCCCGTCCTCGGTGGGCCGGAATCTGAGGTGCACCACCCGGGTCAGCAGCGCCTCGGGGGTGGACGCCGTGGCCGGCAGCTCGTACGGGTGCGGCGCGCAGTGGTGCCTCGACGTGGTGAGGTCGGGGCCGATCCTGGTCACCTTGCCCGCGTGGCGCGGGTCGGCCGTGCCCGTGGCCCAGCGCAGCACCGCGCGTCCCACCTGGGCGGCGGCGGCCTCCACGTGCAGGGCGCTGATCGGCTCAGGGGCGCGGGGGGCCGTGCGGAGGCGGGCGCGCAGGGACGCCGGGCTGAGCGGGTCCTCCTTGGCTCCTCGCACGGGGACGTACCAGATGTCCGTGCCGTCCCACAGCACGTGCCCGACGGCGAGCCCGTCCCGCGCCGCCCCATCATGCCCGCTCGCGCCCAGCTCGCCGATCCACAGCAGCACGTCCAGGCTCCACAGGTCGTCGTCGCCGAGCGCGTCCGCCGCGCACACCCTGACGTGGCGGGCCTCTGACGTCCGCAGCGCGTCGGCGACCGCCTCCGCCAGTGGTTCGCCCACCTGGCCCTCGTGCGCGACGGCGACCTTGAGTTCGCGGAAGCGCGCGAACGCCGCCCCCGCCCCCTCGGTGTGCGCGCCCGCGAACGCGACCTCCGCGGGCCCCGCGACCGGCTCGCCGCCGGGTGGGGCGGTGACCTCGCGGACGACGCCGGCGTCGAGCAGGCGGGTCAGGATCTGCCGGGCCATCGCGGCGTGCGCGGTCGGCAGGCCCGCCGTGATGTCGTCGAGGCCGGATCGGCCGTCCAGCTGCGGTACGAGGGCCTCGACCCACCGGGCGATCGACCGCCCCGTGAGCGTGACCGGGCCGGCCGGGGTGACGATGTGCAGCCCGTTCTCGATCGGCGCCATGTACGTGTGGTCGGCCAGGCGCAGCCTCATGCGTTCCCTTCCGTGTCGTGCTCCCCTGCGACGGTGCCGAGCATGAACTCCCCACCACGTCCTCGCTCAGGGGATCGGCGCCGGGCCGCGCCGATGCGGTACTTGTCGGTCTCCGGCCGGTACGGGAAGAAGGCGAACGAGTTCGGCGGCCGGCGGCGGCGCTCGTACGACCCGCGGGCGGCCCCGCCGGCGTCGAGCCTGCTCTGCACGGCGGCCAGCAGGTCGGTGATGACGAGGTCGAGGTCGCCGTCGTGGAAGACGTGGGCGCTGACCCACGACCGCGCGCCGGCCATCCGCACCACCCGCTCCCTGGTCCGTCCCGACCGGCTATCACGCCGGTCGTCACGAATGACTGGATTGCGGGGGAGCGTAACGAGCGTCGGAATACGTCCGGCACACGCCGCGTATACGCGGCCGGTCGGAACCACGTGGACATCGGCGGCGGCGGCGATCACTCGGCGGGTCGGAAGAGGTTCCAAGGTCGTCAACTCGTACGCTGACCAGGCATGCATCGCCAGGCGTGCGGTCGGGACGGCTCGGGGGCGACCGTGCGGGGCGGCGATGCCGGCGGTCATCCCCTCCTCTGGCCCGGTTCTGTCCCAGCTCCCCGACGGCGCGACCACGCGGTGGTCATTCGGTTGGAGGATGCTTGTACGCGCCGTACACCGATTTCATTCCGCTCTTCATGCTGGCCGTCATCGCGGCGGCCGTGCTCACCCGCCGGACCCGCAACCGGTCCTGGCCGATCAAGATCCTGCTGGCCACCGGAGCCGGCCTGTGGATGGCCCTGGCCGGAGGGTCGATGTGGATGATGAGCCACGCGCTCGCCGAACGACTGCCGGAGATCCAGCAGCCGACCCGGCATCCGTGCACCGGCAAGAAGCCCAAGACGTTCAACGTCTCACTGATCAACCTGCCGCTGTTCGTGAACCGCTTCGGCGACGTGGTTCCCGAGGGACGCATGTACGTGCTCGACAAGAACATCGCGGCCGTGCGGGCCGCCTACACGCGGGCGGCCGACCCGCGCGAAGGCGGATTGCGCGACCTGATCGAGCCGCTGGTCCTGCGTGCCAACCAGGGCGACTGCATCAAGGTGTTCTTCACCAACCGGCTCAACGAGCCGGCGCCGCCGCTCAACGAGCGGATCCGCAACTCCGCGATCTACACGCTGCCCGGCGAGCGGCTGCTGCCGCCGGGCACGCCGACGCCGCGGCCGCGCGAGTTCGCTCCGGCGCTGAGCGTGCCGGAGATCGACTTCGACCCGCGCAAGGCGCCGAACGCCTCGATGCACTTCGACGGCCTCGACTACGACGTCAGGCGCGCGGACGGCACCGTGGCGGGCAACAACCCGGACTCCACGGCCCGGCCCGGCGAGACGATCAGGTACAAGCTGCACGCCCACATCCAGGGTGAGTTCCAGTTCAAGGACGGGGCGGACTTCACCTCTCACCAGACCCGCCCGATCGACCGCGACGGGAACGTGCGCTTCATCGGCTCGCACGCGTTCGGCGCGTTCGGCGCGTTCGTCATCGAGGAGCCCCGGGCGACCTGGGTGGACTCGCGTACGGGCGAGCCGCTGGAGTCGGGGACGCAGGCCGTCATCATCCGGCCGAACGGCAAGGACTTCCGCGAGCACGTGATGTTCATGCACGACGAGGTGGAGGCCGAGCCCGGCATCCTCACCCGGTTCTGCCGCGAGGACGGGGGCGGCCCACAGCCGGGTGGCACGTCCTGCGTGCAGCCCAACAGGGAGCAGCTCAGGCTGCTCACCAGGGGGACGATCCGCGCTCTCGGCGGCGGTGACGCCGACGCGCTGGTGCAGGGCGAGGTCCCGGTCAAGCTGGAGTACTTCGCCTTCAACTACCGCTCCGAGCCCGGGTTCAACCGCGATGAGGTCGGCTGCCCGGCGGCGCGGCGCGGGGCCCAGGGCTTCGACGCCGAGCGCTGCGTCGGCGAGGAGACGTCGCTGTCCTCCTGGGCGTACGGCGACCCGGGCGGCGGCGACCTGGTGATCGGCAACTACCGCGGCGAGCCGACGCAGGTCCGCCTCATGCACCCCGCGGAGGTCGAGACCCACACCTTCCACTGGCACGTCAACCGCTGGATGTTCGACCCGGAGGACGAGGGCGGGATCGACGAGATCAGCGAGCCCGCCCACGTGACGAGGAAGACCAACCTCCTCGACGTGCAGGCGGTCTCGCCGGGCAGTCACTACCCGCTGATCGTCCAGGGCGGCGCGGGGTCGGCGAACGTGGGCAAGCCGGCGTCCTTCGGCGACATCATCTTCCACTGCCACCTCTATCCGCACTTCGCGAACGGCATGTGGGGGCTCAACCGCACGCTGGAGACGCTGTCGGACGGCACGCGGCGGCAGCCGGACGGCACGCGCCTGCTCCCGCTGTTCCCGGTGCCCGATCACGACTACCAGCCAGGCGTGCCCGGTGTGCAGCCACCGCCCAGTCCGACGCCGGAACGGCCGGGCTTCCCGAACTTCATCCCGGGAGTGTTCGGCTTCAAGGCGCCCAAGCCGCCACTCGGGCTCGCCTCGCGGGCGGAGAACGGCGTCTTCCCGCCGACCCCGCTGGAGCGGGCGGCGACCGACCCGGGCGGGCAGCAGCCGGGCGCCTTCTTCCAGGACCCGTGTCCCATCGGCCGGCCGACCAAGGTCTTCAAGGTCGCGGCCATCCAGATCAGACAGACGTACAACCCTGACTTGAAGTGGACGATCCCGCAGTCGCGGGTCTATGTCCTGGAACGTGACAAACAGGCGGTGCTGAACGGCAAGAAACCCGAACCGTTCGCACCCATCCTGAACGTCGGCGACTGCGTGATCTACCAGCTGACGAACGAGTTGCCCCGGATGTTCGGCGGCAACGTCTTCGACCGGCTGCAGGAGACCAACGAGGTCGGCATCCACCAGCACATGGTGCACTTCGACGTGTTGAGCTCCGACGGCGCCGCCAACGGCTGGAACTACGACCAGGGCGCAGGGCCGGGCGAGACGATCATCTACCGGGACTTCGTGCAGGAGAACACGAAGACGAACTCGTTCCACGACCACTTCTTCCCGAACGCCCACCAGAAGAACGGGCTGTTCGGCGGCGCGACCATCCACCCGGCGGGCTGCGTGCCCGACGTGCCGGGCGCGCGGACCCGCGGGGTCATCGGGACACAGTTCGACGTGCACTGCGAACCGGTGATCGACCACAACAACCAGCCCACGGACGGAGTCGACTACCGCAACTTCTCCCTCTTCATCGAGGACCACGTGCCGTTGTTCCAGCCGAACGATCCGCGCACGCGGGCGGACGACAAGTTCGACACCCCGGACGGGGTGCCGATCTTCCCGGCCAAGTTCCCGTCGAGCAACGACGACCAGGGCGGCATGGGGGTCAACTACCGGCTGGAGCCGTTCGAGGCCCGCAGGAACAGGGACCCGTCGCTGCTGTTCGACTCGAAGGTGCACGGGGATCCGTTCACGCCGGTGCTCAAGGCGTACCGGGGTGATCCGATCAGGTTCCGGCTCTTCCAGCTGTCTCAGGAGGAGTCACACGGGTTCAACCTGGACCACTTCCGATGGCGGCACGAGCCGCGAGATCCCGACTCGAACATCGTCGGCGCCCAGCACATCGGCATGCTCGAATACTTCGACGTCGATCCGCTGGCGGACGAGATGCCACCGCCGACACCCGATCTGAAGGTGACCGACTACCAGTACGCCTACGCCGGCGCGGACGACTGGTTCCTCGGGGACTGGGGACTGCTGCGCATCTTCTCGTGCTCCAACCCGGGCTCTGGCGGGCCGCCGATTCCGGAGCTCCCGGACTACCCGCGTGACACGTGCACGGGCGAGAACGAGCGCGACGAATGGTCCCAGCTGACGATCGGGCAGCACGAGTCCCGTGCCGGGATGTTCGGGACGACGGGAGCCGCCCGGCTGCAGAGCCGCCCGGTGACGCCCTGCCGGACCGGCCAGAACCGCACGTTCGACGTCATCGCCATGAACCACGACATCGTCTACAACAAGAACGGCGATCACGACCCGAACGGCCTGATGTACGCGCTCGCCGCCGACGAACAGGCGCTGCGCGACGGGAGGAAACAACCGGAACCGCTGGTGATCAGGGCGAACGCCGGCGACTGCGTGACGGTGAACTTCACCAACAAGCTCGATCCACGCAAGATGCGTCCGCACTGCCACGAGGCCACCGAGCCGGGGCAGCTCGGCTTCAGGAGGGACGTGCTGCGCTTCCCGCAGTGCATCCAGCGGCCGCCCAGGAACCACCAGAACGTGCCCGGCTTCGAGCCGTTCCCGGTGAGCTCCAAGGCGTCGATCAGTCCACAGCTGGTCAGTTCCGAGCCGCCCGAGGCGGTGGCCCCAGGGGAGAGCATCCAGTACCGCTGGGACCTGCCGACCGACACGACCGGCATGGCGCTGCTGCGGGACAACGCCGACGTGCAGAACCACCTGCACCACGGCCTGTACGGCGCGCTGATCATCGAGAAGCCCGGCTCCGAGTACCTCGACCCGAAGAACGGCCGGCCGCTGCGGAGCGGCACCAGCGCGGTGATCACCCATCCGGAGGATGCTGACTTCCGGGAGAACATCGTGCTGATGAACAGCGACCTGGCGCTGTTCCGCAAGGACGGCAAGCCCGTGCCGGACAACTTCGACCTCGTGCTCAAGCCGAGCAGGGAGGCCGACGACCCGGAGGACCAGGGAGAGTTCTCCATCAACTACACCAACGAGCCCTGGTCGTGGCGGTTCGCCAGGAACCAGAACATCACCGAGATCTTCAGCTCCCGGGTGCACGGTGACCCGGCGACGCCGGTGTTCCAGGCCTACGCCGGCGACCGGACGATCTTCCGGGTCGGTCAGGCCATGGGCGACCCGCGTTCGACGAGCTTCGCCCTGCACGGCCACACCTGGCGCCGGGCGCCCCGCGACCCCGGCTCGCAGATCGCGGCCACCCAGGGGCAGTTCAACCCGGGCAGCGTGTACGACATCGTGCCCGGCGTGGTCCGCGACCTGCTGGCCGACCCGGGCAGCTCGGGCGGCGCCGGCGGGTTCCGTCACGTGCCCGGCGACTATCTCTACCGCTCCGGCACGCTGCCCCGCCATCTCAACGGCGGTCAGTGGGGCCTGTTCCGGGTGCACGCCAAGCTCCAGCCCAACCTGATCCCGCTGCCCGACAGCCGGATGACGGGCGCGAACCAGCAGCCCGTACGGGACGAGGGCGGCGATCCCGCCGGGTCCGAGCTGCCGTACGCGTGGTTCGGCACCGCGGGTCAGGGCAGCAGGGCGAGCTACGGAAGGCGGTCGGGATGAGCCTGCTCAGCAAGCTCAGGTCGTCCCAGGACGACCGGCCGCCCGCCAGGCGCGTCCCGAGCCCGCGACGGGCTCCCGGCAGGCCGCCCAAGAAGCCGGCCGGGCTGACGCCGTTCCGCCAGGGGCTGGTGCTCGGGGGGTGCATCGGGATGACGTTCGCCCTGTCCATCGGGGCGATCGGCTTCCTCGTCACCCGGCCGACGGTCCAGGCCCCGGCGGCCGGGACGGACTCGGCGGCGGCTCCTGGACCGCACGGGGCGCATCCGAAGGCGGCGATCGACATCACCGCCACCCACCTCGGCGACCTGCAAGTGAAGATCGAAGCCAGGGTGAGCGCGCCCGGCAGCTACGACCCGATCACCAAGGCGCAGGTCGTGGCCCATACGGACATGGTGGCCATGCCGATGGCCCATCGCCAGGGGCCCATCGTGATGGCCGAGGTGCCCGGGAAGCCGGGGACGTACCAGGCGCTCACGCAGGTGGCGATGGTCGGCGAGTACAACATCACCGTCGAGACGCTCCGGCCGATGGCCTCCAAGGCCGACAGGCGGCTGGACGTGCGGGAGGTGAGCGGCAAGAGCTGACGCACCCGCTGTAGCGCGCCGTGGCCGGTTCCCGCGAGGGAGCCGGCCACGGTGCTTTCACGCCCGAACGTCTCCTCCCCCGCCCTTCGCCCCCGCCTTTGTGCGCTAGCGCAGGGTGACGGCGGTGACGCGCCAGGGGGCGCTGCGCCTGGGACGTTCGAGTGCGACGAACGCCGTCATCGTGAGCGGCTTGCCGCGCCAGCCGTCGGCACCGATCGGGGTGACGGTGAGCTGCCACTGCCGGTCGGCCTGGGTGGCGGTGTCGGGCGGGCGCGTGTCGCGGCCCTCGGTCAGGGACGCCCGCGTACGGGCGCGGTGGGCGGCCCACGTGGCCCAGGCGGCGTCCGTACCGACCTGGGGGCCGTCCCGCAGCTCCGCCAGGTACTCGGGGCTCAGCCAGCCGGCGGCCCGCAGGGCGGCGTCGCGCTGGTCGTGGTCGGTGGTGGTGTCGACGCTCCACATGGCGGTCAGGACGGCGGTGCTGACGGCGTCGGCGTCCCGCTGGTCGATCGAGGCGGGGTCGAGGGCGGCCACCGTGGACCTGCTCGGGGTGGGCGTGGCCGATCCGGGACCGAACATCACCGAACCGGACGTCGGCGGCGCGGACGTGACAGTTACCGACGTACGGGGCCGGGGCGTCACGCGCTCGGTGGCCGCCGAGTCTGGAGCGGCGCAACCGGCGAGCGCGAGAGCCGTCGCGACGGCCGAGAGGGTGAGGGGTCGGGGGCTCATGCGTACCTCCGGATGGTCCAGGCGGCCGAGGCGAAGTTCTTCAACGGGGCGATGCGGACGACGTCCCCGGTCTGGGGCGCGTGGATGACCTGGCCGCGACCGGCGTAGATGACGATGTGGCTGATGCCGCGCCCGTCACGGTGGTCGATGCCGATGACGTCGCCGGGCAGCAGCTGATCGCGGGGCACCGGGGTGCCGTACTCGGTCGCCTGCGTGGCGGCCAGATGCGGAAGCTGGACGCGCCCGCCCGAGGCGGCCCAGACGGCGTGGAGCACGAGACCGCTGCAGTCGAACCCGACGATCCCGGTCGCCCTGCCGATGCCGGGGGTCGGGCCGTTCGGCCCGCCGCCACCCCAGGAGTAGGGGGTGCCGAGCCAGCGCTGGGCCGTGGCCACCACGGCGCTGCCGAACCTGGTGGCGCCGAGCGCCGTGAGCGGGATGTCGGTGAAGTGCGCGACGCGGGCGAGGACGCGGCGCACGTACTCCTGAGTCTCCGGGTACGGCGGGACGCCCTTGTGCCGCAGGACCGCCCCGGGTCCCGCGTTGTAGGCGGCGAGCATGTTGGAGGTCGGATCCCCGGGAAGCCGGGCGGTGGTGCGGGCCAGGCTGCAGTCGTACCGGGCCATGGCCATGATCGCGTCCTGGGGATCGTCGGGGCTGGTGACGCCGTCGCCGTCGGCGTCCCGGCCGTAGCTCGCCCAGGTGGCGGGCATGAACTGGGCGATGCCCCGCGCCCCCACGCTGGATCGCGCCTTGGGCCGCCAGCCGCTCTCCGCCTCCACCTGGGCGGCGATGAGCGGCGCGCTGACGTGCCCGCACAGCCGGCCCGCCCGGCTGAGCCACGCCTGGTAGGCGGCGGGGACGCTGCCGGGGCGCAACGACACCACCGAGCCCGTCTTCGGCGGCCCGCCGCTCAGGAGGAGCACCAGGCCGACCAAGAGAGCCAGAGATGTGGCCGTCGCCAGGATGACCAGCTTTCCACCCTTATTCATAAAGAACGTCTCTCTTGTCGGCGCCATTCACGATGTGCCGGGGAGCTGATTGCGACCCCGCGAACCCCGCTGGGAAAAGGTGTCGCTAGTGGCCCCGCGCAATCCCGAGCAGTAAGGTTTTACCTGGTCAACGGCCCATGCAGCGAGCAATTCCGGTGGTCGGCCGCTGCGCGAGTCCCCGTACCGGAGAAATAAGAAAGGCTTGGTCATTCTCTTTACGAGCACGGACCTTGAGGGGTTGTCATGGGCCGGCGACGCGTACCGGAACATCGCATCTGATCACCCCGGAGGACCTTCATGACGCAATTTCTGGCCGATGTGCTGCCGCTCGTGGGCGTCCCCGATCCGGGCATCGGCACGCCGCCGCCCGGATCGGAGAAGCTGCTGACGGCGCTGGGCTGGGCGACGTGGATCGTCACCGGGATGTGCGTGGCCGGGGTGATGGGGGTGGCCGCCCGGATGGCCCTGATCCACCACCGCGGGGAGGGCGGCAGGCACGCGGTGGGGCTGGCATGGGTGATGGCCGCCTGCGTCCTCCTCGGCTCGGCATCCGGCCTGGTGAGCGCCCTCCTGTCATGACCTCCACCAACCACCGGCCCCCCGAACCACCCACCCGCCCCACGCCACCGTCCCCTGCCTCACCTCAGCACGGCACGACCCCGCGCACCGCGGCCCCGCGCACCGCGGCCTCACGCGACACGGCCCCGCCCGATATGGCCCCGAGCGACACGGGCCCGAGCGACACGGGCCCGAGCGACACGGCTTTCCATGGCGCGGCCTTCCGTCACGCGTCCCCTCGTGGGGCCTCCCGTGGGGCGGCGTTCTGGGTTGCGGCGGTTTTCGTGACTTTGGTGGCGGTTCTTGCGGTGATGGTGCTTCTGCGGCCCGACCGCGAGGACACCACCGACCGGCCGGTGCGCCAGGCTTCACCGCGCTCGGCCGTACCGGCGGCGCCGCCGTCCCCGTCGGCGCCGGCGTGGGCGGTCACGCCGCCGGCCGCGCCTTCCGTACCGCCCACACCATCCGCTGCCGCGCCGGGTCACTGCCCGGCCACCCCCGCGACGGCCTCCCAGGACCTTCCCGCGCGACCACCCGCCGACGTCACGTGGACGGTGTTCCACGGCGTCGCGGAACCCGCCTCACGCGAGCACGGCCCGCACCGCGAGGAGGCCGACGTGCACCGCTGCTTCTCCCGTACGCCCACCGGCGCCCTGATCGCCGCCTGGCAGATCGCCACGAGGTTCGTCCTGGCCGACGGCTGGCGGCGCGTCGTCGACGAGCAGGTGATGCCAGGCCCGGGCCGCGACGCGTACGCAGAACAGCGCCGCCAGGTGAACACCGGCGAGGACACCGGCGGCAAGGGCCAGCTGGCCGCCTACGCGTTCGCCTCGTACACCCCTGACGTGGCCACCGTCCAGCTCGTCTCCCGCTTCGCCGCCACAGGACACCTCCAGGTCAACACCGTCACCGTGGTGTGGAGCGGCGGCGACTGGCGGCTGCGGCTGCAGCCGGACGGTTCCATCAGCCCGAGCCTGCAGGCGGTGACCTCGCTGGCGGGGTTCGTCCCGTGGGGCGGCGTGTGATGAGGTCACCCACACCCGAGGGCACGAGCCTGTGCGACCTGCCCGGCGCCGACGCGGTCTGCGCCGGAGTGACCGGCGCCGCCGAGGGCGGCGGGGTCATCGACGAGCTGGCCACCGCACTGCAGGAGGCCCAGGTCAAGGTCCTGGGCATGATGGCCGGCTTCTCCGGCAGCAGCGCCGCGGCGCCGCCCCTGTCCGACAGCGTGGGCCCCGTGGCCTGGCTGCAGGAGCGTACGCACTGGTACGTCGCCCTGCTGGCGGTCCTGGGCCTGGTCATCGCGGCGGGCAGGCTCGCCGTGCGCCGCAGGTCGGAGCCCGCGATGCGCGCGGTGACGGGCCTGCTGACGCTGGCGGTGGTCACCGGCTGCGGGACGGCCGCGATGTCCCTGCTGGTCGAGGCCGGCGACGCGTACTCCGGCTGGATCATCGGCCAGGCCCTGGACAGCGGCGGCTTCGGCGGCGACTTCGGCGCGGCGATCACCCGCCTGGCCGGCTTCCAGGGCATGACCCTGCCGCCCGGCCTGATGATCGTGCTGGCGTTCGCCTCGATCATCTCCTGCATCCTGCAGATCGTGCTGATGCTGGCCCGCGTCGCCCTGCTCGGCCTGCTGGTCGGCATGCTGCCGATGGCGGCGGCCCTGAGCGGCACCGAGGCGGGCCGCGCCTGGCTGGCCCGCATCGCGGTCTGGGCGCTCGCCTTCGCCCTGTACAAGCCGGCCGCCGCCACGGTTTACAGCTACGCCTTCCTGGCGATCGGCGATCCGTCATCGGAGCTGGCGCAGCTGTCGGGCCTGGTGGTGATCATCCTGGCGGTGGCGGCGTTGCCGGCCCTGCTGAGGCTGCTGGCCCCGGCGGTCGGCGCGGTGCGCCACGGCGGCGGTTCCCTCTCCACCACCGGGGACGTGACCGTGGCCATGGGGGCCCGCATCCTGCCCACGCTCGCGAGGAACGTGGACGCGGCCAGGCCCGCCCGCCCCGCCGGCCCGTCCGGCGCCCGTACCGCGACGCTCACCAAGACGGCCGCCGACGGCGAGTCACCCCTACGAGAAAGAGGATCGGATGGCGACTGCTGACAGCGAGCGCACCTACGGCAACTGGCGCCGCCCGGCCAGCCCGGGCATCGGCGACCTGGGCCTGCTGGGCACGTTGCTGCTCCTCGGCGGCCTGGTCGCGTGCGTGATCACGATGATGGTCTCGCTCAAGGCGGCGCTGGTGCTGGCGGCGGTGATCGCGTTCGTGCTGACGCCGATGTTGCTGCTGCGCGACCGGCACGGACGCACCGGTCTGCAGATCGCCGTCGCCCGCCTGTCGTGGCTGCGCGGGCGGGGGCGCGGCCGGCACCTGTACCGGTCGGGGCCGCTCGGGCTCACCCACAAGGGCGCCTTCCAGCTCCCCGGCCTGGCCGCCGGCTCGCACGTCGTGGAGGCCACCGACTCACGGGGCCGCGCGTTCGGCCTGATCGTGGTGCCGGCGACCGGCCATCACACCGCGGTGTTCGAGGCGTCCGTGGAGGGGGCCGCGCTGGTCGACAGCGACCAGGTGGACACGTGGGTGGCGCACTGGGGCCAGTGGCTGGCCGGGCTCGCCCACGAGCCGTCCCTGGTGGCGGCCACGGTCACCGTCGAGACCGCGCCCGACCTCGGCACCCGCCTGCGGCGCGAGGTCGCCGACAACCTGTCGCCCGACGCCCCTGAGCTGGCGGCGGCCGTGCTGAACGACGTCGTCCGCACCTACCCCGCCGGCTCCGCGCAGGTCTCCACCCGCATCGCCGTCACCTACGCCGCCAACCCGCGCGGCGGCGGCCGGCCCCGCAGCACCGCCGCCATGACCCGCGAGATCGCCACCCGGCTGCCCGGCCTGACCGCCGGGCTCAGCATGGCGGGGGCGGGCGCCTCACGTCCCATGACCGCCGCGGAGATCGCGGAGGCGATCAGGGTCGCGTACGACCCGGCCAGCCAGCGGCTTCTGGACGCGGCCCGCTCGGGCGGCCGGCCGATCGCCCAGCCCTGGGACCAGATCGGCCCCGTCGCCGCCCAGGAGTCCTGGGACCACTACCGG
The DNA here is from genome assembly GCF_040609855.1 of Nonomuraea sp. NPDC004580. Lineage (NCBI taxonomy): Bacteria > Bacillati > Actinomycetota > Actinomycetes > Streptosporangiales > Streptosporangiaceae > Nonomuraea > Nonomuraea sp. NPDC004580. The sequence continues at coordinate 118,659 of NZ_JBEXLH010000020.1, read as the reverse complement.
CACGACTCCGGCATCTCCGTCACCTGGGGGATGAGCGAGGCGCCACGGGGAGAGGTGCTCGCGCCGGTGCTCACCGACCTGCTCGCGCCGCACCGCGACGTCGCACGCAAGCGGGTCTCCCTGCTCTACCGCCCGTACGACCCGGGCAGCGCCGCCCGCCTCGTCGAGCGCGACCGCAAGGACGCCCGCTTCCGCCTCAGCGGCGTCAACGCCGCCGCCCGCGACACCGTGGCGGTGGCCGCCGCCGACCAGAGCGCTCGGGAGGAGGCGAAGGGGGCGGGTCTGGTCCGTTTCGCGATGCTCGTCACCGCCACCGTCGCGCGTCCCGAGGACCTGCCCGCCGCCGTCGCCGCGATCGACACGCTCGCCCCTTCCGCCCGGGTACACCTGCGCCGCATGTACGGCGCCCAGGCCGCGAGCTTCGCCGCCGCGCTGCCCCTCGGCCTGGTCCTGCCGGACCACCTGCGGATTCCCGCGTTCGTCAGGGAGACGCTGTGACCCGTTCCTCCGAAGGGAGCTGACCATGCCGTACACCTCCCCGCGGCTCGGCCCGCGCGGATACGCCGGGCGTGGCGGTGGCCGCGTGCCGTACGTGGAGGCGCCCCCGGAGTGGCGCGGCACCACCGTGCAGGTGTGCGGACTGTGGCCGTTCGGGGTCGGGTTCAGCACGCCGGCGATCGGCGTGCCGCTGGGGCGCGAGCTGACCGGCGGCGCGACGCTGTGCTGCGACCCGATCTCCTGGTTCGCCCGCGCCGGTCTCATCCACAACCCGTCGGAGCTCGTGCTCGGCAAGCCGGGGCTGGGCAAGTCCACGCTGGTACGCCGCCAGGTCGTCGGCCTGGCCGGCTACGGCGTCACCCCGCTGGTGCTGGGCGACCTGAAGCCCGACTACACCGACCTGATCGCGGCCATGGGCGGCCAGATCATCAAGCTCGGCCGCGGGCTCGGCGCGTTGAACGTCCTCGACCCCGGCGAGATCGGCGCCGCCGCCGCGCGCCTGTCCGGCCTGGACCGGGAGCGCCTGCTGGCCGACGCGCACGGCCGCCGCCTGAACGCGGTCGCCGCCCTCGTCACCATCGTCCGCGGCCGCCCGGTGGCCGACACCGAGCGGACGATCCTGTCCGCCGCCCTGCGGGTCCTGGACGAACGCCACCCCGGCGTCCCCATCCTCCCCGACCTGATCCACGTCATCGACGCCGGCCCCGACCCCGTACGAGCCGTGACCCTGGCCCGCGGCAGCGAGGAGCGTTACCGCCAGGTCGTCGACCCCCTGCACGCGTCCCTGCTCGGCCTGGTGGACGGCCCGCTCGGGGACGCCTTCGCCCGCGCCACCACCACCCCCATCCGCCTGGACACCCCGGCCGGCTGCTGCATCGACATCTCCGGCATCGACGAGTCCGACCAGGAGCTGCAGGCCGCCGTCCTGCTGGCCTGCTGGTCGGAGGGCTTCGGCGCGATCGAGGCCGCCCACGCCCTCGCCGACGCCGGCCTCGCCCCGCAACGCCGCTTCTGGGTGGTCCTGGACGAGCTGTGGCGCGTCCTGCGAGCCGGCCGCGGCCTGGTGGACCGCGTGGACGCCCTGACCCGCCTGAACCGCCAGCGCGGCGTCGGCCAGGCGATGATCACCCACACGATGAGCGACCTGCTGGCCCTCACGGAGGAGGCCGACCGTCTCAAGGCCCGGGGCTTCGCCGAACGCGCCGGCATGATCCTCTGCGGCGGCCTCCCCGAGGCCGAGCTGTCCGCCCTTACCCAGGTCGTGGGGATGTCCGCCGCCGAGCAACGCATGATCGTCGACTGGTCCACCCCACCCAGCTGGGACAACGCCCGCGCTCGCGACGGCGAACCCCCCGGCCGCAGCAAGTTCCTGGTGAAGGTGGGAGGCCGCCCCGGCATCCCCGTCCACGTGGACCTGACCCCGGCCGAGCTGGAGGTGGACCGCACCAACCGACGCTGGACCTGACCTCACCCACGCGACGACACCGACCCGGAGCCCGGTCACCGGGCTGCTGTCGAGAGACCTTGATCTGCACGCCTTCCATCGTCGCGAGAGGGCCCCGCCAGTTTCCCGCCCAGCGCGGACGCCTTCACATAGGGCAGCCGTTGACTGTTTCGTCAGCGAACTGGTCTACTTTCCCGCCGTGACGACCCTGAAGAACCCGACGAACCTGCAGCCTGCACCCATCATCGACGAGACGGCCGGGCTGCTGACCGAGCACTACGTCTTCCCCGAGGTGGCCGAGCAGCTCGCCGACCTGCTGCGCCGCCGCCTCGCCGAGGGCGCCTACGACGTCGGCAGCGCCGCGGAACTCGCCGCTCTGGTCACCGCGGACCTGCAGTCCGTCAACGGCGACAAGCACCTGAGGCTGAAGCACCACGCCGACCCGGTCTCCCCCGAGCAGGGCGCGGCCACCATGGAGTCCATCCGCCGCGACTTCGACACCTCACTGGGCGGCGCACCCCGCGTGGAGCTGCTCGACGGAGGCGTCACCCTGGTGGAGCTGGCGCCGATGCTGTTCCCCCTGGATTGGGCCGCCGAACCACTGACCGCCGCCCTCACCCTCGCCTCCCGCGCGGAGGCCCTGATCCTGGACCTCCGCGGCAACCGGGGCGGCGACCCGGACACCGTCGCCTTCGTCTGCAGCCACCTCCTGGACCAGCGCACCCACCTCAACAGCATGTACTGGCGCAAGGGCGACCGTACCGAGCAGTCCTGGAGCCTGCCCCACGTCCCCGGCGCCCGCTTCGGCGGCACCAAGCCCCTGTACATCCTGGTCAGCACCACCACCTTCTCCGCCGCCGAGGAACTGGCGTACGACCTCCAGCAGCTCGGCCGCGCCGTGATCGTGGGCGAGCCCACCCGCGGCGGCGCCCACCCGTGCAAGGGCTGGACCGTCCACCCCCACCTGGAAGCCACCGTCCCGACGGGCCGCGCCATCAACCCGATCTCCGGCACGAACTGGGAAGGCACCGGCGTCCAACCCGACATCTCTTGCCCTGCCGAAAAAGCCCTCGACGAAGCCCTGGCCCAACTGAGGAACTGACGCGACCCCGGCCGCCACGGCCTGCGTGTGGACGAGGAAGCCGACGCGTTCGAAGCGATGTCCGCTGCCAACCTCTTGCTTCCCGGGTTCGCGCCGTAAACTCGACAGCATGACGGCACCGCAGGAAGAGTACGAAGACCTTCACCGCCTGGTCGACCAACTCCGGCCTGACCAGGTGCGGGAAGAGCGCGCGCGACTCCTCCAACTCGTCCACTCACGCACCGATGAACCCGAACTCGGCCCCGACGGCACGCCCACCCTCTTCGGTGCCTACCAAGCCGGTTCCGAGTCGTAGATCTCACCGAGTCCGACCTATCCGGAATCGCGATCCTCGTCGAGCGATACCACGACCTGGGCCGGGCCTTATCGTCACGGGTGATGATGGACCGGGATCGTGCGTGAGACCTGGCCTTCCGTGCCTGGCTGCACGATCACGAACTGGCCCATCATCCCCGAGTCCTCGTGCCGCAGGATGTGGCAGTGGTACATGTACGGCGTCTTCGGGTCCGTGAAGTCGCCGAACTGGACGGCCAGCCGCACCGTGCTCTTCGGTGGCACGTACACGGTGTCCTTGTGCCCGGCGGTCCACGGCGCCGGCTTCGTCCCGTCCACGTCGAGCACCTGGAACGCCACCTCGTGGATGTGGAAGTTGTGGGCGTAGACGGTGTTCTCGATCTCCCAGATCTCGACGGCGCCGGCCGGGACGACCTCGTCGATGCGCGACATGTCCATCTCCTTGCCGTTGATGGCGTCGTGCCCGTTCAGCCGGAAGCGCCGTACCGTCGCCTGGGGCGGCACCACGATCGGCGCCGGCGCGCCCGGCAGCCGCGCGGGCAGCGGCGGTGAGGCGGACAGGCTCGGCGCGGTGACGATCTTGACGAGGTCGTGGTCGCCTTCGTCGATGTCGTCCGACCCCGAGGCCGTACGCAGCATGACCTGCTCGCCGGCGGTGAAGGCCACCACCAGCTCGACCCGTTCGCCCGGCGTCAGTGAGACCCGGTCCACCTCGACCGGGGCGGCGAGCAGCCCGGCATCTCCGCCCACCACGTGAAAGGCCCGGTTGTCGCCGAACGTCAGGTGATACATCCGCGCGTTCGACCCGTTGAGCACCCGGAACCGCACCCGCTCGGTCCGTACGTTCACCACCCCCCGGTACGTCCCGTTGACCAGCATGTGATCGCCGAGGATGCCGAAGGTGCCCTTGAGCGGATCAGGCGCGGGATCGAGCACCTTGTCCTGCAGGATCAGCGGGATGTCATCGACCCCATACCGCGAGGGCAGCCCGGAAGGCCCGTCGTCCACGATGAACATCCCGGCGAGCCCCCGGTAGACGTGCCGGGCGGTCGCGCCGTGCGGGTGCGGGTGGTACCAGGACGTGGTGGCGGGCTGGTCGACGGTCCAGTGCGGCGTCCAGGTCGCGCCCGGCTCGACCTGCTGGTGCGGGCCGCCGTCCATCTCGGCGGGCAGCCGCATCCCGTGCCAGTGCACGGTGCTGGCCTCGGCGAGCCGGTTGGTGACCTTCATGCGTACGTTGTCGCCGCGCGCCGCGCGGATGGTCGGGCCGAGGTACGGCCCGTTGAAGCCCCACGTCTCGACCGGCCCGCCGGGCAGCAGCTCGCTGCGGCCGCGCCGCATGGTCAGCGCGAACGTCAACGTCCCGTCCTCGCCGCGGGAGGGCTTGAGCAGGGGCGGTACGCGCACCTCGGTACGGAAGCCGGCCGGGTCGGCGGCAGGGACGGGGTCGGAGCCGCAGGCCGAGGCGAGGCCGGTGAGCGCGGCGACCGCGAGGAACTGTCGGCGGTTGATCTGTCGCATAGCGGAACAACTGTGCAGTTCCGCTCCCTTCCGCGCACAGTCGCCGGGATCACCTCCTGAGCGTGAGATCCTCATGATCGACACGGGCGAGAAGCTCGAACCGGTCACCGGTCCGCGTGGTGGTGAGCTCCCCGCCGACGTCGGCCAGGCGGGCGCGCAGATTCCGCAGCCCGCTGCCCGGCTCGCCCTCCTGTGTGACGCCGTCGTTGACCACGCGCAGCCGTGCCTGACCGTCCTCAACGGCGACCTCGATCACGCACTCGTACGGCGTGCTGTGCCGCAGCACATTGGTGACCGCCTCCCGCAACACCACCGCGAGCACCGGATGATCCACAGCAACGGACTCGACCCGCACGGTCGCGCCGGCGGACTCCAGCAGCGCTTTGGCGGAGTCGAGCTCGACGGCCAGCGACAACCGGTGATCCGGCGCGCTCATCCTGACGGCGTCGGCAAGGGCGGCCCGCGCCGCGTCCGTCACCCGTTCGAGCTGCTGCGCCGCCCGTTCCGGATCATCGCGCATCAGGCGCAGCGCGAGCTCGGCATGCAGGACGATCGCGGTGAGCCCGCGCCCGAGCAGGTCGTGGACGTCCCTGCCGACCTTGATGCGCTCGCGCAGCGCCGTCACCTCGACGAGCTCGGCCCGGGTCCGCCGCAGCTCGACGACGAGAGCGGCCAGCCTGGTCAGCCCGTAGACGGCGAGCGCGCTGGTGAGGGAGCTGCCGAGCTGGTAGACGCCGACGGCCGGCCCTCGGGAGAAACCCTCCAGAGCGGCCACGGCACAGACCAACCCGCACAGAGGCCAGGCCACCCGGCTTCGCACACAAAGCAGCACGGCCCCGGCGAAGAACCCGGAGACCGCCAGCCCGTACGCATCCCCCTGCAGCAGCGGCACGTAGATGGCGAGCGCCTGAGCGGTGAGCGTCCAGACCAGTCCCCTCGGACGCACGCCGGCACGCACCGCGGCCAGATGCCGGAACTGCAGGGCCAGGGTCACAGGTAGCAGCGCCAGGTAGGCGGCGTGGCCGGTGCCGATGCCCTCGCGGACGTCCGCGGCGAAGTTGAAGATCGACTGCCCGATGAAGAGGGCATGCGTGAGGACGAGAATCGGGGTGGCCAGCCGGAGAACCCTGAGGTCATCACCCTCGGACGGCACCGGTACCACCGTCTCGGCCGCCGGCAGCGACCGTACCCGCTGCAGCGCCTCCCTGGCGACGGCGACGGCCCGGCGGATCGCCTCGGGGTCGCGTTCGCGCCGCGCCAGCCGTTCGACGGCCGACAGGCTGCTCACCACCAGGCCGTGAACGTGCCCCCACAACCGCAGCCGCTCGACCTCCCCGGCCCTGGCGGACAGCTCAGAACGCTCCCGCCCGGCCCGGTCCACCAGGTCGGCGAGGCGGCTGAGCCCGTACAGCATCACGCCACCGTTGATCGGCGCGACGATCGCGTAGTAGACCAGGACCGGCGGCAGGCCCAGCACGACCGCCGTACCGGCCTCGACCGCCACGATCACCGCGACGACCCCCCACGCCCAGCCGCGCCCCACCGTGAGCAGCACCGACGCGACCAGGAACCCCGACCCGCCGGTCCGCCACTCCCCGGTCCCGACGAGCAGCGGCAGATAGTTGACCACGACCTGCGGAACCATCCAGAGGGCACGCCGCCCCCCGGAGAGGGAGATGGGAATCTGCAACGCGGCGACCGCGACGATGCACGCCACCATCAGCGGGCTCGTCGTGGTCTCGCCCAGGTGAAAGGTGACGCGTACCAGACAGACCAGACAGATGTACGCGACGAACAGGCGGAGCGGGCTCAGAGCCAACCGGCTTCCTGCGCGATCCGTACGGCATGCAGCCGATTGCGGGCGTTCAGCGTGGTCACGATCGCCGTGAGGTAATTGCGTACGGTGCCGGCCGACAGGAACAGCGCCGCAGCGATCTGCTCGACATCCTCACCCTCGGCGAATCTCCGCAGCACCTCAAGCTCCCGCGGCTTGAGCGGGCTCTCCGCCACCTCCAACGCCGCCACGGCAAGCTGCGGATCGACCACCCGTTCTCCCGCGGCGACCCTCCTGATGGCATCGGCGAGCTGCTCAGGGGGAGCATCCTTCACCACGAACCCGGACGCCTGCGCCGCGAACGCCCTCCGCACACTCCCCGGCCGCCCGAAACTCGTCACGATCAGCACCCGGCACCCAGGCATCTTCTTCCGCAGCTCAGCCGCCGCGGTGAGCCCGTCGACACCCGGTAACTCGACGTCGATCACCGCGACGTCCGGGACATGCCGCACCGCCAACGGCACGATCTCATCCCCGGCCGCCGTCTCCGCGACCACCTCGATGTCCGGCTCGAGCTGGAGCAGCGCGACCAGCGCACCGCGGACCATGTGCATGTCCTCGGCGAGCAGAACCCGGATCATCCCCGCCCCTACTCCCCAACCCGTTTCCGCCCATTTCTACCATCTCGTGAAATCTTCACATCAGGCCATGACGCCCCCATACGCGGCCCCATCACGGAAGCCGCCCCCAAAGCTCCAACCACCCCTCAACCCGCCCGTCACTCACCTGATCGACGATCAGCTTCAGCGGCGCAAGCAGGTTCTTACAGACCCGCATCGCCAGAATCTGCTCACGAGGACGCGCCCGCCAATCCACCACCCACTCGCCCGCCTGCTCAAAGGACAACGGCAGAGCACCCAGAACATCCGAAACCAACTGATCCGGATCCCACAGCGGATCATCGGCAGGCCCGAGATCCGAGATCAGCAGCGCCCGAAGATTGAACCGGCTCACGTCGGCGTTCCGCGCGAGATACCCGGCCCGCTCAGCACCATCGAGCGCCGAAAGCGCCACCCTCGCCCAGATCCGCCGTGTCTCCCCCTGGCCAGGATCCTGCGCGTACACGAGGTTGTGCTGCCACGCCGCCAGCCACGAGTTGACGTACCCGGCCTCGAACTCGGTGCTTCCCAACGCCCACTCCACCCCTAATCTTCTGCCTGTGCTCTTCCAAGAGATCAACGAGCTCATCACGTACGACGACCGCCAGCGCATGATCCCCACCGACTACACCACCCTGCGCGCACTGGGGGTGGGCCTGCTCGTCCTGGGCGAGCACGCCGCCGCGATCGACCACCTCACCCGCGCCCTCGCCGAAGCCGACACCACCCGCGGCGTCCGCGACCAGGTCACGGGCTCGTGCGGAGGGCTGGGGGTGATCCGGCATGCGTGTCTCCCGCGATCTGCGTTACACAGATCGTTAACATTTGGGCGATCTACTACGCTCGACATCACCCCCAACCAAGCCCTGGCACTCAACCGCTGAGGTCTCCATCAAAGCCGGCGCGACTCAATCGCCACTCCGGGGCTGATCGCATCCCCTCGCCGGCGAACCTCTGAACAGCCTGTACGGCGCGCACACCCATGGTTCTGTCAGTGACTGCTTGTATCGTTTCACGGCGTCCAGCGGCAATAGGTAAGGAAAGATCATGGGAGATTGGTTTCAGACGATCGTGGACGTCCAGGCGACTCCTCAGGAGGCGGAAACTCTGGCGGCGGACGTTCGGAGCTGGCTGATCTCCTCAGGAATCGTGTCTGCAGAGCCCACGCACTGCGTCCTGGGCGCCGATCCCGGGCACCCGCCCGGCCCGCGCGCCGCAACAGCGGTGGACCCGTCCGGTTGGAGCGTGCCCTGGCATGACGGCCTCGCCATCACTGTCGGCCGTACCGTCTTCGACGCGGGGCAGGGCGACCCCATGGCCGTGACCTGCCCGCACTGCTCGACGACAACCGACCTGGTCGACGAGCGCTTTGAACTCAACTACGAGGTATGGGAACCCTTCCGTGCAGTCGTACGAGGCTGGGACGAAGGAGACGACATCGTCATTGCCTGTCCAGCCTGCACGCAGCCGGTCGATCCGACTTCCTGGAAGTGGGCCGATGACTACTTCGTACTCGCCTACCTCGGCTTCACGTTCTGGAATTGGCCACCGCTACGCCCGCAGTTCGTCGATGAGCTCGCTCGCCACCTCGCCGGCCATCGCACCGTACTCCTCGAAGGCAAGCTCTAGCCGGCGCCCCCGATATGCCCGCATTTTCTCGCCGGCGGCGACGGACAGCGGTCCCCATCGCCGTAGCTCTGATTGCCCTCCTCGGTCTGGGCATTGCCGTCTACCTGACGGTACGCACCAAGGGCTCGCCCCAGCAGACGGCGACCGCGTTCCTGACGGCCTGGCAGCGCGGCGACCTGTCCGCCATGAAAGCCCAGGTGCTGGAGCCGCCCCGAGACCTCGACGGCATCTACAACGCCTTCACCAAGGGCTCGCGGGCCAAGCGGATAATCATCCAGGACATCCGCGTCCGCCCCAAGGCTTATTTGAATTTCGGGGAGACCGCCACCTACTACGCTTCGTTCACCGTCACCCTCGACGGACCGGTCCCCTACACCTATGACGGACACCTGGAGATCATCGATTTCGATCGCGCCTGGAAGGTGCACTGGTCACCGACGGCGATCCACCCCGAACTACAGGAGGTCGGCTTCAGCGAGGTGCGGCAGATCCGCGTCGTACCCCAACACGACGGCTCCTCCTGGCTCGTCCTTCTGGAAACACGCGCCAAGGGAGAGCAGGCAGGACGACTTTTCGCCGACGAAGGCCTCAAACTGGCGGCCATCCTGGCCGACTCAGCGCAACCCGGGGTCACTCGGTGATCGTTACCGCGAAGGTCGATTCATCGCGCGTCACCACATGCCGCCCTACCTCGCAGAGCAGGTGAACGGGCGCATCCGCCCGACACAAGCCAGCCATGGCCGGACGCGCGGCGTCATCCGCGGCCGGCGGCGGGCCGCTTCATCCGCCGACGGCCTCGGCGTAGCGGCGGGCGAGCGTGCGGACGTGCTCGACCAGCTCGGGCGGGCCGTCCACGCGGAAGTCCATCATCAGCATGCTGAGGTAGATCGCGATGGTCTCCATGGCGTCGGCGCCGGTGACGAGGACGCAGGTGCGCGCGTCCACCGCCTCCACCACGCCTACGGCGGGGTTGATGCGGGCGATCACGGTCTCCGCGGGCGCGAGGACGGTGACGCGGGCGTGCACCTTCCAGCCGGTCTGCGCCACCTCGCGCAGGACGAAGGCGACGAGGTCGTCGTCGGGCAGGGAACGGGCGGCGAAGCGGCGGGACGTGGAGCGTACCTCGGTCAGGCCGGCGACCGGCAGCGCCCGCCAGGCGTGCGTGCCCAGGTCGTAGGCGACGAGGAACCAGCGGCGCCGCCAGCTGATGAGATGGTAGGGCTCGACCTCGGTCTCGACGCCGGCGAGGGCCGCCAGGAGGGTCGCGCCGTCCCGGATCGCGCCGGCCAGCACGGTGAGGGTGGCGGCGGGCACCGGCGCGTCCGGCTCGCGGGAGCCGACCGTGGCGGGCCCGACCGCGGTGGCCGACCGCAGCGCGGTCACCTTGCGCTGCAGGCGTTTCGGCAGGATCTGCTGGAGCTTGGCGAGTGCCCGCCCGAGGCTGGCGTCGATGTCGGCGATGCTGGTGGAACCGTCCCCGGCGAGGCCGACGGCCAGGGCCACGGCCACCGCCTCGTCGTCGTCGAGCAGCAGCGGGGGCATGTTCGCGCCCTGCCCTAGCCGGTATCCGCCCACGGCGCCGCGCGCGGCGTGCACCGGGTAGCCGAGCTCGCGCAGGCGCTGCACGTCCTGCCGCAACGTGCGCTCGGTGACGCCGAGGCGCGCGGCGAGTTCGCGGCCCGTGTAGGACCGGTCCTGCAGCAGGGACAGCAGCCGGAGCACCCGGGTCGTCGTAGGAGCCATCGATTCCTCATCTCGCGCGGAGCTATTAGGAAGAAAAATAGCCTAATTGCGTTCTAATCTGGTCTTACCAGCGAGAAAGAACCCCGAAAGGTGAGTCCATGAACGCCATTGACAGCGCCACCGTCACCTCCCTGCGGCCGGTCTGGCGCCAGGTGCTGGCCGCCTCCTATCGGGCACTCGAGGACAGCGTCGCCGGGGTGCGGCCGGGCCAGGAGGACAACGCCACCCCCTGCTCGGCCTGGACGGTCACTCAGGTGATCCAGCACGCTGCCGGCGACCAGCTCGCCTACGCGAAGATGCTCGGCATCGGCGCCGGCCCGTCCTACGACCCCTTCTCGCCGTCCGGCACCGTGGACGGCACCGCCGCCGCCCTGGTGAAGGAGGCCATCGAGCAGACCGCCACGGCGTGGGCGACGGTGTCCGACGACACCGAGACGGTGCCGACGCCGCTGCCGCACGGCGACCTGCCCACCCCGGTCGCGGCCGTGATGTGCGCGCTCGACGCCGCCGTGCACGCCTGGGACATCGCGATCGCCACCGGAGGGCCGTCCCCGCTGGACGAGGAGCTCGCGGGCCACCTGCTCGCCGCCGCGCGACAGATCGTCGAGCCGCTGCGCCAGTGGGGCGCCTATGCCGCCGTGGTCGAGGCCGGCGGCGCCCCGTCCGCCACCCCGGTGGCCGCCGAGCTGCTCCGCTACCTCGGCCGCGTCCCGCGCTGAGCGGTTCATACGCCGGCAGGCCGGAACGGGGGTGGCACGGAACGCGGGAGGCGCCTGGAGCTGCCGGTTGGTGGGCTGTCCAGGACGCGGTCGCCGGTAGCGCGTGGACAGCGACACCGCTGGACCGCCCCTGCCCCTGCCCCTGCCCCTGCGCGGCCCAGCAACGAGATCGACCTCACACGCGAGGCACGCTCCAGTGCCCACCACGCACGTGGGGGTGAACCAGGGGCCTCGCAACCGCTCATCCAGCTTGATCGTTCGGGAACGAGATGGAACGATCACCCGTAGTTCGCCCGTGTGAGCCGTAGACAGCCCCACCGACGCTTTCACAGCTCGTGACCTTTCCTATCGACTCCACGCTTCTGCCGCGGTGCCATCTCGCCATGCCGCCACGAACAGCAAGGTCATTGCACGCATGATGTACGGTCCCCTGGCACCCCCCATGACAGGCCGAGCCCAGTGGCTCATCGCTCCTCGACGAAATTTTTGAGTGCCCGGCCCAGCGATCATGATGAGATGACGATCTCTGGGCGTGGAGACGCCACACCGACGGAAGAGGAGTGATCGGGCATGTCGAACGTCGTCCCTATCGAGCTGCAGGACGGCGAGGTCATTCTCGCCCGCGTCCGCACCGAAGGCCCGTCGGATGTCGGCGCGACTCGGGTCCTGCACAAACTGCCGATCGACGACCTCAGGAAGGTCGTTCAAGGCGTCGCCGGAACGGTCGCGGACGCGGTCGAGTCGGTGCGGCCCGACCAGGTCAGCGTGGAGTTCGGCATCGAGATCGCGCTCAAAACCGGCAAGGTCGCGAGCGTGCTGGCGGAGGCCGGCGGCAAGGCGAACCTCAAGCTCACGTTGACCTGGGACACGGCGCGTGACAAGCAGGCACGCGGCGCGGCGGACAGTGACGGCGAGGACGAGGGCGAGGGCACGGGTGAACCTGACGCGTAGCATTGACGAACTCCTGAAACCCCGCCTGGTGTTCATCAACTCCGCTGTCGGCGGCACCGGCTTTCTCGTCGCGCCAGGCGCTGTCCTCACGTGCGCTCATGTCGTCAACGAGCCAGCCGGCGAGGCCGTCGAAGTGCGGCACCTGGGTGTCGCGCTCGATGCCGAGGTGGAATCCCGCTTTCCGGCAGCGGCCGGCGAGGACACCTTCTACCCCTATCCCGACTTGTGCCTGCTGCGGATCAGCGGCTACGAACAGCATCCGTGCATGGTGCTGGATGATCGCATTCCCGCCATCGATCAGCGCCTGTACACGCGTGGTTACACGACGACCTTCTCGCCGATGCCGTCGGAGGAGCCGAGCACGTTCACGTACGAAGGGCTGCACGATGTCGCGGGCGGGCAACTGCTGAAGCTGTCGTCGGGCGATGCGGTTCCGGGCATGAGCGGCTCGCCGCTCCTGAACCTGGCCAACGCTGCCGTCGCCGGGATCGTCAAGACGAGCCGCGGCGAGCGGGGCGGCGGATGGGGCATCCCCATGAGGGCGGCCTTCGCCGCGATGCCGGGGCTCAAGGAACTCAACGTTCAGTGCGGCGAGAGCGATCCGCAGTGGCGCAATGTCGTCAATTCGGCGGGCAAGGCCTATGACAGCGGGGTAATCGTCGACATCCACGCATTCAGAGAGCGCACGCCCGCGCGCCGCCCGGCCGGCGTCCTCTTCACCGTCACCAACGCCGGCGGCGCGCTCGTCAAACTGGTCTCCATCGCGCTCGAAGTGATTTCGTGCCGCAGGACGGCCGCGCCGCACCATGACCTGCCGGAGGGACTGCCGGAGCAGTTCTCCCTCTCGGTCGAAATCGATCCGTCGCCGGGCGTGTACGAGTTGCTCGATCACGCCCACATGCTGCGGTCTCAGGAGACCGAGGGCTACAGTCTGGAGATCCATGCGGCGGAGGGCTGGATCTATCTGCTGTCGCTGCATGTGCGGTGGCGGGAACCGGGCGGCCCGGATCTGGAGGTCTGGCAGAGCCCGCCCTTCGAACTCGCGTTCAAGATCACGAATCCCGACGAGCTGCTCCGTGCCGCCAGGGAGACGAATCCGGGCGGGACACAATGACCCGCGAGGAGGCCCTGGCCCGTTGCGGGGAATGCGGAGACAGGCTGCCACTGTCAGGCCGCGTCTTCTTCGACACCTCCGACTCGACCGAGGAGACCCGGAGGCTCCTCGAAGACCCGGACCTGCCCGCGGCAACCGTGGCGTGCAGTTGCGGAGCCGCGAGATGGCTGCCCCTGATCTGCCGTGACGCGGCCACGGCAGCCCTCTTCTTCGTGGCCGACGAAGACCGCACAACGTTGATGGACGAATACCACGAAACACTGGTGAACTGCCTGGACACCATACCGCCGGATGTCCGTGACATGGCCTGGCACAGCCCGTACTTCGTGGTCGCAGGCGTGTCCGCCCTACGGGAGCTGATCGCTCGCGGCGACCGGATACTCGCCTCTCGTGGCCTGTTGATGGCGGAGGTTCCGAGCGACCATCACGCCGTGATGAATCTGCAGCAGGTCGCCGCGGCGTACGCGCGGGCGAACCGGCCCGGCGAGGCGTTCGACATCCTGCGGCGAGCACCACTCGCGAAGGTGAGCAGCCCCGATTACTGGGCCGCTTACGGCAAGCATGCCGTGGCGGCGGGCTCGCTCGACGCGGCGGAGGCCGCTTTCGCGCGGGCGGCGACGGCCTCGCGGGAGCTCTCCCATCTTCCGCTGAACCCTCTGGACGCGGACGAGAGCCTCGCGGACGTTTCCGGAGTCCGGTTGCCGCAGCTCGCGGCGGCCGTCGAGGAACGCCGGCGACTGCTTATGTTCGGTCCCGAGCTAGCCGACGAGGCGGCCGCCGAGAGAATGGGGTACGGCATCGGCGCGATTCAGGCCGCGCTGATCGACCTGCCGGACCAGGACGTTGCGGCGCTCGAATCCCTGCACAGCTCCAGCCTGGGGAGCTTCCGGAATTGGATCGACGGCTCACACGCGCGCAAGGCGAACGCCGCCAGGCTCATGCAGATGTGCGCCCTCGGCAAGGAACGGGCCCGCGGTGACTTCGACGCCGAGCAGGACCCCGAGCGGCTGCTGCGCACAGGCGAAGTCCTTGCCCAGGCCGAAGAGCCCGACCTCGCCCTAGCCTTGCTGCGACGTGCCGAACGCACGGGCCTGCCGGAGGTGAGGTTCGCGGCCGCCCGCTGGATCGGCTCGCTGCTGTCCGCGTCCGACGCCGAAGAGGCGGAGAAGTGGCTCAGGAAGGCGCTGGGCTCCCGCCGATCCGGCACTCGGGCTCTAGCGCACCTCGGACTCGCGCTCATCGCCCAGCGCAGGGGCATGCCCGAGCTCTACCACGAACAGCTCCTGCTCAGTGCGAGGCTCGGCGGTGATCGGGGATCGCCCGAAGCCCTCTACCTCCTGGCGCTCCGCGAAGCCGAGCTCGGCAGGCAGGAGACCCAGATGGCCTATCTGACCCAGCTCGCGCGAGGGAACTACGGCACGGTGACCGAGGTAGCAGGAGTGGTACTCGCCGACCTCTGCCTCCGCCGGGGCGAGCCGGCCCAAGCGTATGAATTCGCCATGCTCGGGAGACACTCTCTCAAGGTGGAGATCGTCATGGCCTCGATGTTCATCCGGGGAATGGTTCTCTCGGCGGCCGGGAGGATCCAAGAAGCAAGACAACTCCTTGGCGCCGTCGCGGTGGTGCCCGGCGCCTACTCCGAGGCGGCCCAGCGATGGGTCGCCGACCATCCCGAATCATGACCGTGCGCCGTCCGGGCACGCATATGGCACGACCCTGCACGGCCAGAGATGTCAGTTCATGATCGTGGGCTCACCAGCCATGTCCGGTCCTCGCACTGTGGCGTTCGATCTCGGCGTTCATTGTCGGCAGGCGTACCTCGTCGACGACACCGACGACGCCATGGACCCCGAGGGAATACCCGCCGATCATCCTGAGCATCCTGTCGGGATCATACGGGTGGATGACGGCGGAGCCTTCCTGATCACAGGACTCCACACGGAAGCCAAGACCGATCTGACCGCCGGTGCAGGAGTCTCACCAGTCGAGAACACAACGGCCTTGGCCCCTGCGCCGCCATGACCATTGAGGCGCGCAACGTCGCCTCAGCCGGTACACGGACAGTGCCCGAGTCCTTCGGCGGCCCTACGCCACCGCCGCTGCCAGGCGGGTCAACGACCCATCGAGCTCTTCGGCGGAGATGACCGGCAGGCGAGGCACCTCTGCCGGGTGGGTGACCGCCGCCCAGTCGTAGGTCTGGGTCACCTCGGTGTGACCGTCGTCGATCGGGATGAGCTTCCAGGTGAAGCGGTGACCGGCCGGGCGCTGACCCGGCTGGCCGGGGGCCCAGGCGATGACCCGGTTCTCGGTGAAAGCCACGACGTGGTTCTCGGTCAGGTAGTCGCCGATCTCGTCGTTGTGCATAGCCATGACGAAGGTGTCACCGACAGCGTCAACCAGGTCGGAGGTCTTGGCTTGCCGCAGGCGGCCGGTGGCGTCGAGTTCGGGGTGGCGGCGGGGGTCGCGGAGCACCGCGAAGATGCGTTCGGCCGGGGCGTCCAGCACCCGGGAGACGGTGGTGTGGGTCGGGCCGTCCATGGTGACCGGGTCGGGGTAGAAGCGAGCCCACGCGATCCGCCCGTCGCGGGTGGTGAGCACCACCGGGCCGCGCAGCACCACCGTCGCCCCGGTCGGGGCCGTACCTCGCATCTCCCACTCCGACCACAGCTCGTCACCGTTCTGGGCGTGGCGCAGGATCTCGGCCTGCAGGTCGGGCAGCCCGGCCAAGATCCTCGTCCAGTTCGCGGCGACCCGGTCGGAACCGATGAACCCCTCGGCCGGTCGCAGCGGTCGTTCGGCCACGTAGTCCTCGGTGAAGCAGCCGGCGATCCGCTCCGGTACGTGGGAGTTGATCGCCTCGCGCAGAGCGTGGAGGGCCTGGGGCAGCATGCCGTCGATCTCCTGGTTGTCTGGTTCGTTCTGACACTCTCGATCATGAAGATCGGTGGTGCTGCCCGGCAACCGGACAACGCCCGGACACCGCCCGGACACCCCCTGGCCCTGGCGGCCATAATTCAGCCCATGACCGATTCGGCGAGACCGGCGCGGAAGACGAGCAGCTTCGCGGCCATGCTGCGTCACCTGCGGGAGGCCAGGTCGCTGACCCAGCAGGAGCTGGCCGCCGCCGGACTGTCCGTCGACGCGGTCAGCGCGTTGGAACGCGGGCGGCGGACCCAGCCGCAGCCGCACACCGTGCGATCGCTGGCCTCGGCGCTGCAACTCCGCGACGCCGACCGCATGGCGTTGCTGTCCACCCTGGGCCGGGCCGGGGACGGAGCCCTCGAAATGCCGCCCCGCACGTTGACGCCCCACCGGCCGTCACCTCCTGCCGTCCCGGTGTTCGGGCGGGACGACGAGGCCGCCGAGATCGTCGCCGCCCTGCGCACCACGCCGGGCCGGCTGGTGACGCTCACCGGCCCGGGCGGGGTGGGCAAGACCACCGTCGCGCTGGTGGCTGCGGAGATGCTGGCCGCCGATCACCCGGGCGGCGTGTACTTCGCCGACCTTACCGACGTCACCGACCCCGACGACGCCGTCGCCGTCATGGCCCGCGCCGCGGGATCCCACGCCGACACGGTGACCGGCCTCGCCGCGCACCTCGCCGGGGCGTCGGTCCTGCTCGTGCTCGACAACCTGGAGCGCGTGACGGCCTGCGGCCCGCAACTGGTCGAGCTGCTGACGGCATCCCCCGGCGCCGTGATCCTGGCCACCAGCCGCGTCCCCCTCCGAGTGCGCAGGGAACGTGAAGTGCGCATCGCCCCGCTCGGCCCGGCGGCGGCCGTGCGGCTCTTCAACGAACGGCTGGCCGCCGCCGGCGTGCCACCGCCCACCGGGAGCGAGGATGACGATGCGGTCGCGCAACTGTGCCGACGGGTCGACGGGCTGCCACTGGCCATCGAGCTCCTGGCCGCCACGGCCGCCCGACTCGGGCCACGGGCACTGCTCACGTGGGTCGATCAGCTACCGGATCTGCCCGTGGCCGGCCCTCGGGACCTGCCGGCGCGGCAACGTACCATTGCGGCCACCGTCGAGTGGAGCTGCCGGATGCTCGGCCCCGCGGCCCGGCGACTGCTCCCCCGGCTCGCCGTGGTCCCGGGCAGCTTCTCCCTCGACACCGTCGACGCGATCGCTGCGCCGGACGCGACGGGTGCGGCGGGTGCGCTCGCCGAGCTGATCGAGCACTCACTGGTCACCCGCGGCGACGACGCGGGGCTGGTCGGGCGGTTCCGGCTGCTGGAGCCGGTCCGCCAGTACGCGCTGAAAACACTCGAACCGGCCGACCGGAAACAGGTCCGTCGGGGTGTGGCTCGATGGGCCTTGCGGGCGGCGCGCGAACAGGGTGCGCGGATCCGGGGCCACGGCGACATGACGGCGGTAGAGCAGGTCGAGGTCGATCGCCACGTACTGCGGCTCGGCTTCGACCAGCTCGTCGACGACCACCGGCACGACGACGCCGCCGAGCTGCTGTGGTCGGTGTGGCTGCCGCTGTGGATGACCGGGCACACCCACGAAGGCCTCGCCTGGACAGGCCGCCTGCACGAGGACGCCCTGAGCGAGCGGGCTAAGGCCCGCTGGCTGGTGGCGCGCGCCGGGTTCAACCGCGTCGCCGCGGACCTGTTCGTCACTGCGGAGCGGGCGATGCGGCTGGCCGAGCGGATCGACGACGCCTCGCTTGCCGCGGAGGCGGCGATCTTCGCGTCGGCGGCGGCGCTGCGCCTGGGCGACTTCGACGGTTCTGAGGCTCTGCTGGCCAGGGCAGAGGCCCACATGAAGACGCGCCTCGACGTTGAACGCGACGTGTGGGCGGCCGTACACGTGCCCATCGGCCGTGGTGACGGCGCGCTGCTGCGCGGTGACCGGTCCGCGGCGGCGCGGTACTGGCGGGCGGCTGTGGCCACGGCGCAGGAGCTGGGCAGCGGGTTCTCGGTGGCCGCGGTTCTTGCGGAGTGCGCGCAGGCCGCCCGCGGCGAAGGGCGCCTGGACGACGCGGCCGTGATGCTCGCCGTCGCCGGCGAGCTGGCCCCGCAGCGGGACGGTCACCGGCTGGGGGCACACCTGGCGGGCGTGGCCTCGGCCGTGGCGGCCGACCTCGGTGACGTGGCGTCGGCGCGGTGGTGGGAGGGCGTGGCGAGGTCCGCGGCCCCGGTGGACACCGATGAGCTTGGCGAGCGGTTCCGGGAGCTTGTCCGACATGCCGACACCGTCTCCGTACGCCGCCAAGAGCCGTGACAGCATGTCCGACGCCCTCGCGACGGCTCTTCCTGCGTTGACGACGGACGAGGCCGGACGGCCGGATGCCACCCTTCTCCGTACTGCCCTGCGCCAGTACTTTCTGCTGCCCGAGGACAAGCGGCGCAGCGCGGGCCGTCCGCTGGCTGGAGGCGGCATCGCTCAGCTTGGAGGATCTCAACGAGATTAAGGCCGTACGCCCGGCCCTCGACGCCCTCGCACTCCGCCTCCCAGATCCATCCCGCGTATGTCCCGTGACCACCGACGAACGGCCGCTCAGAGCTGCATCTGGCTGCACACCCCGAAATGCAGAAGAGGCCCCGTAGGGCCTCTGAGCTGCACTTACTGCTGGTGGCTGATGAACTCGCCGTTGCGATTCTCAGTCACCCCGGGGGGCGACTGCCACAGGCCAGGCGTACGAACGGGTCGAGCCGGCCGACGTCGTTGCGATCCTCAGCCACCCCGGAGGGCGACTGGTGGCGGTCGCCCTCCGGGGCGACCGAGGATCGCAACGCGAGCGCGTTGTCCGGCATGGTGTCGTACCCGAGGCAGCGGTCGCCCTCCAGGGCAGCTCCGCAAGCGCCCATGACCGCGCGGCTCAACCGCCGTGGCGCCGTCCTCAAAAGCCAGCTCATCGGTGCTGGTTGCCACGTGCTCGACCAGCTCGACGACCGGCTGCAGGATCTGATCCCGGGCGGCACTGGAAAGTTGATTACGGGTCGTGAGAGCTGCCGATCAGTGCTCATACGAGCAGCCACTGACGGCGCCCCTGGCGGGATTGTTTCAGCAATGTCTTCGTCAAGGTGCGAACGAGCCCTCCGACGAGAGTGTCAGACCGATGCGTCCGACACTCACGTCGACAAGCTTGGGGGCGACCATGAACGACCTTCCGCCGTCCGCGTTCCTCCGCAGGTCACCGTCCGACCCGAGGCACAACCACAGTCTGTTGTGGGCTGGTCTCGCACTGGCCATCAGTGCCACCTGCGGCTTCTCGCTGGGACGCGCTACCCAGGAATCGCGACCCGTCGCGCCTCCTCCTGTGGCTGTTCACTTCGCCATGATGTCCCCGCCGTCTGCTACGCCGAGTCAATCCACGTCCATAACTCCGGCGTCCCCCAAACCGTCCGCAACCCCTGAGCCAGCCAAACACGCCCTGTCCGTCCCCAGCAGGGACGGCAAGACCCGCACGCCCGGCCAGGCCAAGACGCACAAGCGGGTTCGAGCGCATGCCGACCATCGCGGCCCGTGCAGCAGGCTGAAGGGACTCAAGGCGCGGGTCTGCAGGACGCTGTTCAAGCGCTGAGCGTGGCACCGTTCCGCGTTATCCGCAGAATTGGCACGACAAGGCGTCGACGCAGCTCAAGCGGCTCAGCCGCAGCTTCCGAAGAGCGGTCCAGGCGGGTCAGCACTTTCCCGCAGTATCCGCAGAACCGCCGCCCGCCGACCATCACTCGCTGGACGGCTCATCCTCCACGACCAGCTCTACCCGATCCCCACGCAGCACCCTGCGATGCTTCCGCGCCCCCGGCACCACCTCGAACACCGGCACGCCCTCCGGCATCCCACCGAACTCCCGCAGCTCAGCGGACGTAGCCAGCTCCCGCCGCTCATCCGGCGTAGGCATCCGCGTGATCACCCGCGCCCCGGCCGGCACCGCGTACGGCTCGCGCTTCGGCTCAGCGGCCACCATCGACCCCCGCTTGCGCACCGTGGTGATCCGCCCCTCGGCGCGGAGATGGGCCAGGGCTTCGCGTACGGTGTCGCGGCCCACCTCGTACTTCTGTGAAAGCTGAGCCTCCGAGGGCAGCCACGCTCCGGGCCGGTAGCGGCCGGCCGTGATGTCGTCGCGGATCGCAGCCGCGACCTGCCGGTAGACCGGCACCCCAGAGCTGTAGTCGATCACGGCACACAAGTGTCACAGGGCCATATTGCCATGAGGCTTGTGGCCATGAGCCCCTACCGTTAACGTGGGCAAACACCTCTCCACGCGAGTTTTCAGGGAACCAATTATCAGAAATTAGGATGGAGGACGCAATCCCCCATGACCACCGCCCGCGAAGCGCTGTCTGACCCTGACCTGCGTGGCGCGTTCCGACGCTTCTACGTCTGGCGCACCCCCGACGGCCTCTGGCACGCCAAGCCACTCCCCAAGCTCAGCGAGGGAGAGATCGCCTACCAAATCCTCCCGGAGCTGGTCGCCGAGACCCCCATCCAGCTCGCCTATCGGTGCACCTGGCAGCGCAGCCGCCGCAAGGTCTACCGCTACCTGCAGAAGTACGAGGTAAGGAGCGCGGCCCTTGAGCCGGCCCCCTGAACTCCCGCTGGTGCAGTGGGAGCCATACCAGCGCCGTCCCCGCGACCGTATCCGCATCACCGAGACCTCATGCTGCGGCGCCTACGAGTGGGCCGCACAAGGCGGGCTCTTCCTCATCCTGCGCCCCGCCGCCCGACCCGGCCGCTACGAGGAGACAGGCCGAGGGCTCTACCGCCACGCCCGCGAGGTCTGGGAAGAACTCCTGACGTACCACGAGCTACAGCACAAACACGAGCAAGCTACGAAGAGCAAACGCCAGCCCCGCAGATCACGTGACGACGAACAAGCCGCATAACTTGCCAAGCAAACTGCGAGTTTCTGCGGCATTACGCGGATCTTCACCGAGACGCACACGGGCCACCCGCCGTCCCGGCCCGTTCGCACGCCGAGGCGTTCTGCGGATAACGCGGCCGTACCACCGCAAGATCGCAGCCCATCGCCGCGGCAACAACCTCCTGCCGTCCCGCGTCCAGCACCCTCGTGACGGGAAAGGAACAGAGGAACGCAAGGCCGGTAACCCCAGCCGGCCACGCGTGCCCGCCCTACCCTAGAGACACTGTGCCTCGGCGAGGGAGCGCGATGAGCAAGGCAACGGATGCCCCTACCTACGTTCGAATAGCCCAGGACATCCGCAGCCGCATCTTCCAAGGCGATCCCCCCGCCAGCGCCATGCTCCCCTCCGAAGCCACGCTCGCCCGCACGTACGGCGTCGCGCGAGGAACGGTCCGCCAGGCGGTGGCCGAGCTGGAACGCTCAGGGCTGGTGGCGAGCGAGGCCGGCCGCGGCCGACGCGTCATGGGCAGCGACCCGGCGACCACCACCCGCACCGCCGCCACCCAGTACGAAACGATCGCCGAGACACTCCGCAAGCGCATAGACAACGGCGACCTCGTCGCCGGCCAGCAGCTGCCCGGCGAGGCCGCCATCGCCGAGGAGTACGGAGTGTCGAAGGGCACGGCCCGCCAGGCACTGCAACTCCTGGCCGGCCAACGCCTCATCGCGCCCGTCCACGGCAAGGGCTGGTTCGTGGGCGGCCCCGAACACGCCCGAACTCGAGCGGACGCGGTCGCCACCGACCTCCGGCAGGACATCGCCACCGGCAAGCTCACCCCGGGATCCGTCCTGCCCGGCGAGAACGCCCTAGCCCAAGAACGCGGCGTCGCCCGCGTCACCATCCGGCGCGCGTACGCGCTCCTGGAAGCGGAAGGAGTCATCGAGAAGAGGCCCGGCATGGGCCGCGTCGTCAAAGCACGAGCCAAAGGTGACACGTGACCGTATCGCAGACGCCCTCGATCCCCTTCACCACCACCGAAGCCCTAGCGACCCTCCACGACCTGCGAGAACGAAGCCATAGCCCACGAGTTTCGCACCCGCATGCGCTCGCTACGGCACCCTGACACGCCCCGGCGCTGGCGCGCTTTCTGAGCACCCTATAAGCGCCCGACCCGCACATCCGGAATGCCATGTACGCAGCAAACGACACGAACGTTGAGCGCCATACCGGTTGGGCACGGAAAATTCTTGTTCCCCGTCCGCCACTCCAGCTACACACCTGCCAAATGTCCAGGTAGGCGCGTTCATTACGCCGCCACGCCGGTTACGCCACATTCGCTTCATCCCATATCACCGATATACGAGTTACCCGCATATTTGTAGCCTCAGCGATACGCTCAATCCGATGAGTCTCGTCGGGATGAAGCCGGATCAAGCTCGGAACCTGGCAGCCGCTGCCGAGGTCACGGGCGGGTCGCTCGCGGTCCAAGGCGCGGTGATCCGGCGACTCCTGGAGCGTTGGAACGGCGACGTCAGCCGGCTGGCCTCATTTCCAGCGCGTGCGTCATGGGCGCAAGATCAAGCCAAAGACATTCGGCGTCGAGCCGACCTCCTTGAGAAAGACCCGGAGGGCACGGCACTGTTCGCGGCCATGACCTCCGTACTGGACTTCTGGGAAGACCACAAAGCCCAAGCCCAGGCGGTGATCAAGCCGCTCAAGGTTATGGCGATCATGAGCGGTGTGGAGGCCGCGGTTCAGCTACAGCGACGATGGGCACAAGGGAGAAATGTGGCCGGCGCCCGCGCCGTCTACGACATCCGCCGTTACATGGGAGCCCTCCCCGGCAACCGCAAGCTCTCCGAGCTGATCTCGGAAATGCTCAAGGCGCGGAAAATTCAAGATCTCTACAAGCAGCCGTGGAAATGGCAGCAAACGCTGTCGGCCGCGTTGAAGCGATTGAAGATCCCTGGCGCCGACCTCCTGACCAGGAACCCTCCAGGAGCCGGGATCTTCGCACGTGTCACCCTCCCGGCGGCCGCCGTCACGGGCGTCAAGGAAGCGGTGGCGCCCACACACGACGGTGCGCAGGGCTGGGTGGATCGCGGCATGGGCGCCGTCCAAGTAGGCGGCGCGGTCGCGGTCATGGGCGGCGCGAGCATCGCCACCGCGCTCGGCGCATCGGCGGCGGTGGCTGCGGCGGTACCCGTGGCGGGATGGGTCGCGTTGGGCGTGGCCGGCGCCTACTTCCTCGGTAGTTGGGCGTGGGACAACTGGGGAGACGACATCAAGGCGGGCGCGGGAAAGGCCGTACAAGGCGCCAAAGAGTTCATCGAGAAATTCAAGTTCTGGTGAGACCCTGATCCTTTGACGTGCGGAGGCTCCATGACGTCAACCGAAGTACCGCCTCGGGCGAGCAGCAACCGCCGCATCATTCCGCCCAGCGTGGACGCTCTGCTCGCACTGCTGGCCGGGGTCATCGTCAGCGACCCGCTGAACGGGACGCTCGCCTACTGGCCGGCCTTCGTCGGAGCGCTGCTCGTGCTGTCCTTCTGCAACCACGTGCTCTTGACGATCGCGCTGGGCGGAAGCGTCGGCAAGCTGCTGACCGGCCTGCGGACCGTTCGTACGAGCGACCTTGAGAAGCCGGCCCTCGGCCAGGCGACTCGGCGCTGGCTGTGGGGCTTCTTCTACATCGCGTACATCCCCATCATGGTCCTCACCGGCACCGACATGGATCACCATGACATCGCCGGCCTGCGGATCGTGCGGAGAGCCGACGTCCGCCGCTTGAAGGGCTGATCGACGGTGGACGTACGCCTTGACATGGAGCTGGCCCAGTTCCGTACGCAGATCAGCGAGGCCATGGCCGAGGGCGGCACCCAACCACTGATCCGATTAACCGACGAGGAACTCGCCGTCCTCGACCCCGAAGAGACCCTCGTCCCCAAGCCTCACCTGTCCACCATGGACGCCCAACAGCGCGAATGGGCCATGGCCACGGCCCTGCGTTCCCTTGTCGCCCGCGAAACCATCGAGATCGACAACATCGAGGACCTCGCCGCCACCCTGCACGGCGCCCCGGCGTCCACGGTCGACATGCGCATCAGGATGGACGTCGACCTCGCTCTCACGCTGCGCCGTACCGCGGACCGTGCCCTCGTGATCAGGCAGCGCAGCGGCGCCGGTACCGCCTTCGCTCACGTCCACATCCACACAGCGAACCTGCTCCTGGTGGAGCGCATCACGGCCGGCGGCATGCACGTGTTCACCTTGGCCAACAGCGTGCAGGACGCGGTGGACCTCGTACAGCCACTGCTGGATCCCTTCGGCGTGGCCGACCGAGACGGCCCGAGCATCCCCCTCGACCCCTCGGCCCTGGAACCCGAGCACGTCGGCCCCCTCACCGCAGTAATCGACAACGCCCGAATCGTGGCCGAACTCGTGCTCCTCAGCGACCCACCCGGCCCAATGATCACGACGTACGCCACCGACCGCGCCGTCTGGGCCGTGATCGTGGACAGCCCGCACGCGCCAACCGGCATCACGGCCAGGCCGGTGAGCCACGCCGCCCTCTCGGCCGCCATCGCCGACATGCTGAGCAGTCAGGAAGCCGACCGTGCCTGATCGGTTGAGCGAGTGGCAGGCGGACATGCGCGTCATCGCCGAGGCCGCTGACGGCATCGAACGCACCCTGCAAGCCGTAGACGCCACCTGCGACAGCAGCATCTGGGCCGGCCCCGCCGGGGACCGCTTCCGGGACGAGTGGGCTCAGCAGCGGGTGGCGATCCGAGCAGCGCTCAACGACGTCAGAACGCAGGCACAGGAGATCACGGCAAGGGTGAAACGCGAGGAAGAACAACGCCTCATGGGCAACCCGAGCGGACCACGCGCAAGCGCTTACTGATCAGCGATCACTTAGGCTTCTCTCCTGCGGTTGCACGCATGCTGCTCCGCTGCTGATTGCGGCGAGCACCTACCACGAACCGACGGCATAGCCCCGAGTCGAAGACCTCCGATACGACGATAAGAGGGCATCCTGCTACGGAGTCGACTCCAGCCCCGTGACGGCCAGGTCGCCAACCGGCCCATCTACGTGGCGCTGGCGGTGACCGTCGACGGCGAGCGCGACATCCTCGGCTTGTGGGCCGGCGACGGTGGTGAGGGCGCCAAGTTCTGGCTGCATGTGCTGACAGAGATCAAGAACCGCGGCGTGGCCGATGCGCTGATGGTGCATCTGGCCGCAAGCCGTGGTCCAAACGCGTGTCGTTCACCTGCTGCGCGCCTCGTTCCGGTATGCGGCCCGCCAGCACTGGGACGCCATCGCCAAGGCGCTCAAGCTGGTCTGCACCGCCCCGACCGAGGCGGCCGCGCTGGAGCGGTTCTACGAGTCGCCGAAACGTGGGGCGACAGGTATCCGGCGATCGTGAAGTTGTGGGAGGACGCCTGGGCCGAGTTCGTGCCGTTCCTCAACTCCGACACCGAGATCCGCCGGGTGATCTGCTCGACCAATGCCATCGAGTCGGTCAACGCCCGCATCCGGCGGGCGGTCAAGGCCCGCGGCCACTTCCCCAACGAGCAGGCCGCGCTCAAGTGCGTCTACATGGCGATCACGAGCCTGGACCCGACCGGCAAGGGCCGCAAGCGCTCGATCACCCGCTGGAAGGCCTCAAGCGGCGGCGCGGCGCGCCGCCGTACCCGGCCCTCAGTCGCCCCGCTGGCCGCGCATGCGGCCTGGGGGCCGGTCACGGCCAGCGGCAGCCCGGGTCGTACGCCGACCCACACCCCGCCGTTGACCGAACGGACCCGCCGACCCGGGCGCCACGCCGCCATTCGCGTGCGTCATCAGTGCTGGATCAAGCCGCCGACCGGGACGGGATCCGCGTGGCCGGTTGCCGGAAGGGTCTGCGCCAGAGCGAGACCGACATCGACCAACGATGATCGGCGGAGGAACTCAACGTCGGAAAACGAGGTCCAGACCGACTCAGCGGTTTCGCCGTTCGGCTCAGGTCGGAGTTGGCCACCAGTGATCCGGACCCGGTAGAAGATGCCGACATTCTGATGCTCGATGCCAGCGCGAGCAACGGCAGCGGGGATCACACGCGAGTCCACACCCAGCAGACGTTCAACAACCCCGTCACAGCCGGTCTCCTCAGCAACCTCCCGGATGACCGTGTCGAAGGGGTCCTCCCCGTGCTCGACCTTCCCACCCGGAAGGGTCCAGTGCCGCTCACCGTTCGGTTTTACGTAGTGAGCGAGCAGCACTCGCCCGTCCTCAATGCACACGGCGTATGCCGCCAGTCGGAAGCTCATTGCCGTACGCTACGTCAGCGCTCAAGAACCGCACATCACGTTATCGACCTCGGTCGATTCCTGCCTCCGGCGGGGGCACTCTGGCTCCGGGATGATCATCGCACCAGGACTCTGGGCCGTGAAGTGGCTGAGGTGGAAGCCAGGCAGGCGAGGTGCGCGCGTACCCGCGCACGGGTACATCGTCGCCGTACGTTGCTCGGGACCCCTGGACATGGGATCTGGGCCTGAATCAAGGTTTCGCAGTGAGCGCGGCGGCGTGGTCGCCTCGACGGCCTACACAGAGGTCTGGCAGGAAGCCCGCACCCTCGCCCTCACACCTGCCCAGGTCGCCTCACCGCTCGCGCGGCGGCCGTACGATCTGCGGCATGCGGCAGTCTCGCTCCGGCTGAATGGCGGCGTACCGGCTCCGGAGGTGGCGGCCCGTGCCGGTCACGGGGTGGACGTCCTGCTCAGGGTCTATGCCAAGTGCATCGACGGCCAGGAGGACATCGTCAACCAGCGGATCGTGGACGTACTCACCGCATGAGATCACGAACGGCATCGCTCGAAGGGCTCCGGCTTCCCCTGGGGCCTTTCGGCGTTGCAGGGGCCACGTCATCCCGCACATACTCCGGATCATGGGCCTCGACCTGGGGAAACGTCCCCGGATCCATCCCGCGTATATCCCGTGACCACCGACAAGCGGCCGCTCAGGGCGGCATCTGGCTGCATACCCCTGAAATGCAGAAGAGGCCCCGTAGGGCCTCTGAGCTGCTGTTACTGCTGGTGGCAGGCGCAAGGTTCGAACTTGCGTAGGCTGAGCCGACGGTTTTACAGGGCGTCACCCGTTCCGACCATCTACGGCCTCTGACCACCAGTGCAGCCGTACGGAGGATCGCTGGCCTCAGAGATCATTCCGTGCATATTCCGGATCACGAGAGATGCGCATCACGCCCCGCTGGTACATGCCTCAGTTCGGAACCGGACCGCAACCACGTTGTTCGGTGAGCCGTGCTGAGGAACGAAGCACGGATCGTCGATCGCCCCCAGCAAGCTACGTCGGCCAGCCACGCCGTGGCGATCGTAAGGGCTGCATCTGTGCGGCGGGGTGGCAACCCCCGGTCAGTGCGCTCGATCAGCTCATGTCCGTTCCGGATGAAAGATGATCAGGCTTCCACCTCAGCAACTCACGGCTCTGGCACTCGGCACGGCGATCATGCCGGAGTTGGAGGCCCCGCCAGAGGCTCTATCTGCGGCGGCGCAGCATCGTCGTGGCCAGCCAGATGATGGTGGGCAGGAGGATTAGCAGCACCACGAGGCCAATCGCGAGAGCGAGTTCGGCGTCGGTCCATAGCCAGATTGCGGGCTCCTCGTTGTCCACGCTGTGAGACTATCCGCTTTGAGTGCCAGCCGGGCTACCTCTGCCAGCGCGGCCCGAGCACGGCGCGCGCGAGAACGGCCCCCAGGCCGCACGCGCAGCGTGCGGCCGAGCGCAGGGCCGCGCGGCGGCGCGGAGCGCCGCCCTTGATACCTATGAGAGCAACTCGGCAAAGGCGAACGGTTTCCAACTGTCCTGTCTCGCTTGATGGTTGACACTCTGGCCTCGCTTGATGCTTGACACCTTGATCGTTATCTGTGCCTGCTCGTGGCGTTATCGGCGCTTCGGGGGAGGCTCAGGTGGCATTGGTGGAGTTGAGTGTCGTGGAGCAGCGCTATCACGCGGTGATCGAGGTGTTGTCGGGGGCGAAGATCACTGACGTGGCCGGACGGTATGGGGTGTCACGGCAGTCGGTGCATGCCTGGGTGCGCCGATATCAAGACGATGGCCTGGCGGGACTGGCCGACCGGTCGCATGCACCGAAGGCGCATCCGATGCAGACACCGGCAGCTGTTGAGGCGTTGATCTGCGAGCTGCGGCGGGCTCATCCGCGGTGGGGGCCGCGCACCCTGTTGTGGGAGCTGGGCCGGCGCGGGGCGGAGCCGTTGCCGTCGCGGGCGAGCATCTATCGGGTGCTGGTGCGCAACGGGCTGGTCGACCCTGTTGCGCGGCGGCGCAGGCGCGAGGATTACCGGCGGTGGGAGCGGCCGGGGCCGATGCAGTTGTGGCAGATGGACATCATGGGCGGGTTGCTGCTGGCCGACGGCAGCGAGGCCAAGCTGATCACCGGGGTGGACGATCACTCGCGGTTCTGTGTGATCGCTTCGGTGGTGGCGCGGCCGACCGGGCGGATGGTGTGTGCGGCGTTCGCCGAGGCGATGCGCGGCTACGGGGTGCCGTTGGAGGTGCTGACGGACAACGGTAAGCAGTTCACCGGCCGGTTCGGCGGGCCGAAGGCGGGTGAGGTGCTGTTCGAGCGGGTGTGCCGGGAGAACGGCATCAAGCTGCGTCACACCGCCCCGAGAACCCCGACCACGACGGGGAAGATCGAGCGTTTTCATCAGAGCGTGCGCCGCGAATGGCTGGATGAGGCGCTGCCGTTCGCCTCGATAGAAGCCGCCCAGGCCGAGACGGACGCGTTCGTGAAGCATTACAACACCGCCCGCCCGCACCAGGCGCTGGACATGAGCTTCCCCGCCGACCGGTTCTTCGCCGAGCGCAGCGACGGACAGCGCCGGGCTGAGCGGGAACTGCCGCTGCAGCTGCCCGCCGCTCTGACCACGGTGACCGCTTCCGATCCTGAAGCTGGGCCTGCGCCCGCGACTGTCCCGATCCCGGCCGGCGACCATGGTGATCAGCCTGAACGGCCCGAGCCCGTTGTGCGGACCTCGGTCGATCCGCTGTCGCGCCAGGCGATCGAGGTCGATCGGATCGTGCCCGCCTCGGGCAACCTGTCGATCGGTGGCCAGCAACTGTGGCTCGGCCCTGACCGGGCGGGCCTGCCGATCACCATGTGGATCAGCACGCAACGGCTGCACGTGTTCACCACCGGCGGCGGCAGGCTCAAGAGCGTGGCCTCCCGGCTGACCGTCAAAGACCTGGCCGCGCTGCTCGCCTCCGGGCAAGCCCGCCCGGCAGCCAACGAGCCCGTGCCCGAACCGCCGATCGAGGCCAGCGCCGTCGAGATCGACCGGCAGGTCAGCTCCATCGGCACCATCAGCCTGGCCGGCCGAGCCCTGTGCATCGGCGCCCACCTGGCCGGCCGGCGCGTCACCGTGCGCCTGGACGGCATCACCGCCCGCGTCATGGATGAAGACCGCCAGCTGCTGCGCGCCGTGCCCTGCCCGCTCCCGCTCGCCGAGTGCCTCACCCTGCGCAACGCCCGCCCCGCCGGAGCACCGCCCACCTCCCCGGCCGGGCCCGTCACCGTCCAGCGCGTGGTCTGCAGCCGCGGCCACTTCCAGGTCGTCGGCCAGAAGGTCCAGGTCGGACGGGTCCACGCCCGCAAGATCCTGGACGTGACCGTGGACGACACCCACATCACCGTCCACGACAACGGCGAACCCATCCGCGTCGTGCCGCGAACCACCACCCAGGAGATCACCCGGATCAAGTCCCAGGCGCATACTAAGAAGCGAAAGATCGGCTAGGAGTGTCAAGCATCATCCGATGCCAAAGCGTCAAGCATCAAGTGAGACCAGACACGAACGGTTTCCAACCATCCCACTCTATGCGTGCACCAGCAACGTGAGCGGCCAAACTTCCCGATGCTTAACCTTCCACCTCCGAGTCGGGAGATCCAGTTGAGGGCTGCCGGAACGTGCCTGGCCCCAACACAGGCCCCGGGTCTCCAAGTAGGTGACTGACGCGCCGCGCGAGCTCTTCGACACTTGTGTGAAGGATGATCCTTTCACCAGAGAGGTCCATTGCCCCCATACTCGCTCCTGCTAGATCCTCAATCGCACGGCTGATCTCAGCTCCTTGCACCTCTTCGAAACCAACTTGAGTAACAACCGTCGCCTCTACGAACTCTTTTGTGCGAGGCCGGTCGAGTAGGCGGTTCTCCAATATCGTCAAGGCGCGAACTACGGCTCCGTATAGGGCCCGATTGTGTGGCCTTTCTTCAGCCAACAGGTCCCGAACCGCAGCCGCTACGTCTGCCGGCCTGAAATGATTCAGCACGATGTCTAGAACATGACGCGCCGTTAGATGTCGCGTCTCGACTGCTAGAAGCACGTCTGCGAGCTGCTGAACGGTCCAGCATGATATCTTCAGTTCTTGAGCGCGCCGCGCCGCCGCATTGTCGTCGTCTGAGTCGCCGGGATAGGCTGGCGCGACCAAGAGACACCCATGCGCGTCCTCGTTGACTACGTGTTCCATCAGACCGGCGAAGTCAATTGCACTCAAGCTAGGAACCTTGGAGGATGATTTCGCCTCAAGAGTGATAAGTATAACGCCCGTCGGATAGTCGGTGAACCTTGCGAGACCATCTGGGTTTCCTGCACCAGAGAGATGCTTCGCGACGAAGCCCAGAGCGCGAGCCGCAACTACGAGGTTGGTTTCTAGGTCGCGCTCATCATCCATCGAGGCAAGGAGTCCTTGAGCGATCGCTCGAAGGGAATAAACATTATCTCTGGTGAGATTTCGCAGGAGCAAATCTCGTTGCTCCAGCACCTCACCGATGACATCAGCCGATAGTCCTCGCTCACGGAGATACACCTCCAAGAGGGCCTCAGCGCAGACAAGGTCTTCCAGAAGTTTGCTGGATGCTGCATCACCGTCATATGCGCGCACAACATCATGATCCGCATTGAGAGTGAATGTTGCGTTGAGAGGATCGAAGGCCACCATCCGGGCCGAACGACCGAGACCGACTCGCTGATAACGATATATGCGATCGACATCCGGATTGTACAGCGTACTAACAACCTGTGACAGGTCATCATCCTGCTGCACGTCTAGGTAGAACCAACTCCCATCCGCCTCGGCCCCGCTGCCATCCTCTCCTGCTCTTTTTTCCGCAGCTGTTGCTGTCAGCGCGTCGGCCGTAGGCCTTTCGACAAGCCTTTTCTTGTCTACAAAGTCCCTCTTACCCTCATTCTTCTGCTTCTCGGCCTTAAGCCCCTGGCGTTGAAGTTCACCATATCGTGAACGCGCTTCATAATAGATGGCTTCAAGGAGGGCTGTGAACTTGATCCGCAGCCCTCCTTGCTCGATCCCTTCGCGTGGCGCGGTGATGATCGCATCTAGGTCATCTGCAGACACTTCCGCACGGAAGCGTGAGAACACCTCGTAAGAGAGGGGCCGCATACCAAAAAGCGGATCGTCCGTATCTACGAGCCTGTCTCTGACTCGGACGAAAAAACCATTTGAGCGAGCAATATCATCGCTCTTACCATATAGAGATTGGCGCGTGACAAAGGCGTCACCGGTAACGCCGCTAGGAAAAGAAGAGCTGACGAGAGCGTCGCCTTCGACGCGCCAATCTTCATCATATTTGTCGTTCAACGCGTCGATTCTAGACTGCGCTATGTCGACAATCGAGAAGGTGATCAGCTTTTCGAGATTTTCCTTGGATGAGTGGATTTGATCGCCATTGACATAGCACCGGAATTCGCTACCCAAGGGCATAGCAGTTGAGAGCACCCATAGGAGCCTTCCGTGTTTCATCTCCTGGACCGAGTTCTTGAGCTCTTCAAGGATCACAAGGGTCCATTGCGGCTCATCGCTCAAGCGCTGGGAGTCTATGCCCACCGTTTGAAGGTTTCGAGTGAAATCCTCTTCGGCCATAAGCTCGCTTAGATCTACGCGGCGTACAGGGAGACTCACAGGTACCCCAGCACCTTGTGGGTCTGACATGAACTTCCGGTAGTCGAGCGTGGTAGCCCGCACGTCTTCGCTGCCGTCAGTACGAGTTAGATACGTAACCCTATAGGCGAGCGAATAGGTTGCAAGTTTTCCAATGCCGAACTTGCCAATTTGCTTCCTGGCGAGCCGTGATGAGATTCGGCCTTCTTCAGCCTTCTTCGAGTGGCCCACGTGCCACAGATCAGCTAGGCCGGCGTGGTCCATGCCGCTTCCGTTATCGAAAACATAGACGGCATTCAGGAACAGACCGTCTCCTCCGCCAGGGATTCCGATCCAGCATTCAGATGCGTCCGCATCGTACGCATTGACGACCAACTCTTCGATCGCCTTGATGGGTGACTTGTACAGCTGTTGAGAGAGGAGGCCAATGAGTTCGCTGGAGAGAACGACTTTAAGGTCATCCTCCGCATCGCCGAAGTCACGAATCCGATCGGACAAACTGGTCATGCAGGCTCGCCTCTTGTAGGGATATGGGCTACTCCTGTGCTAGTATCACGCGAGCCTTCACTCGTCAACGGGCAGTAATCGGCTTGGTAGCGTTTTGTTGGACTCCTGCGTCGAACAAGCGTTCATTTTGCCTGGTGTCGAGCTGTTAGAGAAGTTGGTTCCCACCACGAGCATCCCCGTGCGGGGGTGCTCGTGTCGACGTCGAGGCGGAGATGCATGAGCAAGCACCCAGAGCGTGAGGTCCCACAACTGGCTCTGGAAGGGCTCGTTAGCAAGGCGACGCACCAACTGTTCCGATACCCGGCCAAGTTCCATCCGCCGGTCTGCAAAACACTGATCAATCGGTACACAGTTCCTGGGGATGTCATCCTAGATCCGTTTGTAGGTAGCGGAACGGCCCTTGTTGAATCGGCGCTAGCACGGCGATATAGCATCGGAATCGACGTGGATCCATTGGCAACCCAGATATCACTGGCGAAAACGCGTGCTTACGATATTTCCGAGATTAGGTTCCTTGCTGCTGAGCTTCACAGTTATCTCAAGAACGTAGAACGCGCGCCTGGCGACTACGAACGTCTCATGTTCGACGATATTCCCGAAACCGACTACCGGGCCACGATAACCGCAGAGGGGCTTTGGGTTCCGGAGATTCCTCGACTTGATCATTGGTTTCGTCGATATGTGGTTATCGATCTTTCCCGCATCAAGAAGGCGATCGATTCTCTCACGGCGTCCGACAAGGCGCGCCTTTTCCTAGACACCATTTTTGGATCGATCATTCGTAATTCGTCGAATGCTGATCCCGTTCCGGTGTCAGGTCTAGAATATACGAGCCACATGAAGAAGCGGGATGCCAAGGGGCGCCTAGTCAACCCGTTCGCCCTTCTGCGGGGAGCTCTGAAGCGCTCCATCTCGGCCGTTGAAGAATATTCAGTTCTACAGGACGATGACGCCTTCGAACCCATCGTCCACTGCGCAAACTCCACTGGACTCAGCGGCCTGATATCAGGCAAAGTCGACGCCGTCATCACCTCGCCGCCTTACCATAATGCGGTCGATTATTATCGCCGCCACCAATTGGAAATGTTCTGGCTCGGCCTAACAAACTCGCAAGCCGAGAGACTCGCCCTGCTCCCTGGTTATATTGGCCGTCCGAGAATCGCAGCCAAAGACCCACTGCTATCTTTGCCATGGGAGCCTAAAGAGTTCGCTCGTGATCTCGAGCGCCGCATGTCGCAGGTGAGCCAGCAGCGAGCAACGGACTTCCGCCATTATGTTACAGCTATGACGCAGGTCTTCGAAGAATTGGCTCGTGTACTACCGGGTGGCACGCCAGCCGTTTTTGTTGTTGGCCACTCAACATGGAACGGCGAAGAGATATCTACACGCAGACTTCTCGAAGAGCTCGCCTCTTCGAACTTCGCCCTTGAGGAACAATTTTCATATCCGGTGAAGAATAGGTACATGTCCTACTCTAGGAAAAATGCTGCGAATATCGATAGAGAGTACGTTCTAACATTCAAACGGCTGTAACGCGAAGCGTAAGTATCCCTAGTGCGCGAATATGTGCAGCGGATCAGGCTTGGTCTTGGCCGAATGATGGGGCTGTAAGGCGGCTGTCCCAACGCTTGTACGTGAAGGACATGCTGGCTTCGATGAGCGGCAGGCTTCACACACCGCACCTCGTCGTAACAGGAGGTTACTAGCCCCTCTCAGCTGGAAGGCATGTACCGAGGGGGTCCAAGACGATAGCTTCGCGGGTGTGGCTAATGACGCTGAGCTAACGCGTTGGATCGTGCATGGGGAGCGCCTGGTCTACGACAACCGGTGGATCCGCTTGGGGCTAGCCGATGTGGAGATCCCGGGCGGGGAACGGTTTGAGCATCACGTGGTGCATCTAGATCGGGCCGCGATTGCTGTGGTCGTCGACGAACAGGATCGTGTGTTGCTGATGTGGCGACATCGGTTCGTATTCGACCGGTGGGGGTGGGAGCTTCCGGGCGGCCTGATCGAGGCCGGTGAGGATCCAATGGTCACCGCGCTGCGCGAGGTTGAGGAGGAGACCGGGTATCGGCCGGAGAGTCTGGAGCATCTGGTCTCATATCAGCCGATGGCGGGCATGGTCGACTCCGAGCACACCCTGTTCGTGGGGCGCGGGGCCGAGCTGGTGGGCAAGCCTGAGGGCGAAATTGAGGCCGACCGGCTTGAATGGGTCCCTATGAGCGAGGTCCCGGGCATGATTGCCCGCGGGGACATCTGGACGTCGGGCACCTTGATTGGGTTGCTTCAGGCTCAGGTGTGGCTCAACGGCCGAGGGCGCAGTTGACGGCTTTCGACAGTTCGTCGATGCGGCGACGTTGGCGGCGGCTGCCCGTCATGGTGGCCAGTTGCTGGGCGCGTTGGATGTGGGGCAGGGCGGCTTCGGGGTCGCCGGCGGCCAGGAGGGCGTGGCCGAGGTCGCAGCGGACGCCGGATTCGGCTCTGTTGTAGGTGCCGTCCATGCCGGCGAGGGCTGAGCGGAGGTCTTCGGCGGTGTCGGGGTCGCCGAAGCGGACGAGGCAGTTGCCGCGCCAGCGGGCTACATGGTGGGCGTTGATGGACAGGTAAGGCATGTCCGGGTCGCTGTCGCCTTCGGGGAGAAGGGCGTTGGCCTGGTCGAGAGCTGCGCGGCAGGTGGTCTCGTCGCCGAGGATGGCGGCGGCTTCTGCTTCGGCGGCTGAGAGCCAGGTGCGGAGTCGCGCCGGTACGTGGTGGCGGTGCTGCTGGTGCACGTGTTGGAGGAGTTCGGTGGCTTCGGCGGGGCGGCCGAGTTCCATGAGGACGTATGCCTGTTCGCCGGAGACATAGGCCAGTAGGGCCGCGTCGTCAGCCTCATAAGCGGCGGCTTTGGCGCGCTCGTAGTGTGTCCAGGCGTCGTTGAGGGCCAGCGTGTTGATGGCCTGCCAGCCGGCGAGTGAGGCGGTTTCGGCGAGGAGGTGGGCCAGTTGGGTGCGGAGGCCGGGGCGGATGGCGTGGCGGTGGGCGCGCTGGATCTGGGCCATCTGGGCGTGCATCTTGTCGGCGATGGCGAGTCCTCCGAGGCGGCGGTCCAGCAGGCGGAGGTTGTTGGTGTCGGTGCGCAGGATCATGACCGTGGTGTCGTCTACTGCTGAGGCGGCGTCCAGGCGGCCGAGGAGTTCGGTGGTCTGTTCTTCATGTTCGTCGTCGTGGTCGCCGGTTGGTGAGGCGATGTCGAGCGGGGCCAGGCCGAGGAGCATGCGGGCGTGATCGGGCAGGCGTAGGCCGGCGGCGATGCGCTCGATGACGGCGAGTTCTTTGATCGTGCTGGTGCCGCGCAGGATGGCGTTGACGCGGGGCTGACCCAGGCCGGTGGCGGTGCCGATGCGGACTTGGCTGGCGCCGTATTTGGCTGCGATACCGAAAAGTCCGGCGATGTCGCGTTCTTTGAGAATGTCGCGGGTCTGTTCCTTCTCCCAAACGGCCACGGGTAGTTCGATGGGGTCGAACGCGCCATTCTGCATTGCTGACCTCCGGCTTTTCATGCCCGGACGATTCATTCCCTCGCGCGGCGGAGCCTATATCCCAAGGTCGTATATCAGCGTGAGATAGGTCTGAAAAGTATCGGCAATCATGCTGTCCGACATGACAACGCCAGTCAGATGTACAGAGTGCGACGGGCGGGGCTGGAAGATCGTCACTCGGCGCGGCCATGTAGCGGCCACCGGGTTGGGTCTGGCAGCGTCTGCGCAAGAGGACTGCCTGCACTGCCCTGGGCCGGCCCAGACACCGCAGGAGCGGTTCGAGTGGGAGGTCCGCATCCCCTCGGAGCAGGGCGATGCCCTGGGGTCGTGCGGGTCCTCGGCTTTTCAAGCCACGGCGATGGACGAACTGCGCAAAGCGATGCGGAGCGTGCCGGATGACGTCTCTGTCCGGGGCAGCATCGTGCATAGGGTCTTCGACTTCGGCGCGGGTTCTGACGCTTTGTCCATCCGTCAGATCTTCCGTGCATATCGCGATCCGGCAGGTTCCGTCATGTTTGAGCGGATTGTCAAGTGACCGCGCCCATGCTGATCAGCAGCGATTCCTGTCGATCCGCAACGTTCCTGCGACAGGAATTGTGCCGCCATGGAATCGATGCCGATGTCCATGATGGTTATGGGCTGGCGCTGGTTTCGGTCTGGGTGGGCTTGGTCGTCTGGTGCGACGGTGGGCGGTTCTGGTGGCGTACCGGATGGAATCCCGACCGTCACCGGGTCATTTATGCGTGGCACCCGGCGAATGATCCTCTCGGGGCGGCTCGCCGGGTGGCGATGCGTTACGCCGAACTCCGGTCTCGGCAGCCTTCGGAGCCATCGTGAGCCGCCCGAGGTCGCGCATCGGCTGGAAAGCGACGATCGTGGACACCTTCCACAGCCATACACGCACCCAAGCTCATCACTCGGCACTGGTCGGGCGTCAGGGCGTGGTGGCGGCGGTTCTGAGCAACGGCACGACGGCCTTGATTCAGCTCGACGGTCTTGCCTGTGAACTGCCCAATGGCATACGGCGCTGGCCGCTCCAGTGGGATGACCTCGAACTGAAGGAGCCCACCACGGTCGCTGGTCCCCCGGCGCTCGTGACCGGGCTGAGGAAGATGGGGCAGTTGGTCGAACTGCACGCCGTGAAGCCGGGCAGCAGAGTGGCGTTGTGCTCATCGCCGGCCCGGCCGCTGCCAATGTGCGGTTGGTCGGTGCCCTTCTCCGCGACCGCGCCCAGAGCGTGTCCCACATGCGTTGCCATGGTGAAGGCTCTTGAGCCGGTTACATCCTGCTGCCCTTTGGACGAGGGCCACTGACAGACCATTGCCTCAGCCGGTACTGTGCTTATGCGCACAAGTGGAAGAGTGAACGGGCGGTTGAGATGGGCATGGATTTCGCCCCACCCAAGTACGCGCAGGTCATGCGGACGATCCAAGAGCGGATCGAATCGGGCGAGTACGCTCCGGGTGACATGCTGCCGTCTGAGACCCAGCTCGTGCGTGAACTCGGCGTCGGCCGGACCACTGTCGTGCGTGCTCTCCAGACCTTGGCCATGCAGGGGTGGATCGAGCGTGAGCACGGCCGCGGGTCGTTCGTCAAAGGCCGCCCGCAGAGCGCTGCCGAGGCCGTACGACCCAGCCTGAACACAACCGAGCAAGGCGAAGACGCTGATGCGGTCCTGGAGGCAGGGCGCGTACCGGCTCCCCGCCATGTCGCACGCCTGCTGGGTGTCGCCGAAGGAACCCCGCTGATCGCACGGAAGAGAGTGGCGCGGCAAGCCGATGTGGTCTCGGCGGTAGAGACGATCTGGGTACCGCTGGAACACGCCATCGGCACCGACCTGGACAGACCTGAACCCTTGCGGCGGGGACTCCGCCAGCATCTTCAGTCGGTCAAGCATCTACGCTTCGACCACATCACCGAACGGGTCAGCGCACGCAAGCCGACCGAAGAGGAAGCGGAACTGCTGGGGTCGTCCAACCCGGTCCTTGGGGTGCTGGCCACCGTGCATGATCCGGCCGGCGACGTGCTGATGGTGGTGAACCTGGCGCTGCCGGGGAGCCTGCACGTCCTCGAAGATGTCTTCAAGGTGAGCTAACTCTTACTCGCCACTTACTGCTCAACCACTTGTGCGGACGAGTTGCGATCACTTACTCTCAACTCATGCGGACAAGTGGACGAGCGAACGAAGAGCTGTCCTCCGCTACTGAGAGGAACAACATGGCCATCCAGGGACCTATCCCCGTCACCTACCCCATGGTCTTCCCGCACGGCTGCTACATCGTCGGCGAGGTCGAGCCCGTCAAGGACTTCGACGCCTCGACGAACGGCCGGTTCGTGCAGGCCCGCGACAAGCAGACCGCAGAGCTGGTCTGGCAGGTCGCGGTCATGGACGGTGACCCGACCCTCAAGCCCGCCCAGAAAACCGTGGCGGTCAAGATCCTCGCGCCGGTCCAGCCGGTGCCGCCGCAGCCCATGCCGGGGCTGCCGTTCACGCCCGTCGAGTTCGACGGCATGTCCGTCACCCCGTACGTCAACGCGGCCGGACGCCTCGCGTACTCGATCAAAGTGCGGGAAATGCACGCACCCCGCCAGCTCAACCAGCCCGCCCAGAGCAAGGCTTCGGCCGGAAAGGAAGCCGCCTAAATGACCCGACGCCGTACGCCACGGAACAGCGTGATCCGGCTGACCACCGGGCACGCCGCCCACACGCTCAACCACCCGTTCCCGCGCCGTCAGCCCGTCCTGGCACTCGACTTCGGCGCCACCTCCGTCCTGGTCACCACCCACGGGGCCGTCACGAAGGAAGACCTGGAGTTCGCACGCCAGCTCGCCCGCGAAGCATCGCGCTTCGCCCGCTCCCTGGAACGCAGCTTCTACGGCCTCCCGGACGGGCGCAGGGTGGCGGCATGAGCGAGCACCGGCCCTACACCTACGTCACCTTGTCCATGCGAGCCGACTCCGCGCCGCACGTCAGCGTCTCCTTCCACACCGCGCGCCTGAAGGTGCGTTCCGGACTCCTGCTCAGCAACCCGCGCCCCTACCTGGACTTCACCTCCCACGAGGCGAACGTGCACATCTCCACCACCGGGGCCGGACCGGTCACCGACGACGACCTGACCATGGCCCGCGAGATCTTCCACGCCGCTGCTCGCTACCTGGCCGACTGCGAGCAGCTCCACGCCGAACAGGCCAGCAAGCACGCCGGCGACACGGCGGCCTGACAGATAAGGCGGGGCCGCTGGAAGCGGCAACTTCCGGCGGCCCCTCGGTTCTCCCCTGACTCCACATCACGAGAGGTTCCCAGCTTATGTTCAAGCGGCTGCCTGGCGACGAGGCGCGCAACCTCGTCTCCACCACGCCCGACACGGCCGTCGTCTTCCGTCCGGCCGTGGTCACCACTCCCGCCATCCTGACCATCGTCATTCTCGTCTGGCGTGTGCTCGCCGGACTCGTCCGCATGATCTGGCGTCACCCCATCGCGAC
This sequence comes from Nonomuraea sp. NPDC004580, assembly GCF_040609855.1. Classification (NCBI taxonomy): domain Bacteria; kingdom Bacillati; phylum Actinomycetota; class Actinomycetes; order Streptosporangiales; family Streptosporangiaceae; genus Nonomuraea; species Nonomuraea sp. NPDC004580. The sequence continues at coordinate 78,908 of NZ_JBEXLH010000020.1, read as the reverse complement.
CCTCGTCCCGGTGGCCCTCAGCACTGCCTGGTACTTCTACGGCTGGCCTGCAACGGCGTCCCTGTCCGGGTCAATCGTTCTGGCCCTGATCTCGTGGGCGTTCCTCGACCGGCCGTCGTTCGCCCGCCTCGTCGGCTACCGGCTGCTGGCCTGGTGGCGGCTCGTCTGGGTCTACCGCCGTCACTGGCAACCCGTCATGATCGTTTCTGGTCTCGGCCGTCACCTCCGGGGCCGTGACTACCTTCCGCGCCTGGGCAAGGTCACGTGTACCTCGTGGGCCGACCTGGTCACCGTGCGCATGCTCAAGGGCCAGGCGGTCAAAGACTGGTCCGATCGCCTCGACCACCTGGCCCAAGGCTTCGGCGCGACGTCGTGCCGGGTGTCCCTGTCTCACGCTGGTCGGCTCACCCTGACCTTTCCGCGCAGCGATCCACTCTCCTCGCCCCTCCCGGCGCTTCCCATACCGCAGGAACCGACCGTGGAGCCGGTCGAGATCGGCAAGCAAGAGGACGGGCGGCCATGGCGGCTCAAAGTGCACGGCACCCATGTCCTCGTCGCGGGCGCGACCGGAGCCGGCAAGGGGTCAATCATCTGGTCCGCCATCCGCGCCCTCCTGCCCGCCGCCCGTGCTGGCCTGGTCGAGTTGTGGGCGCTGGACCCCAAGCTGATGGAACTGTCCTACGGACGCACTCTGTTCGGCGATCGGTACGCGGCCACACCGGAAGAGTGCGCCGACCTGCTGGACGAGGCCGTGAGCGTCATGCAGAAGCGGGCCGCCCGCTTCGCCGGTCTCCAGCGCTCCCACACCCCCACCATCGATGACCCGTTCGTCCTGGTCGTGGTCGACGAGGTGGCGTTCCTGACCGCGTACCAGTCCGACCGGCAACTCCGGCAGCGCATCTCCGCCGCGCTGGCCACCCTCACCACACAGGGCCGCGCGGTCGGCGTCGGCGTCCTGGCCGCCCTCCAAGACCCGCGCAAAGAGGTCATGAACATCCGCAACCTGTTCCCCGACAAGATCGCCCTCCGGCTGGACGAGTCCGAACAGGTGGACATGGTCCTCGGTGACGGCGCTCGCGATCGGGGCGCGCTCGCAGATCACATCTCGCCGATTCCGGAGCTGGGCGCGGGCGTCGGCTATGTCCGGCTGGAAGCCAGCCCCGAACCCGTCCGGGTCCGCGCCGCCTACGTCTCCGACACCGACATCCGCGCCATGGCCGCTCAGTTCGGGGAGGCCGCGTGAAGATTTGCTTCCACGGGACGGCCGATGAGATCAGCCTGGTCGCCGCCCGCCCGCTGATGGTCCTGCTGACTGCCCGTGACCTCCCCCGCATGCGCGTCTTCGAGCTCCACCACTCCCGCATCCACGCTCACCCCCACCGGGAGCACTACCGACTCTGCGCCCTCATGACCGAAGCCACCGGCGAAGGGAGGACCGCATGACCCACCCGCACGACCGCGCACTCCCCCGGGCCGTACGCCAGTCCATGCCGATGGCTCGGGATGTGCTCGTGGAAGTCGCCAAGCAGCACGGCGTCTGCATCCGGCCCATCCCGCTCAAGCGCCTCGACACGTACACCGGCAAGTGGGAGATCATCGACGTTCCGTGCGGCGCCACCTTCGACAGCAAGTGCCCGCCGTGTGCCAAGCGCAACAAGCAGCTCCGCAAGGCTCAGTGCCGCGAGGGCTGGCACCTCGACGCCGAACCCGCAATTACCCCGGACGAGCCGAACGAGGAACAGCGCTGGCTGGTCGAGTTCCGCGCCGATGTCCACGCCCAGCGCGAGGCCGCTGAGAAGGCCGGCCACGAGACCGCCGAGTTGGACGAGCTGATCAGCGGCCTGGACGAGGAGATCAACGCCGCCGGGATGCGCGGCAACGTCCTCGGTCGTACCGCCGCAAAGCGCTCCCGCTCCACGCGGCGACGACAGGACGCGCCTGACCTGCCCAAGCGCAAGATGGCCCACACCACCCTGGGACGCACCTTCCAGGGCAGCGACGGCAAGGTCTACCGGCCGTCCCTGTTCGTCACACTCACCCTGCCCTCGTACGGCAAGGTCCGCGACGGCGTACCGCTCTACCCGGACGCGTACGACTACCGGCGTGCCGCCCGAGACGCCCTGCACTTCTCCAAGCTCGTGGACCGGTTCGTGCAGAACCTGCGCCGCGTCGCAGGCTATGACGTGCAGTACTTCGCCTCGGTGGAGCCTCAGAAGCGGCTCGCCCCGCACCTGCACATGGCCATCCGCGGCACCCTCCCGCGAGCGGAAATCAAGCAGATCGCCGCCGCCACCTACCACCAGGTCTGGTGGCCACAGGCCAACGAAGTACGCTTCGACGCTGACCACCTACCCGTCTGGGACGAGCAGGCCGGCTACCTCGACCCGGCCACCGGAGAAGTTCTGCCCACCTGGGACGAGGCCCTCGACGCGATAGGCGAGGACGCCGAACCCCTCCACATGATCCGCTTCGGCGAACAGATCGACGTGCAAGGCGTCTTGGCCGGCACCCCAGACGCCGACCAGTGCATCCGCTACCTGTCCAAGTACCTGACCAAGTCACTCGGCGACGCCCTCGACGGCGGCCAAGCCCAACGCGAGCACGCCGCCCGCATGCTCGACGCCCTCCGCTACGAACCCTGCTCGCCCACCTGCCCGAACTGGCTCCGCTACGGCGTCCAGCCCAAGGGAGCCAAGTCCGGCATGCAGCCCGGCCGGTGCCGTGGTAAAGCCCACAAGCCCGACCACCTCGGCTACGCCGGACGCCGCGTCCTGGTCTCCCGCAAGTGGAGCAACAAGACCCTCGCCGAACACAAGCAGGACCGCCGAACGTGGGTCCTGGAAGCCCTTGGACAGACCGACGGACCCACCGATCCACATCGCTACATCTGGCGCCCCGTCCCGGCCGGTGACGCAAACGTGCCACCCCTCGCCGCCAGGCTTCTCCGCTCCGTCCACGAACGCCAACGCTGGCGCGCTCACCTCCGCGAACTGGAGGCCAGAGCAGCCGGACAAGATCTTTCGGCAACCGAGGACATGGCGAGGGCCGCATGAGCAAGCACGACGAACTACTGACCGTCCGCCAGGTCCTCGACGAACTCGGCGGAGTCTCCCGACGCACCTTCTACCGCTGGCGTGAGATCGGCAAGGCTCCCCACGGCATCCGCCTGCCCAACGGCGAACTCCGCATCTACCGCAGCGAGCTCAACATCTGGCTGGAGTCCTTGAGGGAGGTCGCGTGAACGCCTCATACGACGTGAAGTTCTGGGACATCCGCCCGAACAAGTCCACCAAGCCCGGCGAGAACCGCAAAACGATCTCCTACACAGTGCGCTGGACCGTGGCGGCGCGGGAGAAGTCCAAGACCTTCCGCACGTCGGCTCAGGCGAACAACTGGCTCTCCGACTTGCGCCAGGCCGCCAAGAAGGGTGAGCTGTTCGACCTGGAGACGGGCCTGCCTCAGTCGATGCTCAAGGCGAAGGAGGCGCGTACCGTCTACGCCTTCGTCAGGGCGTACATCGACATGAAGTGGCCGCACGCGGCGGCCAAGACACGTGACAGCATCTCTGACGCTCTCGCCACGGTCCTGCCCGCTCTCACGAAGGACCGCCCCGGCCGTCCGGACGCCGAGATCTTGCGTACGGCCCTGCGCAAGTACGCCCTCCTGCCTGAGGCCAGACGTCGCCCTGATATGCCGTTGGAGAGCAAGCAGGCGCTTCGGTGGCTGGAAGGTGCCTCGCTCGACCTGACCGACCTGAACGAGACCAAGACGGTACGTCTGGCGCTCGACACCCTCGCCCTCCGCCTCGACGGCAAGCCCGCGAGCGCCAACACGGTCCGTCGCAAGCGCGCGGTCCTTCACGCTGTTCTGGAGTACGCAGTGGAGCTGGAGGAACTGCCCTCCAACCCCGTGCACAAGGTCAAGTGGAAACCGCCCAAGACCACGGAGACCGTAGACCCTCGGGTGGTGGTGAATCCTCGTCAGGCTGAGGCATTGCTGGCCGCAGTTGCCTCAGTGGGCGGGCGGGGCCGCGGGCGTCGGCTTCAGGCCATGTTCGCCTGCATGTACTACGCCGCCCTCCGCCCCGGCGAGACGGTGGCGCTCCGTCACCAGGACTGTCATCTTCCGGCAACTGGCTGGGGCCGCATCCTCGTGGATGTCTCCCGGCCGGAGGTCAACGTCCAGTGGACCGACACCGGCGACGCCCACGAGGAACGCGGGCTCAAGCACCGGGGCCGCGACGATGTCCGGCCGGTGCCCATCCCACCCAAGCTGGTTCGGATTCTTCGGCAACACATCGAGGAGTTCGGCATCGCCGAGGATGGCCGGCTGTTCCGCAGCGAGCGTGGTGGAGTCGTCGCCTCGACGGCCTACACGGAGGTCTGGCAAGAGGCCCGGAAGCTGGCCCTGACGCCCGCCCAGTTCGCCTCACCGCTCGCTCGGCGCCCGTACGACCTGAGGCACGCGGCAGTGTCCCTCTGGCTGAACGTAGGCGTGCCCGCTCCGGACGTGGCCGAACGAGCCGGGCACGGCGTGGACGTGCTCCTCAGGGTCTATGCCAAGTGCCTCGACGGCCACCAGGAGATCGCCAACAAGCGGATCGAGGACGCCCTCCCCGCATGATCAACCAGCACCGCCCCGAAGGGTCCCGGAACGCCACCGGGACCCTTCGCCGTTCCCCATGCGTTCCCACGCCCGCGCGTTCCGCGAATCCTCCGGATCATGGCCTCCGACCAGGGGAAACACTCCAAGATCCATTCCGGACATATTCCGGGACCTGCGGCAACGGGCCGCTCAGAGCGGCATCCGGCTGCACACCCCTGAAATGCAGAAGAGGCCCCGTAGGGCCTCTGAGCTGCACTTACTGCTGGTGGCAGGTGCAAGGTTCGAACTTGCGTAGGCTGAGCCGACGGTTTTACAGACCGCTCCCTTTGGCCACTCGGGCAACCTGCCGTGCCATCCGCTCTCGCGGCGACAGAAAGAAGGATAGCGGACTTCGGAGGTGTACGTGACACCGGTTTGTCCCGAGCCGGAGCTCTCTCGATCTCGGTCCAGCTCACCACCCCTGCGCGGCAGGGGGCGGATGGGGTGAAAGGGAGGGAGCGGGAGGGTCGGGGTACGGGGTGAGCAAGGGGGCGGGGTCCTGCACGGCGGGCCGATGCTGGCTAGGCTCGTGCGCTGGGTCCGTGCGTTCGAAGCCGGGCCGGTTCACCGCAGCTGAGAGGATGGGTGCTTTGGCCGATTCATCTTTCGACATCGTTAGCAAGATCGACCGCCAGGAGGTCGACAACGCCCTCAATCAGACGGTCAAGGAGCTCGGGCACCGCTTCGACTTCAAGGGTACGGGGGCCAGCATCAGCTGGTCCGGGCAGAACAACATCGAGATCAAGGCGAACAGTGAGGAGCGGGCGAACGCGGCGCTCGACGTCTTCAAGGAGAAGATCGTCAAGCGTGGGCTTTCGCTGAAGGTCCTGGACGCCGAAGAGCCGAAGCTGTCCGGCAAGGAATACCGCCTGATGGTGGCCCTCAAGGAGGGCATCGACCAGGAGCACGCCAAGAAGATCTCCAAGCTGATCCGCGACGAGGGGCCGAAGGGGGTCAAGGCGCAGATTCAGGGCGAAGAGCTTCGGGTCAGCTCCAAGAAGAAGGACGACCTCCAGGACGTCATCGCCCTGCTCAAGGGTAAGGATCTGGACATCGCCCTGCAGTTCGTGAACTACCGCTAGTCAGCCAGAGCATGCTGGGCCGGCTCGTGATCCGGGGCACAACGGCGGCAGGACGGCGGCGAAGCGCCGTCAGCGACGCGCCTTGTGCCTCGGGCCGCACCGTTTCGATCCGAAACGTCCCGCCGTACGACCGCGACCGCACCCTTTCGGTCCGGTACGTCCCGTCGTACGACTGCGACCGTATGCTCCATAGACGTGACGAAAATCCCCCTGCGTCGCTTCACGGCGCGCGTGCTGCCCATCGACGAGCATGACCGCGTTCTCCTGCTGCACGGTCTCGATCCGGCTCAGCCGGAGCGGCGGTTCTGGTTCACGATCGGCGGGGCCAGGGAGGACGGCGAGACGCTGCAGGAGGCGGCGGCGCGCGAGCTGTATGAGGAGGTCGGCGTCCGGGCGCGGGTCGAGGAGTTCACGGGGCCGCATGCCGAGGCGCTGGTCGAGTTCGAGTGGGCCGACTACGCCTTCACCCAGGACCAGGCATTCTTCGCGATCCGGCTCGGCGGGCAGGCGGTGGTGTCGTTCGAGCACATGGAGCAGATCGAGAAGGACACGACGCTCGGGCACCGCTGGTGGAGCGCCGAGGAGCTCGAGGCCACCGACGAGACCGTCTTTCCCGAGGACCTCGCGGTGATCCTGCGGAAGATCACCGCGGTCGAGTAGTCCTCAGCGGCGGTAGCCCGCCATGCGCTCCAGACGGGCGACCCGCTCCGAGGTGGGCGGGTGGGTGGAGAACAGGCGGCCGAAGCCGGAGCCGCTGAACGGGTTCGCGATCATCATGTGCGAGGCCGAGGTCAGGCGGCTGTTCTCGGGAAGCGGAAGCCGGCGCGCGCCCATCTCGATCTTGCGGAGGGCCGAGGCGAGGGCGAGCGGGTCGCCGGTGAGCCGGGCGCCCGATTCGTCCGCCTGGAACTCCCGTGTACGGGAGATCGCCATCTGCACCATCATGGCTGCCACCGGGCCCAGCACCATCATCAGCAGCGCGCCGAGGAAGCCCGGCCCCTCGTCGTCGTCGGAGCCGCCGAAGAACACGGTCACGTAGCTGAGCCAGGTGATCATCGTGGCGAGCGCGCCCGCCACCGAGGAGATCAGGATGTCGCGGTTGTACACGTGGGACAGCTCGTGCCCGATCACGCCGCGCAGCTCGGACTCGTCGAGCAGCCGGGTCAGCCCGTACGTGACGCACACGGCCGCCCTGCGCGGGCTTCTGCCGGTCGCGAACGCGTTCGGCTGCGCCGTCGGCGAGATGTACAGGCGCGGCATCGGCTGGCGGGCCTCGGTGGACAGCTCGCGGACGATTCGGTAGAGGGTGGGCTGCTCGACCTCGCTGACCGGCCTGGCGCGCATCGCCGACAGGGCGATGCGGTCGGAGAAGAAGTACGCGACACCGTTGCTCGCCAGCGCGAGCATGAGCGCGACCTGCACACCGGTACCGCCGCCCAACCACGCGCCCACCGCGAGAATCAGCGCCGACAGCCCGCCGAGCAATACGGCGGTGCGCAGACCGTTGTGGTGCAAGGTCCCCCCCCTTCGTGGTCCGGGTTCACCACGTCCAACGAAGACGACCCGGCTCTTCGTTCCCCAATGTGCTCACATGGGGGCGGAGCGCGACGCGCGGGGGTCAGGACAGGGACGACACGTCGAGCACGAGCTGCGGCGCGAACGAGAACAGCACGGCCGCCACCACGGCCACGCCCATGGCGTACCAGGCGGTGGCGGGCGCCCTGAGTGGCGCGCGGTCGCCGGGGGCGAACAGGCGGGCGGTCCAGACGGCGTAGTAGTAGAGGCCGATCACGGTGTTGACGGCCATGACGAGCGCCAGCCAGCCGGCGCCGCCCGCGACGATCTCGCGGAAGACGAACACCTTCGCGAACAGCCCGGCCAGCCCGGGCGGCAGGCCGGCCAGGCAGATCAGGCAGAACGCCAGCGCCAGCCCGGCCGCCGGGCGCCGGAACGCCAGGCCGCGGTAGTCGTCGAGCTCGGTGCGCGAGACGAGCATGACGACGGTGAACGCGCCGAGGTTCATGGCGGCGTAGATGACCAGGTACGCGATGGACGACCGCACCGCGGACTCGCCCGTTACCGCGAGCGGCGCCAGGATGTAGCCGGACTGCGCGACGGAGGACCAGGCCAGCAGGCGTACGGCGGAACGCTGGCGCATCGCGAGCAGGTTGCCCACGGTCATGGTGAGCGCGGACACGATGCCGACGATCGGCGCCCAGGTGTCCGCCTGCCCGCCGAGCGCGGCGACCAGCACGAGGATCAACCCGGCGAATCCGGACGCCTTCGAGATGACCGAGAGCAGCGCGGCGACCGGAACGGGCGCGCCCTGGTAGACGTCGGCCGCCCACGCATGGAACGGCACCGCGGCGATCTTGAACGCGAATCCGGCGGCCACGAGCACCACGCCGACCGTCACGACCGCGGGCAAGCCCTCTGGCATGGCCCCTGGAGCCCCTGGAGCCGCCACCTGGCCGCCGAACACTCCGGACAAGCGGGACAGATAGACCGTGCCCGCGATGCCGTACAGGAGGGAGACGCCGAACAGCATGATCGCGGTCGAGACCACCGACACCAGGAACAGCTTCACCGCCGCCTCCGACGAGCGGCCGTCGTAGCGTTTGAGCGCGGTGAGGGCGAAGACGGGGAGCGAGACCAGCTCGAGCGCCACGACGAGCATGATCAGGTCGCGGGACGCGGGCAGGCTGACCGCGCCGACGAGGGTACAGAGGAGGAGGAAGTACCACTCGCCTACGGGGATGCCGCCGCGGGCCAGCTCGGTCATCGACATGAGGATGACCACCGCCGCGGCCACCAGCACCAGCCCGGCGAACACCAGCGTGAAACCGTCGGCCACGAACGAGCACGTCATCGCCGTTCCGCCCAGGTTTCGCGGGACGCAGAACGTCGACCGCGAGCCTGTGCCGAGCGCCTGCGCGACCACGAACCCGGCCGCGATCACGACCCCCGCCAGCGTCAGCAGGCCACTCAGGAGCGGGCGGGACGGCAGGAACGCGTCGAGCAGCAGCACCAGGGCCGCCGTCAGGGCCAGCACCAGCGGGGGTGCGATCACGAAGTAGTCGATCTGCTGGATCATGAGAGGGCTCCCAGCAGGGCTTGCACGGGGGGTGTGGTCAGGGAGAGCAGCAGGCCGGGCCAGAGGCCGAACAGCAGGGTCAGGATCACCAGCGGGGTCCAGGCCAGCCACTCGCTGGGCTCGACGTCGGGCGCCGGGGCCGTACGCTCCGCCAGCGCGGTCGCGGAGCCGTGCACAGCGGTGGTGGCCGCCGGGATGGACGCCGGGATGGACCCCGCGTCACGGGCCGGGCCGTTCGGCGCGGCGGCGCGTTCGTCCCCGGTGGCCGCCGCATCGGGCTCCCGGCCGGCCGGCGCGAACGAGCGCTCGTCCGGGGTGGTCGGCGCGACCGGACGCTCGTTCGAGGTGGTCCGCGAGACCGGACGCCCGTCCGGGGTGGTCGGGGTGACCGGGCGCTCGTCAGGGACGGTGCTGGGCATCAGGCGGTCGTCCACCGCCGGCCGTTCCGTCCCGGCGGCCGTGCGCGGCCGTCCGTGGGTGACACGCGACAGCATGACCAGGAAGTACGCCGCCGTCAGCACCGCGCCGAGCCCGCCGATCACCATGTACGTACGGAACAACCCGAGCGGCAGCCCGGCACCCGGCTGGAACGCCCCGAGCAGCGCCAGCATCTCGCCCCAGAACCCGGCCAGCCCCGGCAACCCCAGGGAGGCGATCGCCGCGAACGTCAGCAGCGAGCCCAGCCTGGGCAGCCGTGCCAGCAGGCCGCCGCCCAGGGTGGGCATGTCGGCGGTGTGGTGGCGTTCTTTGATGGCGCCGGCCAGGAAGAACAGCAGGCCGGTGATGAGGCCGTGGGCGACGTTCGCGAAGAGTGCGCCGTTGATGCCGACCGGGGTGAGCGTGGCGAAGCCGAGCAGGACGAAGCCCATGTGGCCGACCGACGAGTACGCGATCATGCGCTTCAGGTCATGCTGGGCCAGGCAGGCCAGGGCGCCGTACACGATGCCGACCACCGCGAACGCCCCCAGCCACGGCGCCACCGCCGCCGCCCCCTCGGGCAGGACGGGGATGGCGATGCGGGCGAAACCGTACGTGCCCATCTTCAGCAGCACGCCCGCGAGCAGCACCGAGCCGACGGTGGGCGCCTCGGTGTGGGCGTCGGGCAGCCAGGTGTGCAGCGGCCACATCGGCGTCTTCACCGCCAGACCCACGCCGATCGCCACGAACGCCAGGATCTGCACGGACCTCGACATCCCGGCCCCGTGGGACTCGGTGAGCGCCACGATGTCCAGCGTGCCCGCCTGCGCCCAGACCAGCAGCAGGCCGAGCAGCATGACGACCGAGCCCAGCAGCGTGTACAGGATGAACTTGACCGACGCCGCCCTGCGCCCCTCGCCGCCCCAGATGCCGATCAGGAAGTACATCGGGATGAGGACGATCTCGAAGAAGACGAAGAACAGCAGCAGGTCGAGGGCCAGGAACGTGCCGATCATGCCCACTTCGAGCACCAGCAGCGTGAACACGAGCGCCCTCGGCCGTGCCCCCACGGCTCCGCGTCCCCGGCTGAGGTAGACGAAGCACAGGAACGTCAGCAGCGCCGTCAGCGTGACCAGCGGCAGCGAGATGCCGTCGACGCCGAGGTGGAAGCGCAGCCCCAGGTCGGGGATCCACGGCAGGTCCAGCTCGAACTGCATCGCGGCCGGGCGGGCGTAGTCGAAGGCCGCCACGAGCACGAGGCTCGCGACCAGCGTGACGGCCGAGAGGACCAGTCCGTACGCTCTGAGCACGGGACGCAGCGCGTCTGGGGCGAGGAGGAGCAGGAGGGCGCCCAGCAGCGGCACGGCCAGGAGGACGACCGGGAGCCAGGCCATCATCTGCACACCACCGCCCGAAATCGCCCCGTGATCGGCGTCGAGGGCCAGGCCATCATGCGCACATCACCGCCCGGGTCCGCCGCGTCATGTGAACACCACCGCCCCCACCGCGATCAGCAGGACGCCGGCCAGGAGGCCGCTCACATAGAGCTGGACGTTGCCGTTCTGGGCCAGGCGCAACAGTCCCGACAGGCCGCGGGCCGACCTGCCCGATCCGCGTACGGCGCCGTCCACGACCGTGTCGTCCGTCCGCACGACCGCCGTGGCCAGGGCCAGGATCGGGCGGACGAACAGGGCCGCGTACAGGGTGTCGGCGTAGAACGCCCGCTCGCACGGCGCCCGCAGCGGCCCCAGGAGGCGGGCCGGGTCGGCGAGGGGGTCGCTGCGCCAGAACGCGTAGACGACGCCCGCGCCGAGTAGCGCGAGCACGACGCTGACGGCGGCCACGCCGAACGCGACGTGCAGCTCACCCGCGAAGCCGAGCAGCAGGGCAGGGACGGCCAGGACGGCGACGGGGACGAGCATCGTGCGCGGAGCCTCCCTGACGTCCACGACGTGGGCGGTGCCGGGCGGCGGCTCCGGGAGCGCCACGGCTCTGGGCTCGCCGAAGAAGGTGCGCAGCCAGGCTCTGGTGGCGTACGCGCCGGTGACGGCGACGGTCGCGAGCGCGCATCCGTACAGGAGGAGGGCCGCCGCGTCGGTCAGGCCAGGGCCGGCCAGGGCGCGGTCCATCGCGAGGAGCAGGCCGTCCTTGCTGAAGAACCCGCTGGCCGGCGGGAGGCCCATCAGGGCGGCGAACCCGATCGTCATCGTCACGAACGTCACCGGCAGTTCCCTGCGCAGGCCGCCCATCTGCGTCATCAGGTTGGAGCCGACGTGGTGGATCACCACGCCCGCGCACAGGAACAGCAGCGCCTTGAACGCGCCGTGCGTGAGCAGGTGGAAGACGGCCGCGGTGTCGGAGCCGGCCGCGAGCCCGCCCGCCATGTAGGCGAGCTGACTGACCGTGGAGTAGGCGAGCACGCGTTTCAGGTCGTCCTGGGCGAGGGCGGCCAGCGCGGCGCCCAGCATGCCGAGCGCCGCCATGACGGCCAGCACGTCGAGCGTGGGCCGTGCGGCGAGGAACGCGGGGAACAGCCTGGCCACGATGAAGATGCCGGCCGCGACCATCGTGGCGGCGTGGATCAGCGCGCTGATCGGGGTCGGGCCCGCCATGGCGTCGGGCAGCCACGTGTGCAGCGGCACCTGGGCGCTCTTGCCCGCGACACCGGCCAGCAGCAGCATCGTGGCCGTCACGACCGTCGCCGTGGACATCTCCGGCACCCTCGCCAGGACGTCGGCGATGCGGAAGCTGCCCGCGCCCATGCCGAGCACGAAGATGCCGAACAGGAAGCCGACGTCGCCCAGCCGCGTCACCAGGAACGCCTTGATCGCGGCGCGCGAATTGCCGCGGTCTTCCCACCAGTGACCGATGAGGAGGTAGGAGCAGAGGCCCATGATCTCCCAGCCCACGTAGAGGACCAGGAGGTCGCCCGCGTAGACGACCAGGAGCATCGCGCTGGTGAACAGGCTGATGAAGGCGCTGTAGGAGGGGTAGCGCGGGTCGTCTCTGAGGTAGCCGACCGAATAGATCTGTACGGCCAGCGCCACCAGGGTCACGAGGACGCCCAGGACGGCGGAGAGCGCGTCGGCCTGGAGCGTCAGGGAGATCGGGACGCCGCCGGTGGTGATCGTGCCGTAGGGCTGGCCGGTGGGCGAGGCTGGTGTGGTGGTGTGCGTGAAGTAACTGAAACCCGGCGTCCAGGCCAGCCAGGCCGCCAGGACGGCTGCTGCCGCGGTGGGGAGGATGGCGATCCAGGCCGCCCGGTCGGCGCCCGTCGTGGTCGTCGGCGGTCTGGTGGTCGTCGGCGGTCTGCCTGGGCGCCAGCGGGACAACAGCAGACCGGCCGCCGCGGCTGCGAACGGGAGCAGCACGGCCAGGAGGGGGAAGGTCGTCATCGCTTACCACCGCCTCGGTTGACGGGGCGCTCGGAGTCGTCCTTGGTGTGGCCGGCCGGTCTCGCGGGCTCGGCCGTCGTGCTGGGGCGACCGTCGGGTGGACTCGTACGACCGTCCCCCACCTCGTGGGGTGTGCCGGCGTGGCCGGCCGGGGTGCGGGTGTCGTCGTCGGCGGGTTCGGTGAGGGCACGGAGGTGGTCCAGGTCGATGGTCTGCCGGTTGCGGTAGAGGGCGAGCACGATGGCCAGGCCCAGGCCCACCTCGGCGGCGGCGATGACGATGACGAAGAGAGTGAGCACCTGGCCGCTGTGCAGCCGGTCACCCAGCCACACGTCGAACGCGACCAGGTTGAGGTTGACGGCGTTGAGCATCAGCTCGACCGACATCAGGACGAGGATCGTGTTGCGCCGTGCGAGCACGCCGTAGACGCCGATGGAGAACAGGAGCGCGGAGACGACCGCCGGGTAGACGATGTGCACTACTGACCCCCGGTCTTGTCGGGTGGTGCGCCGTCCGCAGCGGCCTCGTCGGGTGCCGGGCCGTTCACGCTCTCGTCGGATGACACGTCGTGCACGGCCTGGTCCGAGGATGTGCTGCGCTCGGGTCCGTCGGATGGTGAGGGGCTCTGCCGGCTGCCAGGTGTGAGGGCGGGGCCGTTGTTTCCTTGCTGCCGTGCGGAGGTGCGGTCGGGGGCGCCCGGGATGTCGGTGCGGGACAGGACTATGGCGCCGATCAGGGCTGCCAGCAGGAGGACGGACAGTGCCTCGAAGGGTAGGACCCACGTCGCGAAGATGCTGGCGCCCAGCTCCTTGGCGGCGCCGGGGCCCGGGGTCAGAGGTGTGTAGGCCGTACGGAAGCCGTCGATCACGACCGTGACGAGGATCGCCGCCGTCGCCACCGCCACTACGGCCGCCACCACTTTGTTGCCGCTGTCGAGGTCGGCTGAGCGGCCTATGGGCGCGCGGGTGAGCATGATGCCGAACAGGAGCAGCACGATGATCGCGCCCACGTAGATGAGCACCTGGACCCAGGCCACGAACTCCGCCGTGAGAACGAGGTAGCCCCCGGCGAGCGCGCCGAAGCAGACCACGAGCCAGAGGGCCGCGTGGACGATTTGCCTGGTCATGACGACGAGCAGCGCCGATCCAACCGCTACCGCTCCCAGCAGCAAGAAGACGATCTCTTGCCCGGTGGGTGACAGGTAGGAGGGCACCGCCTCGGTCACGACTCCTCCTCGGACTCCTCCGACTCGTCAGGACCGAGCCGCCCTGGGGGCCGGATGGACCGTGGATCGGCCATCCTGCGCCGGCGGCGGCTCGCGGCAGAAGTCTGCCCTTGCTGATCGGGCTTCGGCGGCGGCTCGCCCTCGGCTGTGGACAACTCGCCGGGAGGCGGCTCGCCTGTGGATGAAGGCCCTTCTCGGTCTTTCTGTGCGGGGTTCTCTTGAGGTGCGGACTGCTCGTCTTGAGGTGCGGACTGCTCGTCTTGAGGCGCGGGCTGCTGGTCCGCTTCTGGCGCGGGGCCCTTTGCCTCTTCTGCGGGCGATGGGGGCTGCGGGGCTGGGCCTGCGGAGGGTTCGTCCTTCGACGGGAGGGCGCCTGGAGGGCGGATTCCTCGTACGTTCGTCATGGCGCGGCGAGGCCGGCCGCCCGGGCGGGACGGCCCGGCGGTGGGGCCCTGTTCGGCGGGCGTGGTGCCCTGCGTGGGCCCCGCATCTACTGCCGGTGTGGCGCCCTGGTCTGGGCCGGAAGCCACCGTTGTGCCCTGGTCTGGGCCGGAAGCCACCGTTGTGCCCTGGTCTGTGCCGGAAGTTGCCGTGGTTCCCTCTTCCCTGCTGGGAATTGAGGCCTTCTCCGGGGTTGGGGTGCGCTTGGCCGCGGGTGGCTGGTCTCTCTTGGGGGTGGTGGGGCGGGGTGGGCGGCGGGCTGTGGTCAGTTCCTTGGGGGGCTCGGCGCCTGGGTCGTGAGCGGGCGGCGGGGGGACGGTCTGGACCCAGGTGGACAGTTTGTCCTTCTCGTGGAGGAGGTTGCGGATGTCGCCTTCCGCGTACTCGAACTCCGGGGACCAGAAGAGCGCGTCGAACGGGCAGACCTCGATGCAGATGCCGCAGTACATGCAGAGTGAGAAGTCGATCGCGAAGCGGTCGAGGACGTTGCGCTGCCTGGCGCGGCCGCCCTCAGGCGCCGGGATCGTCTCCTTGTGCGAGTCGATGTAGATGCACCAGTCGGGGCATTCGCGGGCGCAGAGCATGCACGAGGTGCAGTTCTCCTCGACCAGCGCGATGACGCCGCGGCTGCGGGGCGGCAGGTCGGGCTTGACCTCGGGGTATTGCTGCGTGACGGATTTGCGCAGCATGTGGCGAAGGGTGATGGACAGCCCCTTCGCCAGTCCCACTCCCGGTATCCGCCCCATGTTCAACATCATGACGCACTTGGGGCTGGACGTGAATGAGGGAGGGGGTTGTCCCCAGGTTTTCCACAGCTATCCACAGGCTGGCGGGTAGTTATCCACAAGCTGTGTGCATGTCCGATATGAACGGGTGGCAGGGCGATAGTCTCTCCGCCATGCAGCACAGCCATCCGATCCGGCCGAGCGGCCTGCGGTGGACGGCCGCCGTGGTGTGGGCCTGTCTGCCGCTGCTCTCCTGCGGTTTCGCGACCCCGTTCACGGTGGGGTTCGCGGCGTTCTGGCTGCGTAACGTCTGGCATGGGGTAGCGGCGTGTGTCTATCTGATCGCCGTCGGGTCGTTCACCATCGCCGTGCTGGCTTACCCCTATGAGGACGCTCCCGCCTCGCTGACCGTGCCCGTCACGATCGGACTGCTGGTCAGCTGGGTCGGCGGGGTCATCCACTCAGGGATCCTGGTGCCGTTCATGGCCAGGGCTCGCATGACTGCGGTTTTCACTCCGGCTGTGACTCCTACCCCGACTCCGACTCCGACTCCTCATCCCCCTGTCGACGTGCGGCAGCGCACCACCGCTCCGTCCGTGCGTCGGCCGCTGGGGCAGCCGCAGTGGATCGGGCACTACCGCGTGGAGCGGCAGCTCGGGCGCGGCGGGCAGGGGGCGGTCTATCTCGCCATGGCGCCCAACGGGGTGCGGGTGGCGGTGAAGGTGCTGCACGATCTGGTCGATGACGTGGCCAGGACGAGGTTCGCGCGGGAGGTGGAGGCGGCGCGGCGGGTGGCGACGTTTTCCACAGCCCGGGTGCTCGACGTGAACATCGGCGGGCAGCACGCGTACATCGTCAGCGAGTACGTGGACGGGCCGTCGCTGGAGCAGCTCGTCAGGAAGCACGGGCCCCGGGATGAGGACGGTCTGACGCGGCTGGCGTTGTCCACAGCCGGGGCGCTGGCGGCCATCCACAAGGCGGGGGTCGTTCACCGGGATTTCAAGCCGAGCAATGTGCTGATCGGGCACGACGGGCCGCGGGTGATCGACTTCGGCATCGCCCGGGGGCTCGATCAGATGACGATGACGTCCGGGAGGATGGTGGGCACTCCGCCTTATATGTCGCCTGAGCAGCTCAAGGGCGAGACCGTGGGGCCGCCGTCCGATGTGTTCAGCTGGGCGGTGACGATGGTGTTCGCGGCCACCGGGCGGCCGGCGTTCGGGGAGGACACGGTGCCGGCGGTGTTCAATCGGGTGCTCAATCACTCTCCCGATCTGTCGCGGTTGCCGGCCGGCTTACGCGACGTCGTGGGCGCCTGCCTGAGCAAGCTGCCCACGGATCGTCCGTCGGCCTCCGACGTGATGCTGGCCATCGTCCGCTGACCTGCCTGGCGCGATGCCCGCCGGCCGCGCTCTCAGTCGGACCAGGTGAAGCCGTTGGTGCCGACCTGGCCGCCACTGGGTGGATCGGTGACGGCATCGGCCGGGCTCGCGGCCATGATGCCGGCGAAGGTGATCGCCATGGCTGCGACGACCTGCGCTGCTGTTTTCTTCGAGATCATGTGACACCTTCAGGGGGCGTGGGTTGGAGGCTCTCGGGGGAGCTGGTCTGCGCCGGGTGCGGTCAGCTGGACCAGGTGTCCCCGTCGGTGCTGGGCGGGGTGCCGTCAGTTGGACCAGATGTACCCGTCGGTGCTGGACGGGGTGCCGTCAGTTGGACCAGATGTACCCGTCGGTGCTGGACGGGGTGCCGTCAGTTGGACCAGATGTACCCGTCGGTGCTGGGCGGGTCCGTTACGGCGTTGGCGGGGGCGGCGGCCAGGATGCCGGTGGTGATGATGGCGGCGGCTACGACCAATTTCGCGAGCAGGCGCTTTGAGAGCACGTGAACACCTCCGTACGGGACGTTCCTTCTCGGACGGTGATCGTACGTAGGCGGTTGAAGGGGTATCAAGGACCAATAATTCGGTCTAAAGAGATTGGATTATTGGTCGTACCGGGTCAGATCAGGACTTTGATCAGGCCGGTCAGGGCCAGTTGGACGAGGGCCAGGGGGACGAGCACCGCCCAGGCGAGTTTCTGCAGCTGGTCCTCGCGGAGCCGCGGGTACGTCACGCGCAGCCAGATCACGACGAACGACAGGAAGAAGACCTTCACCAGCGTCCAGAGCCAGCCGGGCAGGAACGGGCCGTGCCAGCCGCCGAGGAACAGCACGGTGGTCAGGAAGGACAGGACGACGATGCCGACGTACTCGGCGAGCATGAAGAGGGCGAACCGCATGCCGGTGTACTCGGTCATCGGGCCCATGATGATCTCGGACTCGGCGATCGGCATGTCGAACGGCGGGCGGCGCAGCTCGGCGAGGCCGGCCACGAAGAAGACGATGCCCCCGATCGCCTGCCACGGCAGCCACCACCACTGCCAAACCTCGACGATCCCCGACAGCGACAGGGTGCCGGCCGCCATCGCGACCGAGGAGGCGGCGAGGACGAGGGGCAGCTCGTACGACATGAGCTGGGCCGCGGAGCGCATCCCGCCGAGCACGGAGTATTTGTTGGCCGACGCCCAGCCCGCCATGATCGAGCCGAGCACGCCGACGCCCATGACGGCGAGGACGAAGAACAGGCCGAGGTCGAGGTCGACGGCGGCACGGCCGCGGTCGATGGGGATGACGATCAGGACGAGGAGGTACGGAACCAGCGCCACCCCGGGGGCGATCATGAAGATGCGGCGGTCGGCCGCGGCCGGGATGATGTCCTCCTTCTGGGCGAACTTCACGCCGTCGGCGATGAGCTGCGCCCAGCCGTGGAAGCGGCCCGCGTACATGGGGCCGAGCCTCGACTGCATGTGGGCCATGACCTTGTGCTCCGTCTGACCGACGATGAGCGGCAGCACCAGGAACACGACGAGGATGACGACGAAGCTCAGCACCACTTCAAGCATCGGGCGGCCCCCAGTCGGCTGGAACTCCGGGCGGAAGGGTCTTGCGGCGGCTCGGGGCGCCGTGTCCCGATTCGCCGGGCTCCTTGGCGCCGGGCCAGGGCTTGGCCACGCGGGCGGCCAGGATGAAGTCCTTGCGCAGCGGGTGGCCTTCGAAGCCGTCGGGGAGCAGGAGCGGGACGAGGTTGGGGTGGCCGTCGAAGATCACGCCGAACATCTCGTACGTCTCGCGCTCGTGCCAGTTCGCCCCCCGGTAGACGGGGACGGCGGTGGGGAGGTGGGGGTTGTCGCGGGGAACGTGGGTGCGGAGGAGCAGCCTGCGTCGCGTGTCCGGGTTGTAGACGTGGGCCACGATCGCGAACGTGTCGGGAGGCTCGTCGACGCCCGTCAGCCAGTCGAAGTAGGCGTGGCCGAGGGTGTCGCGGGCGTATTCGAGGAGGTTCGTCCAGTCTGTCGGGGGCACGTCGATGGTGGTGTCGCCGTAGGACTCCGTGACCTCGGCGTGGTCGCCGAAATGGGCCTCGATGCCGGCTGTGAGGTCGGCGCTCATGCCTGGCCGCCGGACGGGTCCTCCGCGTGGGAGCGGGACCAGGTGTAGCGGTCTGTCAGCTTTTCACCGGCGATCTTCTCCTGGAGCTTGGTGATGCCGTACAGGAGGGCCTCGGGGCGGGGCGGGCAGCCCGGGACGTAGACGTCCACGGGGATGATCTGGTCGACGCCGTTCGTGACGCAGTAGGAGTCCCAGTACGGGCCGCCGGAGTTGGAGCAGGCGCCGAACGAGATCACGTATTTCGGGTCGGGCATCTGCTCGTACAGGCGCTTGACCGCGGGGGCCATCTTGTCGGTGACCGTGCCCGAGACGATCATGAGGTCGGCCTGCCTGGGGCCGTTCGCGAACGGGATGACGCCGAAGCGGATGAAGTCGTGGCGGCTGGTCGAGGCGGCGATGAACTCGATGGCGCAGCAGGCCAGCCCGAAGTTGAACACCCACAGCGAGTAGCGGCGGCCCCAGTTGAGGATGAAGCGCATGGGCTTGGGCGCCAAGCGCGAAACCGGGCCCACTGTGGGCATCGGGAGGTCCGTTGCTGCCATACAGCCATTCTTGCGCGGATCACAGGACAGGCAAAGGAAGGGTGGTGCGGGAGGGGTTGGTGAGAGTGGGGTGAGGGCTGAGGCGGTTGAAGGAAGTACGAAATCGAGGTTGGTGAGTGGGGGTGGGTTGGGGGCCGGGGGCGGGTTACGATCCGGGCATGGACGGCTACTTCGGCTCCTATGTGCTGGTGGCCGCGTTGCTTGCCATCGGTGTGGCGATCGTCGCCGGTGCGCTCTTCGCCAATCGGTTGCTGCGGCCGTCGCGGCCCACTCCTGAGAAGCTGACCACCTACGAGTGCGGGGTCGACCCGGTGGGTGAGGGGTGGGCGCAGTCGCAGGTTCGGTACTACGTGTTCACGTACCTGTACGTGGTGTTCGCGGTGGACGCCGTGTTCCTCTTCCCGTGGGCGACGGTGTTCGACGCGCCTGGGTACGGGCTGACCACGCTGGTGGAGATGTTCGTCTTTCTGGGGTTCATCGCGCTGGGGATCCTGTACGCGTGGCGGAAGCGGGTGCTCAGCTGGACGTGACGGGTGCCCAGAGCGGTCAAATTGTCCGGACTGATCACACAAAATCCGGGTAAACCGGAAGATCGCACCCATAACCTGACAAGCATGCACAAATCGCGATTCGGTACGGGAATCGCTCTGCTGGCCCTCTCGGCCTCCGGTTGCGGCCTCGCCGCCGCCTCCAACGGGAGGAACATCATGGTCCCGGCAGAGCCGACGCTGATCGACTTCGTCGATCCCGCCACCGTCGTCGGCCTGTCCACCGCGACCGTCACGGAAGGCGACTCCACGGCCGGCAGATACGTGCACATCAAGTACCCGGTGCTGGCCGGCGCCCCAGCACTCAACCGGATGCTCAAGGCCGGCGCGGAGCGGCAGCTCAAGGACTTCAGGCGCACGACCCGCGGCGAGGCCCCCATCCTCCCCAAGCCGGAGCTGAACGTGGAGTGGCAGTTCGCCGCCACCTCCCCCGAGGCGGTCGGGGTGCGCCTGCGGACCGGCGAGTTTCTGGGCACGAACTGGGGCAACTCCACGCGTACGTACTGGTTCGACCCGCGCAGCGGCAAGGCCGCGCGATCGACGGGGCTGCTGGCGGGCAGGCCGGCGCTCGACAGGCTGGCGGCCCTGGTCAAGGAGGCGCTCGCGGAGCGCGGCGCGCAGGTGGAGCGCAGCCGGGTGACGGCCGACGCGGACACGTTCGACTCCATGGCGTTCAACAGGAACGGCGACCTGGTGGTCGAGTTCGACGACTGCGAGGTCGGCAGGTGCTCGCTCGGCCGGGTGGCGGTGGCCGTACCGGCGCAGCAGGTGGCGCCGCTGCTGTCGGACCTGGGACGGCGGGCGCAGCAGGCGGTGCGGGAGGCGGCCAGGCGGTCGGCGCACCCGGTGAACCCCGGCTTCGCGGCCACGAGCAGCCCAGACGCGGTCAGCAACCGGGCGGGCAACGTGGACTGCGCGAAGCGCAAGTGCGTGGCGCTGACGTTCGACGACGGCCCTGGCCCGTACACGGGACGGCTCCTCGACCTGCTGGCGGAGCGGCGGGCGCGGGCGACGTTCTTCACGGTCGGCGGCGGCGTGGCGTCGGAGCCCGCGCTGGTCCGGCGGATGAGCATGGAGGGCCACCTGGTCGGCAACCACAGCTGGGCCCACAGGGACCTGTCGAAGCAGCCGAGCAGCAAGGTCGCCGACTCCCTCGGGAAGACCTCGGACGCGGTGTCGGAGGTCATCGGGCAGACGCCCACGCTGGTGCGGCCGCCGTACGGGGCGGTGAGCCAGAAGGTACGCGACGTCGCACGTGAGATGGGCTGCTCGGTGGTCACCTGGGACGTGGACCCGAAGGACCAGACGGCCACCGAGGCGTCCGACATCGCGGACCGGGTCGTGCGCGAAGCGCATCCAGGTGCGATCATTCTCATGCACGACATTCATCGGGAAACCGTGGATGCGGTTCCGGACATCCTCAAAAGGTTGCGCGGGAAGGGTTACAGCTTGGTGACCGTTCCTGAGTTGTACGGCTCTGCGGGGATGCAGGCCGGCCGCATGTACAGGTCAGGGAACGAGCTGTCGGGTAAGCAGCCCCTGACGTAGCGCACGTGTTGGGGGGACGTATAGTTGGCGCTCGTGACCCGAACCGTCCTGTTCGCCCGCCTGCATGTAGACCTCTGCAGGCTGGCCGCCGGGCTGTGTCGTCGCTCTCTCACCTCACCCTGACCTGACTCCGACCGCGTTTACCCGCTTTGGGTGGCATGCAAACGCGTGACCTTCCGAGGATCTAGCATGGAAACAGAGAACGCGCCTAAGGCAACCGCGCAGTGGCGCGTCGAGGAGGACTGAGCTGTGACGAAGCAGGTCCAGCAACTCGACCGCGTGATCATCAGGTTCGCCGGTGACTCCGGCGACGGAATGCAGCTCACCGGCGACCGCTTCACCGCCGGCACGGCGGAGTTCGGCAACGACTTGTCGACGCTCCCCAACTTCCCCGCCGAGATCCGCGCCCCCGCAGGCACCCTGCCGGGTGTGTCGAGCTTCCAGCTCCACTTCGCCGACCACGACATCCTCACGCCGGGCGACGCGCCCAACGTGCTGGTGGCCATGAACCCGGCCGCGCTCAAGGCCAACCTGGGCGACCTGCCCAAGGGCGCGGACATCATCGCCAACACCGACGAGTTCACCAAGCGCAACCTGCAGAAGGTCGGCTACGCGGCCAACCCGCTGGAGGACGACTCGCTCAGCGAGTGGCGCGTGCACGCGGTCCCGCTGACCTCGCTCACCGTGAAGGCCCTTGAGGGTTTCGACCTGTCCAAAAAGGACGCCGAACGGTCGAAGAACATGTTCGCCCTCGGCCTGCTGTCGTGGCTCTACCACCGGCCGACCGAGCACACGATCAAGTTCCTTGAGCTGAAGTTCGCGCGTAAGCCCGATATCGCCAAGGCCAACATCGCGGCCTTCCAGGCGGGCTGGAACTACGGGGAGACGACCGAGTCGTTCTCGGTCTCGTACGAGGTCAGGCCGGCCAGGCTGGCGCCGGGCGTCTATCGCAACATCTCCGGCAACCAGGCGCTGGCCTACGGATTGATCGCCGCGAGCGTGCAGTCGAAGCTGCCGCTGTTCCTCGGGTCCTACCCGATCACCCCGGCCAGCGACATCCTGCACGAGCTGTCCAAGCACAAGCGGTTCGGCATCCGCACGTTCCAGGCGGAGGACGAGATCGCGGGCGTCGGCGCGGCGCTCGGGGCCGCGTTCGGCGGCGCGCTCGGCGTGACCACCACGAGCGGCCCTGGGGTGGCGCTGAAGGCGGAGACGGTCGGCCTCGCGGTCACCACCGAGCTGCCGCTGATCGTCGTGGACGTGCAGCGCGCGGGCCCCAGCACCGGCATGCCGACCAAGACCGAGCAGACCGACCTGCTGATGGCGCTGTTCGGCCGCAACGGCGAGTCGCCGGTGCCGGTCGTGGCGCCGATGTCGCCGAGCGACTGCTTCGACGCGGCGGTCGAGGCGGCCAGGATCGCGGTGAAGTACCGCACCCCGGTCATGCTGCTCTCCGACGGCTACCTCGCCAACGGCTCCGAGCCGTGGCGCCTGCCCGAGGTGTCGGAGCTGCCGGACATCTCGCAGCCGTTCACCACCGAGCCAAACGGCGACGACGGCGCGTTCCTGCCGTTCAAGCGCGACGCCGAGACGCTCGCCCGCCCGTGGGCCATCCCCGGCACCGCCGGGCTCGAGCACCGCATCGGCGGCATCGAGAAGGCCGACGGCACCGGCAACATCTCCTATGACCCCGACAACCACGACCTGATGGTGCGCACCCGCGCCGCCAAGATCGCCGGCATCGACGTGCCCGACCTGGCCGTCGACGATCCGGACGGCGAGGCGAAGGTGCTGGTCATCGGGTGGGGCTCGACGTACGGGCCGATCGCCGCGGCCGTGCGCCGCATCAGGAAGGCCGGCGGCAAGGTCGCCCAGGCCCACCTGCGCCACCTCAACCCGCTGCCCGCCAACACCGGCGAGGTGCTCAAGCGCTACGACAAGGTGCTGCTGCCCGAGATCAACCTGGGCCAGCTCGCGCTGCTGCTGCGGGCCAGGTTCCTCGTCGACGTGATCAGCTACAACCGTGTGCGCGGGCTCCCGTTCAAGGCCGAGGAGCTGGCCGGAGTCATCCAGGACGTGATCGACAGTGACTGAGCTGGTGAACGGGAGGGGCCTGTCGCTCGTCCCCAAGACCGACGTGAAGCAGGGCCTGAAGGACTTCAAGTCCGACCAGGAGGTGCGCTGGTGCCCGGGCTGCGGTGACTACGCGATCCTGGCCGCGGTGCAGAGCTTCCTGCCCGAGCTGGGGCTGAAGCGCGAGAACATCGTGTTCGTCTCCGGCATCGGCTGCTCGTCGCGCTTCCCCTACTACCTCAACACCTACGGCTTCCACTCCATCCACGGGCGGGCGCCGGCCATCGCGACCGGACTCGCGGCCAGCAGGCCCGACCTGAGCGTGTGGGTGATCACGGGTGACGGTGACGCGCTGTCGATCGGCGGCAACCACCTCATCCACGCGCTGCGGCGCAACGTCAACCTCAACATCCTGCTGTTCAACAACCGGATCTACGGTCTGACGAAGGGCCAGTACTCCCCCACCTCCGAGGTCGGCAAGATCACCAAGTCGACCCCGATGGGCTCGCTGGACAAGCCGTTCAACCCGATCTCGCTGGCCATCGGCGCCGAGGCGTCGTTCGTGGCCCGCACCATCGACTCCGACCGCAAGCACCTGCAGTCGGTGCTGCGCGAGGCGACCGCCCACCGCGGCACGTCGCTGGTCGAGATCTACCAGAACTGCAACATCTTCAACGACAACGCCTTCGAGCAGCTCAAGGACCCTGAGGTCCGCGACGACATCACGCTGCGGCTCGAGCACGGCCAGCCGATCGTGAGCGCGAGCAAGGCCGTCGTACGCGGCCCGGCCGGCGGCATCGAGGTCGTGGCCCGCGACAGCGTGAGCGAGGACCAGATCCTCGTGCACGACGCCCACAGCCCCGACCCGTCGGTGGCGTTCGCGCTCAGCAGGCTCGACGAGCCGGCGTTCGAGCACGTGCCGATCGGCATCTTCCGCAGCGTCGACCGGCCGTCCTACGAGTCGCTGATGGCCGAGCAGCTGGAGGAGTCCGTGGCGCAGAAGGGTCCCGGCGACCTGAGCGACCTGCTCATGGGTGGAGACACCTGGCGCATCAGCTGAAACCGCCTCTGAACGCCGCCGCCCCCTGCGAGGGCGGCGGCGTTCGGCGTTCCAGGGGACGTAACGGCGTGCGGGCGGGCCGGGATACACCTGTGACCGGGCCGTGGGGGGCCGGGGGCCGGGGGGAAGGTGCGCTGATGACGTGGACGGGCAGGCGGGCCCTGGTGACGGGGGCGTCGGGGTTCATCGGCGGGCACCTCGCCGCACGCCTGGCCGCGCTGGGGGCCGAGGTCCACACCGTGAGCCGGGCGGGCGGGGTCCACCAGGTGGATCTGCGCGACGCGGAGGCCACGGCCGAGCTGGTGCGGACGGTACGGCCCGACGTCGTGTTCCATCTGGCGAGCGAGGTCAACGGGGGCAGGGACCCGGCGATGGTGCGGATCACGCTGGCGGGCAACCTCGTCGCCGCGGTCAACGTGCTCGACGCGGCTCGCGCGCACGCCGTCAGGACCGTGCTGACCGGCTCGATCGAGGAGCCGCGGCCGGGCAACGGCCACGCCGCCGCGCCGTCGCCGTACGCGATGGCCAAGCACGCCGCGACCGGCTACGCCGACCTGTACCAGCGGCTGTGGGGGCTGCCGTGCACGGTCCTGCGCCCTTCCATGGTGTACGGGCCCGCGCAACGCGACACCACCAAGCTGGTCCCGTACGTGGCGCTGGCCTTGCTGCGGGGCGAGGAGCCGCGCCTGACCAGCGGCGCCAAGGTGGCCGACTGGGTGTACGTGGACGATGTCGTGGAGGCGTTCGTCGCCGCGGCGGACAGCGACCGTGCCGTCGGCCGCTCCTTCGACGTGGGGACGGGCGTCGAGACCTCGGTGCGCGAGGTGGTCGAGCTGCTCTACGAGCTGGCGGGCAGCACGGCCGAGCCGCCCTTCGGCGCGGTGGCCGATCGGGCGCTGGACATCACGCAGGTGGCCGACACCGGCCCGGCTCTCGACCTGATCGGCTGGCGTCCGACGGTCGGCCTGGCCGACGGGCTGCGTCGCACCCTCGCCTGGTACGCGGAGCGGCTCACCTGATCACGGTGTGATCCGATAGATGTGGTACGAGTCCAGCCGCTCGAAGCCGTCGGCGATGACGCCGTCACGGATGGGCACGGACCGGTTCTCGAAGAGCACCTCGGCGCTGCCGGCCGAGGCGAGCGCGGCGGGCAGCCGCAACCGGTACGAACCCGGCGAGCCCTGCTTCCCCACGGTGGCGAAGACGTAGTAGGAGCCATCGTGCTCCTTGAGCATCGTGTCGAGCCGGGGTTCGAAGGTGTGCGTGTACGACTGTGTGTTGAGCACCGGCGCCAGGGAGGTGATCCGCCGGTTCAGCTCCGTCACGGCCGCGCGGATGTCCTTGTTGCACGGTTCGCGCAGCACGTGCTGGCTGACGCAGGGCCCGCCGAAGCTGTGGTTGAAGTAGATGACGCCGCGCGCCTCGTGGATGAGGGCGTTCATGACGGCTCCGCCGATCTCGTCGGCGGTGATGGCCTGACGGCCGTTGGCGCCGGGCCAGCCCACCTCGACGAACGCGTAGACCGGCTGGAGGCGGCCGTCCAGCGCGTCGAGCCGCCGGGTCCGCTCGACGACCTGGCCGTAGTTCGCGGCCCGTGGGCAACGGTCACGGGCCTGCTGCAGCCAGTGCTCCGCCTCGGAGCAGATGTGGGCGTCGGTGTACCAGTAGATGTCGGTGGACAGGACGTCGGTGTAGGTGTTGACGAACTTGCTCGCCTCTGCGTCCGGCTCCCACATGGCCACGCCCTTGCCGAAGTTGGCGTAGTGCAGTCGGCCGTCGTCCTTGGGGAGCTTGTCCTTCAGCGTGCGCATCACCGTGTAGCCGCAGGGCGGCTTCTCGGGGACGCAGATCTGGCCCTCGCCGGGGAACTTGCCGCTCCAGACGCCGTCGCCGGGGCCGGCGAACATGTCAGGCTCGTCGGTGAGGAGCCAGCCGACCGTCTCGCTGCCCGTGCTCGGCAGGGGTTTGCTGGTCATGGCGTACATGCCGTGCTCGCGGATCAGCTTCATGTCGCTGTTGGCGGTCAGCTCGACGTAGGTGTTGAGCCCGGCCTCCTTGTCGAGGCGGACGTCACGCTCCTCGAGGACGGACTCGAACCAGACGCCGATCGGGAAGAACGCCGGGTCCGTCCACCCCGCCTCCTTGGGCGCGCGGTAGCCGGCGTAGTAGGCCGGGCCGCCTTCCCAGGGGATCCGCGGCAGGTCGAACCGCTCGGCCGTCGCCCCCACCTGCGCGATGACCCAGCCCACGCCGACCAGCAGCACCAGCGGAATCAGCAAGACCCACTTCGATACCTTCCGCGAAGCCATGTTCCTCCCAGCTATGGGGTGATCCGATAGACGTGGTAGGCGTGCTCGGTGGTGAAGGTCGCGGTGAAGCGGCCTTCCCCGTCGACCTTCACCGGCCGTCCGGTCAGATGATCCTCGATGCGGCCGGCCGGCGACAGGTTCGCCGGCACGGTGAGCGTGTGGTGGCCGCTCGCCGTACCGCGGCCGAGCATGGCGAACAGGTAGTAGGCACCGTCGTGCTCCTTGAGCATGGTGTCCAGCTCCGGCGCGAAGTCGTAGGCGTACGACTGGCCGTTGAGCACGGGAGCGAGCCGTCCGATCAGCGCTCCGAGCTCGGTCACGGCCTTCCTCACGGGCGCGCCGCAGGCGCTGCGCAGCAGGTTGTCGCTCGCGCAGCGCGACCCCCGGCTGTGGGCGTCGTAGACGATGCCGCGCGCGCCGTGGATGAGCGAGCTCATCACCGCGCCGCCCACCTGGCCCGGGGACAGACCGGCGAGGGAGATGACGGCGAAGACGGATCTCCGCCGGCCGTCGAGGGCGTCGAGCTCCCTGATCCGGTCCACGGTCGCGCCGTAATTGGCGGCCACGCGGCACTGGGCGAGGGGAAGCTGCCGCCAGCGGGCGGCCTCGGCGCAGACGTTCTCGTCGGTGTACCAGGCCACGTCCACGCCGATCAGGTCGGCGTAGCCGTTGACGAATTTGCCGCCCTGCTCCTCGGTGGCCTGGTGAACGACGCCTTTGCCGAAGGTGACGTAGACGGGACGGTTCCGGCCGGGCAGCTCTTCGGCGAGCGTGTCCAGCACCGTGTAACCGCAGTACGACAGCTTCGGCCGGCACGGTGTGGGCCCGGCCTTGCCGCTCCAGTCGGCCCGGCCGATGCCCGCCCACTCGTCGGCCTTGCCGGCGAGCGTGGCCCCCACGGTCTCCGTGCCCGTGCCCGGCGCGCGTTCGGTGGTCAACGCGGTCATCCCGGCCTTGCGCAGCAGACGGGGACGGCTGCCGCGGGTCAGCTCGAGGTAGGTGTTGACGCCCATGGCCCGATCCGCGGCGACGTGCTCGTTCGTGCGGACCTCGGCGAACCACAGCCCCACGGGGAAGAACGACGGCTCGGTCCAGCCCGCCTCGACCACCCGTGGCCAGGCGGCGTACGCGTCCTGGCCGCCTTCCCAGGGCACCGGACGCAGGGACATGCCGGCGGCCGTCATCGACGCCGGAGCGGGCGGCGCCGGATGGTCCCGCAGCCAGATCCAGCCCCCGGCGGAGAGGGCGGCGGCCGTCACGACCGTCGCCACCTTGGCCAGCGTGGCCCGCCTCATCCGGGGGCCCGTTCGGTCAGCGCCGCCAGCGCGGCGGCCCGGCCCGCCCAGGACGCGTCGGCGAGTGACGCGCGCAGCGCCGCCGCTGACTGTGGCGGGCCGTCGGCCAGGCTCGTTCTGATCGCCTCGACGAACTCCTCCGGGGTGGCGGCCACCCTGACCCGGCCCGCGTAGTGGGCCAGTTCGTCGAAGCCGGTGCTGACCACCGGCAGGCCGAGTGCCAGGAACTCCTTGAGCTTGATCGGATTGGCGTGCCTGATCCAGTCATTGGCCAGCCAGGGCATGATCGCGACGTCGAAGCCGGAGCCGTACGCGGGGATGACCTGGTAGGGACGGAAGCCGAGCCAGTGGACGTTGGGATGCTTCGTCAGCCGCCCGATGTCACCGTTCGCGTCGCCGATCAGCACGATCGACGTCTCCGGCAGCTCCACGGCGACCCGTTCGAGCAGCTCGAAGTCGACGACGAAGTCGTCCAGCGCGCCGAAGAAGCCGATGCGCGGGCCGGGGATGGCCAGCAGGTCGTCCGGCTGCTTGTTCTCGGGCACGGGGGTGAAGAGCTCCAGGTCCACGCCGTGGTCGAGGAAGTGCGCCCGCGTCCCGGTCAGCGGAGCCTCCGCGCGCATGAGCGCCCGGCTGGCGTAGACGACATGATCGGCACGTTCCAGCAGGGCACGTTCGAGTGACTCGATGGTGGCGCGGTCGGACTCGGGGAAGTCCGAGTGGCGGTCGGAGCGGTTGAAGATCAGGGCGCGCCGGCTCATGGGGCGCACGGCGTCCCAGGCGGTCGGGATCGTCACCATGATCACCGGGTGGCGCAGGCCCAGCAGGGCGCAGACCACCCGTACCTGGGCCCTGATCAGCCGCGCGTTCAGTGCCCGGCCCCAGGGGCTTCGGTAGAGGGGCAGCGGTAAGGGTGACATGACCCATAAGCGCGGCTCGACCTTCCGGACGAACTTGGCCACACTGCGCAGCTTCCTGACGATACGCCTCGCCACGAATCTCGTACGGCCGGGCGTGGGCATGCGCATGCCGATGCTGTTGACGATCAGGACGCGGCGCGAGCCGGCGAGGTGCCGCATGAGCTGGAAGTCCGAGTGCGACCTGTTGTGGTACCACCAGTCCTGGGCGGAGAAGCAGACGTAAGGCGGCGGCTCCGCCGCCGCCCCGGCCTGGGCGGGCCACTCGGGCATGGTCATCAGCTCGCGCAGGGCCTGCCGGTGGCGGGTGCCGCCCCGCCGGCCGCGTGCCACGGCCCGCAGCGCCTCGTTCAGCGCGACGGCCAGGCGCATGAACTGTGCGCGAACCCGGCCGTACCGCTCGCGGTGCAGCCGGACACGGTTGAGCGCGGACATCGTCCAGAGAGGGCTGGACCTGTCCTGCTCGCCGCCGAGATGCACGGCCCGCGCCCGTGGTTCGTAGGCGACGGAGAAGCCGTGGTCGCGGACGCGCAGCATGTACTCGGTCTCCTCCGAGTACAGGAAGTACCGCTCGTCGAGGAGGCCCGCGGTGTCCAGGCAGTCGCGGGAGACCAGCCAGGCCGCGCCGGTGGCCCACTCGGGATAGGCGGGCCGGTCGTAGGCACGGGGGTCGACCACCAGCTCGCCGAGGGGCGCGTACCTGCCCGCCCGCAGCCCGCCGAGCAGCGCCTCGCCGAGTGCCCGCAGCACGGTGGGGCTGCGGCGCAGCGTGAGCTGAAGGCTGTCGTCGGCGTGCGTCAGCCGGGGCACCGCGATGCCGACTCCCGGCTCGCGCAGCTTCTCACGCAGCAGGCGTACGGAGTCGGGCCGGAGCCTGATGTCGGCGTTGAGCACGAGGACGTCGCAGCCGGCGGCCGCCTCGACGCCCGCGTTCACGCCGGCGGCGAATCCGCCGTTGCGGCCGGTCCTGACCAGTTCCACGCCGGGCCCTGCGGCGCGCACCTTGGCCACGGTGTCGTCGCGGGAGTCGTTGTCCACCACGATCGTCCTGGTGGCGCCGGCACCGCGCAGGGCCGGCGCCAGGCTGGCCAGACACTCCTCGATGACCTCGCCGCTGTTGTAGGTGACGATGACGACGGCAAGCGCGGGGTGGTCGATCGCGGGCACGCTCATCGGCGGTGGCCAATCTGTCGGGAGTCAGGGACGGCGGTCCGCGGTCAGACGCCGCCAGGCGGCGCCGGCCAGCAGGACGAACGCGAAGGGCAGGTCGTCGCGCAGATAGCGGCGGATGAGGCGGCGCGGCTCCAGCGCGAGCCTGAAGAGCCATTCGGCGCCCGCTCGTTGCAGGGCGCGCGGCGCTCGTCTGAAGTGCCCGGCCGCCATGGGGATGCCGGCGCCGCAGCCCAGGTACCAGGCGTACGGCAGTTCGGAGCGGAGCACGGCGATGAGCCGTTCCTGCTTGGGGAAGCCGAGCCCCACCAGCACCAGGTCGGGTGCGGCCGCGCGGACCAGCGACACGGTCTTCTCCAGCTCCCCCGAGTCGTGCTCGAAGCCGAAGGGCGGCGCGTACGATCCCGCCACCTTCAGGCCCGGATAGCGCGCGGCCAGCACCTCGCCGGCCTTCTGTGGCACTCCCGGCTCTCCTCCGAGCAGGAAGATCGAGCGGTCCTCGCGGGCGGCGCTCGCGGCGAGGGTGAAGACCAGCGACGCGCCGGTGACGCGGTCCGGCAGACGCGCCCCGGCGAGCCTGGCGGCCCAGACGACCGGCATGCCGTCGGCCACCACCAGCTCGGACTCGGCCACCAGCGCGGCGAGCTCGGGAGCGCGGGTCGCGGCCCGGACGATGTCCACGTTGGCGGTCACGATCGCACCGCCCGTGCCGTTCCGCCAGGCGTGGGTGACGTGCTCGGCGACTTCGGCCTCGCTCAGCGCCATGACCTCGATGGCCCCCACCCGCGCACGGGACGCTGGATCGTTCCTTGCGGAGGAGCGGTCCACGGGAATGTCCTCACCCCTCCTCGGGCTTGACGTGCCTGGCCGTCAGTCCTTCCTTTTTGTCATCGGAGCAAAGCTTTATCCGTTACGTCCGTACGGCCAAGATGGCCCTATGAGAGTGGAACGCGGCCCGCTGGCCGGGACACTGCTGTTCACCCCCACCCCGCACCGTGACGAACGCGGCCTGTTCACCAGGACGTTCGACGCCGCCCTCGCGAAGGAGCACGGGCTGGACCCCGCCGCCTTCGTCCAGGACAGCCAGTCGCGCACGGTCGCCGGCGCCGTCAGGGCCTTGCACGGCAGGAGCGGACGCGGCGAGGCCAAGCTGGTCAGATGCGCCCGTGGTGCGGTGTTCGACGTGCTGGTGGATGCCCGGCCGGACTCCCCCACGTTCGGCCGGCAGATGACGGTCACGCTCGATGACCGGGACTTCGTCCACCTGTACGTGCCGCCCGGCCTGCTGCACGGCTACCAGGCGCTCAGCGAGGCCGACGTCTGCTACCGGATCGACAGGGAGCACGACCCGGCGGAGGACGTCTCGGTGCGCTACGACGATCCGGACCTCGCCATCGCCTGGCCGCTGCCGGTCACCGCGATCAGCGCACGGGACCTGGCCGCGGGTTCGTGGAAGGAGGCGCTACGGCTTCTCTCGCCCTAGCGTCGCGGCGTACCAGGCGCAGCAGCGCGCCCGCCAGCCCGATCAGCAGGAACGCCAGCGAGTTCGCGGTGGTGAAGGAGTTCAGATCGAAGGTGGCGCAGCCGAGCAGGGGCACGGCCAGCGCCGCCGCCAGCGTCAGGCCGAGATCCCTGGTACGCGCGTCCGTGCTGATCCGCCTCGCACGCAACGCCGCCAGCATGCCGATGACGAAGAGCCCGACGAAGCCGAGCAGTCCGAAGACGCCGCCTTGCACGGCGGTCAGCAGGTACTGGTTGTCGAAGACGGGATGGTGCGGCGGGAACCAGGTGCCGTTGCCCCGCCCGAGCCATGGGTGCCGGGCGAACTCGGCGAGCGCGCTGCTGTAGTCGTTGGTCCGCCAGCGCAGGCTCTCGTCGTTGTCCAGGTTGCTGAACAACCCGATGATCGCGCCGAGCAGGCCGGGGACGAACAGCCGCAGCAGCACCAGGAAGCCGATCAGCCCCGCCCCCGCCCGCAGGCGCCGGGACTTGTTCCAGCCGGCGAGCAGGATCAGCCCCGACGCCACCAGACCGAGCACCGTCGAACGGGAGGCCGAGAACGCCATCCCGCCGGCGACCAGCGCGCACAGGAACCACCAGCGCAGCGCGGGCGCGCCGCGCTCCCAGGCGTCGAAGGCGTAGTGCAGGGCGAGCGGCAGCACCATCGCCGACACCACGCCGAACTCGATGGGGTGCGTGGCCGTCGAGGCGACCCGGTTGACCCCGTTGCGTTGCAGGATCGTCTCCTCGACCGTCCGCAGGCGGGAGCCGGGCATCTGCAGGTATTGGGTGAGGTCCAAGGAGAACAGGAACTGCAGCCCGCCGATCACGCCCATGATGGCGCCCGCGACGACGAGGGTCTTCAGCACCAGGTCCAGGCGGTCGTGCCCGGACATCCCGTCCACGGCGAGCAGCGCCATCCCGACGACCCCGACGGTGATGACGAGGACGTGGTCCGACAGCGCGAGCTCGTAGGAGGGCAGGAAGCCGGCGGTGGTGTAGGCGTAGGTGACCAGGAAGGTGATCACGTAGAAGTAGATGGCGTACCGGACCATGTTCGGGCCCTTGGCGGCTCCGAGCGTGCTGGTCAGGTGGGCGCAGCACCACCAGGCCGCGGCGATCAGGCCGATGGCCTCGGCGTAGGTCAGGTCGAAGGGCAGGCCGCCGATGACCTGCCGGGCCGGCACCAGGATGAGGACCACGACGAAGACGGCGCACAGGGTGGCGCTGTCCGCGCCGCGCACGTCCCGCGGGGACCGCATGACGACGCTCATCGTGGCAGCACCGCCTCCTCCGCCGGAGCGGCGGCCTGGCTGGGCGGCGGCTGCTCCTGACGGCGCCGCAACC
Source organism: Nonomuraea sp. NPDC004580 (assembly GCF_040609855.1). Lineage (NCBI taxonomy): Bacteria > Bacillati > Actinomycetota > Actinomycetes > Streptosporangiales > Streptosporangiaceae > Nonomuraea > Nonomuraea sp. NPDC004580. The sequence continues at coordinate 46,087 of NZ_JBEXLH010000020.1, read as the reverse complement.
CCGTCATGACGCTCTCGGTGGCGTACGAGGCGCCCAGGGCGGCCATGAGGCCCAGCGCCAGCACGACCGCCGCGGTGCGGGTCTTGCCGCCGCGCTCGGCCTGAGGCTCGGTGGGCCCGATCATCGGGGTCAGGACGATGAAGGTTTCCGGTGGCGAGCCGAGCAGTTGCTGCCGGCGTTTCAGCTCGACCTGCGCGCGCTCGGCGACCCGTTCGACGATCCTCTTGGCGTCCTGCGGCGACGGGCTCGTGCCCTCGATGACCACGAACGGCGCATTGATCAGCAGCTCCGGATTCGGGTGACCGTTGTGCACCACGTAGGTCGTCTTGGAGTCCTCGTGCACGCCGAGCTGGCCCGCCACCTCGGGGCCGCCGAGTACCTGCACCATGATCGAGGCGGTCATGTTGAGGCCGCCGTCGAAGTTCAGCAGGGGATTGACCAGCGGATTGGGGTGGTTGGGTTGGGGCATCCGGTAGGAGCCGCTGGTCGGCACCGTGAGCACCATCAGCGTGGTCGAGACGTACTGGGTGGGGATCGTGGCGTACATGCCGTACGCGGCGGTGATCGTCAGCAGCAGTGCCGAGAGTGCCACGTACCAGCGGCGGACGAGAACGGAGATCGCCTGCCACAAGTCCACTTCAGCCCCCCAGGCACGCCTCACCCCTCTTCAGGCAATCGATACCGAGGTGGGCGGTGTTACCTGTTTCTGTAACGTGCCAATGTCCGGCGTCGATACACCGTGGGCCGATGGAGGCGTCCGCGAGAGGTGAACCGTGGAAGAGTGCTGTGCGCCGGGAGACCGGGCGTGAAGACGCTGGCCGTCGTGACTCCCAGCTACGGCCCTGACGCCGATCATTTCGGTGACCTGCACCGGTCCGTGCTGCGTTTCACCCCTTCCGGCACGGTGCATCACGTGATCGTGCCGCGTCCTGACCGCCGGCTGTTCACACCGTACGCGGGACCGCGCTGCCGGGTCTGGACGGTGGAGGAGCTCCTGCCCAGGCGCTACGTCCAGGTGCCGCGCATGGGTATGTGGATCAACGTGCGCCGGCCGTGGCCGCCGGTCCGCGGCTGGGTGATGCAGCAGATCATCAAGCTCGCCGCCACCGCCGCCATGGACACCGACGTGGTGCTGGTGGCCGACTCGGACGTGGTGCTGGTCCGCCCGGTCACCGCCGCGCGGGCGCTGGTCGACGGCCGGATGGTGCTGCATCGGCTGGAGGGCGGGGTGCACGCGCAGATGCCGAGGCACCTCGTGTGGCATCACGTCGCCCGCGACCTGCTGCGGCTCCCGCCGCCGCCGCAGCCGCCGCTGCCCGACTACATGAGCCCGCTGACCTTCTGGCACCCGCCCACCGTGCGCAAGCTGCAGGACAGGCTCGGGCAGACCACCGGGCGGCACTGGATCGAGGCTTTCGGCTCGCGGCTGCACGTCTCGGAGTTCATGCTGTACGGCGTCTTCGTCGACGAGGTGCTGAGCGCCACCGATGGCCGGCCGCCCTCCGACACCTCGATCTGTCACAAGACGCCCGACGAGTCCCCGATGGACCTGCACACCGCGCTGGACTTCGCCGGGCGGCTGGGGCGGGAGGCCATCGGCCTGATGATCTCCTCGAAGTCGGGCACGCCGCCGGAGGTGCGGCAGGCGGCCATCCGGCACGGCACGGAGGTCGCCGCGCGGACGTCCTGACGCCGGTCGGATCAGTCGTTCTCGCGCCGGTTCTCGGCCGCCGCCTCGTTCGTGACGTGTACCAGGTCAGCGGCCTCCGGCTCGGCGCCGGCGCTCGCCGACGCGGTGTCCGCGGGGACCTGCCCGTTGGACGAGCCGTTCGCGGCATGGTGCGGACCGGGCTCGTCCCGGCCGCCCGCGGCCGGGGCGGGACGGTGGCGGAAGAGTCCGCGCACCTGCACCGCGTAGGCACAGGCGAGACCGAGGAGCAGCGTGGCGAGCAGGGCGCCCACCCCGTACTGGATCTTCACGGTGCCGTCGTACTCGGGCGGCAGGACCACCACCGTGTTGAGGGCGATGTAGGTGCTTCGCGGCGCCCCGAGTGCGACCTGGTACGCGTTGAGCCGCTCCCGCAGGCGCTGATGGGCGCGCTCCAGGACCTGCCTGGCGGTATCCGGTGCGTCGCTCTCGACCGCGACGTGCAGGAACGGTCCCAGGGTCACGACGCCGAGCAGGTCGGAGTTGGACCGGCCGTCGTCGATCACGATGGTGGTCGGGCCGTCCTCCACGACGCCCAGCCCGCGCAGTTCGTCCTTGCCGTTGAGCGCGACGATCAGGATGCCGGCCACGGTGCGCAACCCGTTGTTGTGTTGCAGCAGCGGATTGGTCACGCCGATCGGGCTGGCCGGGTCCATCGACAGGGTGCCGCCGCTCGGCGGCGGGGTCAGGATCAGCGACGATTCGGCCTTGTAACTCGCCGGGGCGATGAGGAACCCCGCCAGCGCGAGGACGAGGCCGAGAGCGAGTATCGGCAGAGCGATGGTTCTCCGGCGGATCAGGCCCAGCAAAACGTTCCAAAAAACCATTATCCCGACCAACCCCCCGTTAGTACGGGTTCATCGCGGCTTGCTGCGATACAGCAGGACTATCGCGCCCAGAAGGCCGAATGTTACGAATTGCCCCATGGAGGCGTCCACCTACGGGTCGCCGTCCGGTTCATCCGGCTTGCTCGGTTCCTCGTGCTTGACCGCGGGAAAAGCCTGGGTGTCCGTCACGTCGGGCGGCTCGGCGTCCGCCGCGGATCGGCGCTCCGGCCGCAACCGCAGCATCGCGTACGCCGCCGCGGCTCCGGCGAGCGCGCCGAGCACCCCGCCACCGGCCGCCCCCATGACCTTGTTCGTGAGAAGGGGCTGGGGCGCGGTGACGGGCCGCACGTCGAGGAGGCCGATGTGCGTGATGGGCGGCGCGCCCAGGGACGTCTGCCAGTCCTTCAGCAGCGTCCGCAGCCGCAGCCGGGCCTTGGCCATGACGTCCCGCACCGTGGCGGCGGAGGCACCCTCCACCTCGATGTGCAGAAACGGCCCGGTGGACCCCGCTTTCAGCAGGTCAGGGTCCGTACGCCCGTCGTTGACGACCACCTCGGTCGGCCCGCCCTCGGTGACGCCCAGTTCCCTGGCCACTCGATCGTCTCGCATGGACAGGATGAGGACGCCGGCCGTGGTCCGCAGCGCATCGCTGAACTGCAGCAGCGGGTTGGTCAGGCCCGGCTCGGGCGCCGGGCCGATCTCCTGGGTCCCGCCGGTGGCCGAGATGGTGAGCACCATGGACGCCGTGGAGAGGTAACGGGCCGGCACGATGAGGTATGCCGCGAGGGCGAGCCCGACCGCCGCCAGGACGACGGGCGGTCCGACGAGCTTGTTCCCGGCCAGCCCGAGAAGAGTCGTCCAGAAACGCACTTGGTCCGCCCGTCCGCGTTGTACCGGTACAAGGGAGAATCGCGCTGTTCATCGCCATCGTTACACGGGGCGCACCATCGACCACAGCTTCCTGCTGCGGCGCGTGACCGTCCGTCGCTGCCTGCGCGCGTACATGTGCAGCACCGCCGCCCGCGCCCGGCGACGCTGCACCTGAGTCAGCCCAGGGACCTGCTCCGCATCCCCCACCCACCGCAACAGCTCGCGCAGTTGCAGGGTGTTGGACAGGCGCGACTGCCAGGACGGCACATCGAGCCTGCGCGCCACCTTCGTGATGCGTTCGACGCGGGTGTTGCGGTGTGCCAGCACCTCGGGCACGTGCCCCCAGGGCCCGGCCAGGGCCAGCTTGGCCGCGAAGGTCTCGTCCTCGTGCAGCATGTTCCGGCGCGGGATCAGCGTCGCGGGAGCGCGGCGCAACAGCCCGTAGAGCGGGTCCATCAGCAGCGGGCTCTCATTGAGCAGCCGCAGCCACTCGCGGAAGCGCTGCACCGGGTCGCCGGAGCAGAGGGCCGTGCCGTCGTAGGCGGCCGTCCTGGTGACCCCGTCGGGGCCGGTGTAGGCGACCTGCGTGGTGACCAGGATGAGCCGCTCGTCGGCCGCGAAGACCTCCATGGCGCGCGAGAGGCAGGCCGGGTCAAGCCGGTCGTCGTCACCGATCCAGCGCACGAACGCTCCCCGTGAGATCCGGGCCGCGTGGATGAAGTTGTTGAGCAGGCCCACGTTGCGCGGGTGCCGATGATAGACGATCCTGCCGTCGCGCGCCGCCAGCTCCCTGCACAGCTCCTCGGTGCCGTCCGTGGAGGCGTTGTCGGAGATGACGAGCTCCAGGTTCTCGTGGTCCTGCGCGAGCACCGACGTGACGACGGGTTCCAGCCGTTCGGCGCCGTTGCGCACGGGCAGGGCGATCGAGACCAGTTCAGAGCCGGACATGGGCCCTCCCTTGACGTGTCAGCCGGCTCAGCACCGCGGGCGGCGTGGCCGGCAGGGCGAACACCAGCAGACCTGAGCCGCCCACGAGAAGGAGCTCCAGCAACGCCGGCCCCTCGAACACAGCGGCGAACGACGTCATGTACAGGTACATCACCACCGACGCCAGCGCGGGCCGGACGAGGCCGGGCAGCACGGCCCGCAGCCGTACACCCTGCCGGCGCAGCAGCAGCAGGCCCAGCGGCAGCGCGACCAGGACGGCCGCGGCAGCGTGCCCGATGGCCGCGCCCCTGATGCCGCCGAAGTGAGCCCCGGCTATCAGCGCCGGCAGCAGCGCGAGCGCCCAGCCGAGGTTGAGCCACACCGTGCTCCTGGTCGCGCCGGTCGAGATGAGGATGTCCGTGACCAGGTAGGACGTGATCATCCGGACGACCATGAGCACGGCCAGGAAGCTCAGCACCGGTGCCGCCGGATCCCATCGAGGCTCGTAGAGGACGGTGACGAGGGGATGCGCGAGCGTGGCCATGACGAGCGCCACCGGCATCACGAAGGACACCAGCAGCGGTACGGATCTGCGCACGCCCTCCGACAGGGAGTCCTGATCCTCGGCCAGGCGCGAGAAGCCGGGCAGGGAGACGTAGCGCAGGGCCGTCCCGATCATCCCCGGCACCCAGCTCGAGACGTTGAAGGCCAGCAGGTAGTAGCCGAGCTGTTCCTCCCCGAGTATCGCGCCCACGACGACGAAGCTGGAGTTCATCAGCACGGCCTCGAGCCCGAAGCCCAGCGCGGACGGCAGGCCGAAGCGCAGCAGGCGAGCGGCGATCGCCCGGTCGAAGCCGATCCGCCACGGCATCCTGGCCAGCAGGACGATGATGGCGCCGGTCACGATCACCCCGCCCAGCTGGCCGCAGGCGAAGCTGTAGGCGCCCGCGCCGGCCGCCGCCAGCGAGATCGCCACGCCGGCGTTCACGGCGAACCCCGCCAGGTTGGCGGCGGCCAGCTTGTCCTGCGCGAACTCACGCATCAGCACGGCGCTGCGCACCGCGGTCACGGCCTCCACCAGGATGACGGCCGTGAGCAGCCGGACCACCCCGGTCGCCTGCTCGCTGCCCGCCAGCGCGGAGAAGTACGGCGCGCCGACCCAGAACAGCGCGTACAGACCGGTGGCGAAGAGGAACGCGAGCACCGTGGCGGTGGGCGCGATGTCGGAGATCCTGCCCCGCCATTGGATGACGGCGGCCATGACGCCCGCGTCCTTGACGACCATGACGAACTGCGTCGCGGCCAGGGCGACCGCGTAGACGCCGAAGTCCTCGGTCGCCAGGAGCCGGGCGAGCACCAGGCTCATGACGAAGGAGGCCGCCTTGGTCACGGTGTTCCCGAGCAGGCTCCAGCGCAGCCCGCTGCCGGCTTGGCGGCCGATGGACTCGACCCTGTCGTCAGTCACGGCCGCGTCAGATCCGTTCCAGCCAGATCTCCCGCCAGAACGGCACGAACTCGCGTGGGCAGTTGAGGCTGTGCACGCCCACGCAGACGACCCCCTCCAGCACGATGCACGGGTTCTTCATCGACAGCAGTTCGCCCGTCTTCTCGTCGATGCAGCGCTCGACCCTGGCCTGTACCCGCGCCGTCGTCCCGCAGTAGCGCGCCATCTCCTGCTCGAAGCCCATGCCCCGGTTGAGCATGTCGGCGTTGAGCGTGGCGAGGATCTCCTCCTTGGACTTGACCCGCACCATCTCCCCCGGCTGCAGATCGAGGGACTGCGTGGGCGTCTTCCCTGTCAGGCGGCCCTTGAGGAAGCCCCACGGCAGCCCGTCCCTGATCAGCAGCCGGCGCGGCAGCACCCGCCGGGCCAGATGCTGCATCCGGTTGAACAGCCCGATGGCGATGCCCTGCACGGTCCTGCCCACGCCCACGTTGCCCGAGCGCACGTCGGTGACGTACTGGCGGGCGTTCGTGAACGGCAGGCACGTCGGCGCGGCCCGCAGCAGTTCGGTGGCCTGGCAGGAGAAACGCTCCCCGCCGTCCGCCGCGGGCGGCTTGCGGGTGTTGACCTCCAGCAGCGGCAGCAGCCTCGAGTCCTGCGGCGCGGTCGTGGGCTCGTCCGTCACCGGCTTGATCCAGTCCTCCTTCCAGTACAGGGAGCAGGCGGTCTGGCAGCCGCCGTGCGCGGAGCCGTCGCAGCGGGCGCCGGTCAGGTGAACGGCACGCGCCATCCTGCGCAGCCCCGTACGGGTCTGCGTGTCGCACAGCTTGTGCGCCACCTTGTGCACGGTCAGGCGTTTACCGCAGTAGGCCAGCATCTCGGGCATGAACGGCAGCCCGTCGAGCTCTCCCCGCTCGTCCAGCGTGGCCAGGATCTCTGCCTCGCCCCGCACTTCCACGAGGTCTCCGACCTTGTAGTTCATCACGCGGTCTCCTTGACCAGTCCGGCCGCCAGCAGGGCGTCCGCCGCCTCCCGCAGCGCGGCGAACGGCAGGTCCGAGCGCTCGGCGACGTCCAGCAGGCTGTGCTCCCCATCGGACAGGTTGAGCACCCACAACATCGCCAGCTGGGCCTGTTTCGTGTCACTGCGCCCGCCGAGCGACCCGTAGAGCCCGCGCCGGCCGAGCTGCGGCTCCCCGTACGGGCTCAGGTTGAGGTAGGTACGGTCTCCGTCCAGCACGCCGGTGATCTGCTGCAGCGCCTCCAGGGTGTCGGCCAGCGCGGCCGGGGTGACGAACTCCAGGTCGTCCCCCGAGGTGTGGTACTCCGGGTAGCCCGCGTACGGCGTCCTGGTCAGGCTGCCGAACGGCAGGTCGAAGCCCGGCGAGCAGAACTGCCGCTCGTCGTAGCCGTACGGCGAGAACGGCAGCACCCGGTGCGAACGGCCCTTGAGCACGTGGAGGGCCGCCCGGTCGATCGCCGCATCGTCACGGCGGCTGCGCTTGTACGTGAGCTGCCCAGGGTCGCCAGCGCAGGCCAGCGTGAGCCCGTGTTTGATCCGCCCGACGCGGTCCCGGTTGCGCGACAGCCAGGTGATGGCCCCGATCGTGCCGGGCGCGAACAGGAACCGGTAGGTGTGGCGCGGCCGGTCGAGGCTCCTTGCCAGCGCCACGGCCACCGCGATCCCGGCCAGGTTGTCGTTGGCCAGCGACGGGTGGCAGACGTGGCAGGAGATCATGATCTCGTCGTCGCTTCGCCCCGGCACGACGTGCTCGGCGTAGGTCAGGTGCCCCGCGGTCAGCGTCGAGTCGATCACCACCTCGTACGGCCCCTCACCCATGGCGTCCAGCGTGTTCTGGCTCAGGCAGAACCCCCAGGTCCGCGCGTAGTACGAGGTCCGGTACGGCACCAGCTCCGGCTGCTCCGGCAGCGTGTGCAGATGAGGGCGCAGCTCGTCCAGCGTCATGGTCGCCGATATCGGGACGCTGTAGCCCACCACGTGCAGGTTCGAGCGCCGGAAGTCCACCACCCGGCGTCCGGATGCGTCCTTGATGTAGGCGTCGCGGATGTTCCACTCCTCGGGAACCGTCCAGTCGAGCACCTCGGTCCCCGTGGGCACCTCGTGCACGGTCAGCGGGAGGTGCTCGCCGACGACGTCGAGGGTCGCCCGGACGCCGTCGCCGGTGATGCTCCTGCACAGCGGGTAGAGCCTCGCCACCAGCTCGTGCATCTTCGCGCCCGTCATTCTCGGGCCGGTCATCTTCGGGCCGGTCATGAGGGCCGCAGCTCCGCGCCCACGGTGCCGTCGGCCTGGCGGTCGGCCAGCCGGGCGAGCCGGGTGAAGCGCCGCTCGAACGCGTGCCGCTTGAGGCTGTGGCGGCGATAGGCGTCGATCAGCTCGATCGCGCCCTCCTTCACCGACCACCGGGCCTCGGCGGCGGGCAGCGCCGCGCGCAGCCGGGAGAAGTCCACCCGGTACGAGCGCGGATCCGCGCCCGTCTCCCCGGTGATGGCCAGGGACGAGCCGGGCACCACTTCGGCCACGGCGACGGCGATCTCGGCCACGGTGATGTTGTTCTGCTCGCCGCCCACGTTGAACGCCCGCCCGTGCACGACCTCCTTTGGCGCGGTGAGCGCGGCGCCGAACGCCGCCGCGATGTCCAGCACGTGCACCAGCGGCCGCCACGGCGTGCCGTCGGAGAGCACCTTGACCTCGCCGGACAGGTAGGCGTGCCCCACCAGATTGTTGAGCACGATGTCCGCGCGCAGTCTGGGCGAGAAGCCGAAGGCGGTCGCGTTGCGCAGGAAGACGGGGGTGAAGTCCGTGTCCGCCAGCTCCAGCAGCTCGTCCTCCACGCGCACCTTGGACTCCGCGTACGGCGTCAGCGGCCGCAGCGGCGCGTCCTCGGTCACCAGCTCGTCACCACCGGAGGCGCCGTAGACCGAGCAGGTGGAGGCGTACAGGAAGCGCCGGACCCCGGCGTCGCGCGCCAGGCGGGCCAGCCTCACGGAGGCGTGGTAGTTGATGTCGTAGGTCAGCTCGGGCGCCAGCGAGCCCAGCGGGTCGTTCGACAGGGCGGCGAGGTGGATCACGGCGTCGAAGCCGTCCAGCGCCTCGGGGGGAACGTCGCGCAGGTCGACGGCCAGCCCTTCCGGGTCGGCCGGCGGCGGGCCCAGCACGCAGTCGGCGAACAGGCCCGAATCGAGGCCGGTGACCTCGTGCCCGGCCGCGCTCAGTACGGGAGCCATGACGGTGCCCAGATAGCCCTGGTGTCCGGTCAGGAGTACACGCATGTCCGGCTAGCCTCCAGCTGCGAGGTCGAGGATGAGTTTGGCGCTGTGGAAGGCCTCGGCGTAGCGGGCGCCGCACTCGATGCCGCGGATGCGGGCCAGGCCGAGGAACGCCTCCCGGTCGTACCAGGGGCGCCGCCGCTGCGAGGGATAGTGGCGCTGGAGCAGGGAGACCTTCTCCTCGGCCACTTCGGGCCGCAGCGGCTGGTAGACGGAGGGACGGCCGAGGTCGCCGTCCCATTTGACGATCTCGTAGCCGAGCGTCAGGTGGTCGCGGAAGGCCGTGGGCACGAGCTCGGCCAGCCCACGGTGATCCTGGTGGGCGTCGTCGCGCCGGGGGGCGAGGATCAGGTCGGGCTCGGTGGCGGCCCGCAGGTCCTCCACCGCCTCCTTGGCCTCCTGCCAGTGCGCGGGCAGGCGGCCATCGGGCAGCTTGAGCACGCTGAGCCGCAGGTCGGCGCCCGGGCAGAAGGCGGCGAGCGCCGCGTGCTCCTCCTCTTCGCGCTCCGTACCGCCGCCGGACAGCACCAGCGCGTCTATCCGCAGCCCCGGGCGGGCGGAGCAGAGGGTGAGCAGCGTGCCGCCCGCTCCGATGGCGAGGTCGTCGCAGTGCGCGCCGACCGCGACCAAGGAACCCAGCCCGGCTGGTATGAGTCCGATCATCGCTCCCACAACGCCCAAGGCCGGTCGCCCCGCGAGTAGGCGTCGTCCAGCTCGATCCGCTGATTGACGGTGTCGGTCGGCCGCCAGTAGCCGCGATGGCGGTACGCCAGCAGCCGCCCGCGCTTGGCCAGCTCCACGCAGGCGTCGCCGACCAGGTCGCCGTTCTCGGGGATGTGGTCGAAGATCTCCTGGCGCAGCACGAAGTAGCCACCGTTCACCCAGAGCGGCATCTCGCTGACCGGGCTGATGGCCCTCGCCAGCCCGTCGTCGGCGACGTCGATGCAGTGGAAGGTGCCGGGCGGCGGGACCACCATCATGGACGCCCCCGCCTCCGTCTCCTCGAACCGGCCGATGATCTCGGGCAGCGGGGCGTCGGTGAGCACGTCCGCGTAGTTCGCCAGGAACATCTCCTCGCCCTCCAGGTACGGGCGCACCCGGCGCAGCCGCTCACCGATCGGCGAGCGGAGACCGGTCTGCACGAAGGAGATGGACCAGTCGGAGGCGTCCTGCGAGAGCATCTCCACCTCGCCCCGGCGCAGGATGAAGTCGTTGGAGTCCGTCTCCTGATAGTTGAGGAAGAACTCCTTGATGTGCTGGGCGCCGTAACCGAGGCAGAGCACGAAGTCGGTGTGCCCGAAGTGCGCGTAGTAGCGCATCACGTGCCAGATGAGCGGCCGGGGACCGACGAGCTGCATCGGCTTGGGCACCTCTCCCGGCAGTCCGCTGCGCATCCGGGTGCCGTAACCGCCGCAGAAGAGCACGACCTTCATGGTGCGACCTCCAAGGACGGGATGGGGAAGACCAGCCGGCCGCCCCACTTGCGGACGTACGAGAGCTGTTCGACCAGCTCGGCACGCAGGTTCCACGGCAGGACCAGCACGTAGTCCGGCCGGTCCGCGGCGATCCGCTCCGGCGGCAGGATGGGGATGCGGGTGCCAGGGGTGAACCTGCCGTGCTTGTACGGGTTGCGGTCCACGGTGTAGGCGAGCAGGTCGGACCGGATGCCGCAGTGATTGAGCAGTGTGTTGCCCTTGCCCGGCGCCCCGTAACCGACGACCGTCTTGCCCTCGTCGGCCGCGTCGACGAGGAACCGCAGCAGGTCGCGGCGGACTTTGGCCACCCGCGCGCCGAACTGGGCGTAGCCGCCGGGCTCCTCCAGCCCCGCGCTCTTCTCCCTGTCGAGCACGTCGATCACCCTGCGGCTGGGCGCGCTCACCACCTCGGCCGGCCTGGCCCAGAGACGGATGGAGCCGCCGTGCGTCGGCAGCAGCTCGACGTCGGCGAGCGCCAGCCCGCCGGAGGCGAGCGCCCGCATGGCGGAGGCGACGGTGTAGTACTGGAAGTGCTCGTGGTAGATCGTGTCGTACTGGTTCAACTCCATGAGCGTGAGCAGGTGCTGCACCTCGATGGAGACCCAGCCGTCGTCGGCGACGAGTGCGCGCAGCCCCCGGGTGAAGCCGACGACGTCCGGGATGTGCGCGTAGACGTTGTTGGCGACGACCAGGTCGGCGGGGCCGTGCTCGGCCCTGATCGCCGCCCCCGTCCGGGGGTCGAGGAACGCGGTGTGGGTGGGCACGCCCCTGTCCCTGGCGGCCTGACCCACGTTGGCGGACGGTTCGACACCCAGGCAGCGCACGCCGCGCGCCACGACGTGCTGGAGCAGGTAGCCGTCGTTGCTGGCGACCTCGACGACGAAGCCCGGGGCCAGCCGGTCGAGCGCGCTGTCGGCGAACCGCCGCGCGTGCTCGACCCAGGAGGTCGAGTACGAGGAGAAGTAGGCGTACTCGGTGAAGGTGTCCACCGGCCGGATCAGCGGCGGGATCTGGGCGAGCCAGCAGTTCGTGCAGACGCGCAGGTGCAGGGGATAGGTGGTTTCCGGCTCGTCGAGCTGGTCCTGGGTGAGGAACAGCTCGCACGGCGGCGTGGCGCCGAGGTCGACCACGCTCGCCAGGTCACTGGAGCCGCATAACCGGCAGCCTTTCACGGGCATCGACCTCGATCACGCATCATGATTTCTCCCCACGTCGGATGGATGTGGCTGGCGCGGTCCAAACCCGGTCGTCGCGCGCCATCCCCGTTGCCCACCGGCAGACATTTCGCGGCTCTTGTCACATTCGTTACAGGCCCTGGTCGGAACGTTCCCGCTGTGTCATGATCCGCCTCATGGATCCCCTCGGCCTCGACGGCGCATGGCTGCTCAGCCCGCAGATCCACGACGATCACCGCGGCTCCTTCCTCGAATGGTTCAGGAGGGACGCCCTCGACCGCCCCATGGACGTGGCGCAGGCCAACTGCTCGATCTCGGTCAGAGGCACCCTGCGGGGGGTGCACTTCAGCGACGTACCGCCCGGCCAGGCCAAGTACGTGACCTGCGTGTCCGGCAGCGTGCTCGACGTCGTCGTGGACGTGCGCACCGGCTCGCCCACCTTCGGCCGTTCTGTCGCCATCGAGCTCGACGACCGGCGGCGGCGGGCGGTCTACCTCGCGGAGGGCCTGGGGCACGCGTTCTTCGCCCTCAGCGAGTCGGCCACGGTCGTCTACCTGTGCTCCACGCCGTACGCGCCGCTGCGCGAGCACGGCGTGAACCCGCTCGACCCGGCTCTGGGCATCGCCTGGCCGTCCGGTATCGAGCCCGTGCTGTCGCGGAAGGACGCGGCGGCGCCGACACTGGCGCAAGCGGCCGAACAAGGGCTACTGCCTTCCTACGCCGACTGTCTGGCTCACTACGCCTCCCCACCCGCTCAGCAGGTGGGGCCACGCGGCGGATAGGGCGGCACGCCAGTCGCGCATCGGCGGCAGCGGCCGGCCGGCGTCGTGGCCCAGCACGCTGTAGGCGGGACGGAGCGCGGGCCGGGGAAAGGCGGCCGTGCTCACCGGCTCCACGAGGCCGGGGTCGGCGCCGGCCAGCTCGTAGATCTGCCTGGCATAGCCGTACCAGCTCGTCCGGCCCGCGTTCGTCGCGTGGTAGACGCCGGGGGGCGCCTGGCCCGTGCCCAGCAAGATCAACCGCTCGGCCAGGTCCACCGTCCAGGTGGGCTGGCCGACCTGGTCGTCGACCACCCGCACCGCCCTGCCCTCGGCCGCCAGCGTGGCCATCGTCCTGGCGAAGCTGCGCCCGTGGGCGCCGAAGAGCCACTCCGTGCGGACCACGTAGTGGCCGTCGCCGAGAGCCGCGCGCTCACCCACCAGCTTGGCCCTGCCGTACACGTTGAGCGGTCGCGTCGGGGCATCCTCCCCGTACGGCGTGCGCGCCGCCCCGTCGAAGACGTAGTCGGTGGACAGTTGTAACAGCCGAGCGCCGACCCGGGTGCTCGCCAGGGCGAGCCCGGCCACGGCCGTGCCGTTGATCGCCATGGCTCGCGCCTCGTCCTGCTCGGCGCCGTCCACGTCCGTCCAGGCCGCGCAGTTGACCACCACGTCGGGCAGCACCGCGCGCACCGTCTCCGCCACCGCGGCCGCGTCGCACACATCCAGCTCGGTCCTGGTGAACGCGTGCACGTGCGCCCCCGGCACGGCCCGCAGCAGGCGCGTCAGGTCCCTGCCGAGCATGCCGCCCGCCCCTGTCACCAGCCACCTCATGCCCGCGCCCACCAGTCGGGGTTGTCCTGATACCACCGCACGGTCTCCTTCAGCCCCTGCTCGAACGAGATCTTCGGCCGCCAGCCGAGCCCGCGCAGCTTGCTGTCGTCGAGCGAGTAACGGCGGTCGTGGCCCTTGCGGTCCGCGACGTGGACGACCGAGCCCCAGTCACGGCCGCAGGCTTCGAGCAGCCGGCCGGTCAGCTCCTTGTTCGTCAGCTCGGCCGTGCCCGCGATGTGATAAACCTCGCCGGGCTTACCCACCTCGGCGACCAGGCGGATGCCGGCGCAATGGTCCTCGACATGGATCCAGTCGCGCACGTTGCCTCCGTCGCCGTAGAGCGGCACCTTCCTGCCGCGCAACAGGTTGGTGATGAACAGCGGGATGATCTTTTCCGGATACTGCCGGGGTCCGTAGTTGTTGCCGCACCGGGTGATGGACACGTCCAGGCCGTAGGTGACGGCGTACGCCTGGGCGATGAGGTCGCCGCTCGCCTTCGTGGCGGCGTACGGCGAGCGCGGCCGCACCGGCGCGGACTCGTTCCACGAGCCGGTCTCGATCGAACCGTAGACCTCGTCCGTGGAGACCTGGACGACCTTGGGGACGCCCGCGTCCAGACACGCCTGCAGCAACGTCTGGGTGCCGAGCACGTTGCTGCGCACGAACTCCGCCGCGCCCTCGATCGAGCGGTCGACGTGCGACTCCGCGGCGAAGTTGACGACCAGATCGTGACCGGGGACGATCCGTCGCAGCAGTGCGGCGTCGCAGACGTCGCCGTGCTCGAACGTGTGCGGCACCCCCTCCAGGTTGGCCTGGTTGCCCGCGTAGGTGAGCTTGTCCAGCACCGTCACTTCCGCGTCACGAAGCCCGCGGACGAACTGGGATCCGATGAAGCCGGCGCCACCCGTAACCAGAATGCGTTTCATGTACCGATCTGCACCTTGCTGTGATCGCCCAGCACGAGACGGTGGGCCTTGGGAGTATTGACTGAGGCGGTCACCTCGGCATGGTGGCCGATCAGCGAGGACTCGATCCTGCCCACCCCCGCGATGGAGGTGCCCCGCAGGACGATCGAGTAATCCAGTTCGCTGCCCGTGACCAGGCAGTCGGCGCCGACGGAGGTGAACGGGCCGACGTAGCTGTCGCTCACCCGGGTGCCGGCACCGATGATCACCGGTCCGACCACGCGGGAGCGCTCGACCACCGCGCCCTTCTCGACCACCACCCGGCCGACCAGTTCGCTGACCGCGTCCACCACGCCGTCCACCCGTGGCTCGAGCGATTCGAGCACCAGCCGGTTGACCTCCAGCATGTCGGTGACGTTGCCGGTGTCCTTCCAGTAACCGGTGATGACCGAGGCCTCCACCTGCAGCTCCGCCTCGATCAGCCACTGAATGGCGTCGGTGATCTCCAGCTCGCCCCGCCACGACGGTTTGAGCTCCGCGACCGCCTCGTGCACGGCGGGGCTGAACAGGTAGACGCCGACCAGGGCCAGGTCGCTCTTGGGCAGCGCCGGCTTCTCCTCCAGGCCGATCACCTGGCCGCGCTCGTCCAGTTCGGCCACGCCGAACTGCCGCGGGTCACCGACCTTGGTGAGCATGATCTGCGCGGCCGGCCGCCGGGCCGCGAACCCGGCCACCAGGTCCTTGATCCCGCCGACGATGAAGTTGTCGCCCAGGTACATGACGAAGTCCTCGTCGCCCAGGAACTCGCGGGCGATCAGCACGCCGTGCGCGAGCCCGAGCGGCGCGTCCTGGCGCAGGTAGGTGACCTGCAGCCCGAACGCCGAGCCGTCACCGACCGCGGCCTCGATCTCGGCCTGGGTGTCGCCGACCACCAGGCCGACCTCGCGGATGCCGGTCTCCGCGATGGCCTCGAGGCCGTAGAACAGCACCGGCTTGTTCGCGACCGGCACGAGCTGTTTGGCCGAGGTGTGGGTGATGGGCCGTAGACGTGTGCCCGACCCTCCGGCGAGCACGAGTGCTTTCACGCTAGTAAGCCCCTTCTCCACGAGTGACGACGGACCAGGTCTTCCAGAGGATCTGCAGGTCGAGGATGAGCGACCAGTTCTCGACGTATCGCAGGTCCAGCCGGACGGACTCGTCCCAGCTGAGGTCGGAGCGGCCGCTGACCTGCCACAGGCCGGTCATGCCCGGCTTGACCACCAGGCGCCGGCGCACGTCCGTACCGTAGGCGGCGACCTCTTCGAGCAGCGGCGGCCGGGGGCCGACCAGCGACATCTCGCCGCGGATGACGTTGAGCAACTGCGGCAGCTCGTCGATGGAGTAGCGGCGCAGGAAAGCGCCCACCGGCGTGATGCGTGGATCGTTCCTAATCTTGAAGAGCACACCGTCGAACTCGTTGGCGTCGAGAAGGTCGGCCTTGCGCTGCTCGGCGTCGGCCACCATCGTACGGAACTTGTAGACCCTGAACCCCGTGCCGTCCTTGCCCACTCTGGTCTGGCGGAACAACACGGGCCCCGGGCTGGTGAGCCGGATCACCAGGCCCACCACCAGCAGCGGCAGCGCCAGCAGCACCAGGGCCGTACCGGCGACCAGCCGGTCGAAGACCGACTTCACGAACTGGCGGGTGCCGTTGAACTCCGGATGCTCCACGTGCATCAGCGGCATGCCGGCCACCGGCGTGATGCTGATGCGCGGGCCGGCCACGTCGAGCAGCGCGGGGGCGACGAACAGGTCGGTCCTGCTGGTCTCCAGGCTCCAGGCCATCCTGCGCAGCGCCGCGCCGTCCAGTTCCGGGCAGGCCAGCACGGCCACCGCGTCGGCGCGCGCGTGGGCGACCACCCCCGCCACGTCGGCGAACGAGCCCAGCACCGGGATGCCGTCGAGATCGACGTCGCGGTCACCCGAGGGCAGGCAGGCGCCCACCACCCGCATGCCGTGGTACGGCTGGCGGCGGAACTGCATGACCAGGTCGAGGATCGAGTCCCGATGCCCGACCGCGATGACCTGGCGCATGTACTCACCGACGGCTCTTCGCCGGTGCAGGTGCTTGCGCATGCGATAGCGGTAGTAGAGCGTCGCGAGCAGGGCCAGCGGCAGCATCGCCATGACGAAGCTGCGCGCGATGGTGGTCTGCGTCGCGTAGGCCCCGATGGCGACCGTGGCCATCAGGCCGACACCGCCGTTGAAGACCGCTTTGAACTCCTCCGTTCCCTCGCCGTTGGCCCGCCGGCGATAGGCGTCTCCCAGTGCCAGCGCGGCCGGCCAGATCAGTACGAGACCGACGCCGAAGACGAACTCCGCGACGGGGATGTACGCGCCGGAGAGCCACCGGATACCCATGACACAGGCGCATGCGAACAGCGCGCATAAGGTGTCACCGAGTAACAGGGTCCGTAAGTAGGCTCTTGTCCAGATACTGGATTCTTGGCGCGGCATGGCCTCAAGGAGCACGTCAGCGGACCCCCTAGTCCCCACCCTCATAGTTACCACCCTGATGAAACTCCGGTACCGCAGTAACGTGACGTTTCTTGCGACACATGGGTTGACAAAGGCCCATGCCTTATCAAGGGCGGCGGCCCCCCACTAAAGAGTAAAGATCAGCTCCGAGCGGGGAAATACCAGTAAATGTCCACATGAGGACGAAAGTTAGGGGTGGGTCGGGGTTGACGGAACGATCCAACAGGTGCAACGCACCGGGCTGTTCGGAGAGTCTTCTCCGGCGGATGCCAGCCCGGTGAAATCTAGTCGTACTCCAGGTCGGGAAGCGCCGACGGCGGGTCCGGGCTGCGCCAGACGACCACGACACCTTGATGGGCGGAGTCGGCCGCCACCTGCAGCCGATCCACGTCGAAATCCGGCAGGTACCTCAGACGGGCGAGGAAAGTCGCGTCCGTCGCGTCGCGTGGTACCACGCAGCCCTCGCCGTCACGGTCGAGCAGGATGTACCGCACCTCTTCGCCCGGTCCGGCGACGACACGGACCTCGACCACGTCCTCCCACGCGAGCGCTTCGACGCTCCCGTCCGCGTAGTGGCGGGTGACGCCCTCTTCCGTGACGTACACGTAGGAGTCCGGCATCGGATTGCCGTGCATGGCCGCGATTCTTGCGACTGTCGGGCTCATCCCGCAAGGGTTAGCGCTCATTGGTGCTCGATGCCGGACGGACGCGCACAGACTCAGGGAGCGGGCTCGCTTCCCCAGGAGTGGCTCAGGTGCTCGGCGACCGCCGCCCGCGCCGCCTCCACGGAGCCGGCGGCGATCGCGTCGAGCAACGCCTGATGCTCGCTGACCAGCACGTCCCGGTCCTTATACACCTCGCGCAGCCGCACCAGCCCCAGCCTGGTCTCGGCGGCCAGGGCGCCGTACAGGCGTTCGAGGCGCGGACTGCCGACGGCTTCGATGAGCGCCTGGTGCAGCGCCATGTGCTCGGCCACGACGGCCGACCAGGGCGCATCCGCCGGCAGAGCGGCCATCCGGTCGAGCGCCGCCTGGGCCGCGGGCACGCTGCGCCCCGACAGGGCCTGCACCATCAGGTCTTCGAGCGGCCTGCGGACGTACATGAGGTCGTTCAGGTCCGAGATCGTCACCTCAGGGACATAGGCGCTACGGTTGCGCTCGCGTTTCAGCAACCCCTCGTGGACCAGCGCCGCCAGGGCCTCGCGTACGGTCGGCCTGGCCACCCGGTACGCCGCGGCGATCTCCTGCTCGGGCAGCGGCGTGCCCGGCGCGATCTCGCCGGACAGGACCCTGCCGCGCAGGGCGTCGGCCAGCGCGGCGACGGTCGATACTGGTCTGAGTGGCTGGTTCACGGCTGTGACTCTAATGCCCTTTCCCGCATCCGTTCGGGCAGAGCCACCACGACCAGCGCGATCGCCAGCGCCAGCAGCCCGGCGGTGGAGACCAGGCCGAGGCGTTCCCGCAGCACCACGACGCCCAGCAGCGCGGCGACCGCCGGTTCGGCCAGCGCCAGCGTGGCGGCCGTGGCCACGGGGGTGGTGCGCAGGCCGCGGCCGTACAGGAAGTAGGACAGCGCCGTGGTGCCCAGGCCCAGATAGACGACGGCGAGCAGGCTGTGCGGCGCTGCCGGCCACTGCACCCCGGTCAGCGCCAGGACCGGCAGCGAGATCACCGCGGCTCCGCCGAACAGCACGCCCATCACCGCATCGGATTGCGCTCCCTTGCTGATGGCACGGGCGGCGCTGACCGCATAGAAGGCATACAGCAGGCCGCCCAGCAGCGCGAACGCCACCCCCACAGCTGCCTCACCGCCGGCCGCGCTCCGCGGGCCGCCCTCGTCTCCGCCCGCCATGAGGGCCGCGCAGCCGCAGATCGCCGCGGTCGTCGCCAGCGCCCAGCGCGCGTTCGGCCGCTGCCGGTACAGCAACCAGGACACCAACCCGGTGAAGACGGGACCGCTGCCGATCGCCACCACCGTACCGACGGCCACGCCGGTCCGGCTGATGGCGGCGAAGAAGCAGAGCTGGTATGCGGCGACGGCGACGGCGGCCAGCAGCAGAGCCGGACTGACAGCCCGCCTGAGCCCCGCCCCGGCCAGCAGCGCCAGCGCCGCACCGCCGATGACCAGTCTGGCCGCCGCCAGGGCGACGGAGTCGGCGGAGACCACCAGCCCCGCCGTCCCGGCCGTGCCCCAGAGCACCGCGGCGGCGACGACCGCGAGGGGTCCGTTTCTCATGCTGGCGATTGTACTGTCTGATTGTCAGACAATCGCATCCAATAACCGGTCGATCAGCCGGCCCGCGCCCGCGGCCACGTCGCCCGCGTAGTCGTCCAGCACGGCCAGCGCGACCTCGATGTCCGGCAGCCTCTTGACCGGCAGGCCGAGCAGCACGTCGCTCTCGGCCGTCACACCGCCCTCCACCTGGAAGCCGCCGTCCACGACCGCGATGGACACCTCGAAGGAGACCTCGCGACCGTCGGGAAGCGTGAACAGGGTGCCGACCCGGACCCCGGCCGGCGGCACGACGTACGAGAACGGCGCGCTGCGTACGAAGGGGTGACGTAACTCCGCGAGAACGCCCGCCACCCGGCTCAGAGCTGCCAACAGGCCGGCCGCGGTCAGACTCTCGCCGTCCACGCCCCAAAGCCTAGATCAGGCGGTCTGTCCCGGCCACCCGGCCTCCTCTGCACGCCCGCAAGACAGGACGCCGGTCGTCGCGCCGTTGCCGGGACGACCGGCGCCGTACCGGCTAGGTGAGCGTTTCCCAGTCGCCGAAGGGGCTGTCGGCTCCCGGCGCGGTCTGCTTGCGCAGATGCAGCTTGCCGTCCACGCCGACGGTGAAGAGCAGCACGGCGCCGCTCTGGTCGAGCGTGGCCGCGGGGTAGTCGGTGATGAAGCCGCCGAGGTCGCTCCAGCTTCCGTACCCGCCGTTCGGGGTCTGCTGAACGGCCATGCTCACGCCGGCGTCGGCGTTGCGGTGGAACATCAGGATCCTGGCGTCCGGCCCCGGCGAGGTGGTGACGAGCGCCGGCTCGCCCACCCCGGCGTGCCCGCCGATCACCACGGGGCCGACGTTCCACGGGCCGCCCGCCGAGGACTGCTTGGTCACGACCAGCTCTGCGGTACCCGCCTTGCGGTAGGCCACCTCGATGCGGCCGTCCTGGGACACCGCGGCCATCGGCGGGCTGGCCGGAACCAGCGACGGCAGCGTGTTGTCGAGCAGGAATCCGCTGTTGGCCTGGTACCAGCGCAGGATCCGGGTCGTGGTACTGGCGAACAGCTCGATCCGGCCCTGCGGGTCGGTGGCGACCGCCAGCCCGTCCTGAACGTCGCTGCCGGCCAGGTTCGACCAGGAACTCCACGTGGTGCCGTTGGCCGCCGTCTGGGCGCGCGTGCTCACCCCGCCGGCGCCGTTCCTGACGAAGATCTGCAGCCGGCCGTTGTGGTTACTGGCCACCACCGGCGTGCCCATGTGGATGGGGTCGCCGGTGCCCGGGTTGCCGTGATTGACCCAAGTGGTGGCCCAGCCGCCGCCCGGCGTGGTCTGGCGCAGGGAGACCACGCGGTCGTCGGACATCCGTCTGGCGAAGATCTGCATCCGCCCGTCGGCGTTGTGGCCGACGCTGATGCCCTGCGCGAGCGGCCCACCGGCGTCGGCCAGCGCGACCGGGCCGGTCCACTGCCCGAGCGCGTCCTGCGCGTAGGCGTACACCAGGCCGCTGCGCACCACGAAGACGTGCGGCAGGCCGCTGGAATCACGTGCCGCCCAGGTCGTCCCGCGGGCCCAGCGGTAGTACAGCCGCGATTCCCACCCGTCGGGATCGAACGGGTCGTAGGTGAAGTAGTCGCCGAGGATTGACAGCTTCTGCGTGATGGCGGACGGCGTCAGGTTCACCGGCACGTCACGGATGTTGTAGTCGCGGTAGTGCAGCTGGATGACCGGCACGCCGTACGCGGCCGCCGATTCCCTGGCGAACATGGTGGCGCCCACGTGGTCGGCGTGGCCGCGGTGCTCGGGCATGGGGTCCAGCGCCCGTACCACCGTGGGCTGGTAGTGCTGCATCATCCCCGACAGCACGTCGATGACGTCCTGGGTGTCGTAGGTGAACGTCTGCGTGATCTGGCTGCCCTGCGGGATGATCGTCTCATCGACGAAGTCGTCTCCCCAGACGAACCAGCCGAGCTGGCCGTCGCGCAGGTTCATGAACACGAGCTGGACGTGCGGCGCGTCCTTGAGCGTGTACCGCTCGACCTGGCGACCGGAGAGCGTCCAGACGTCGCCCTCCCACTCCTCCTGGTCCTGCGGATCGGCATCCGGTACGGCGGCCATCCGGGCGTAGGCGTCCTGCGCGCCACGCTGCCGGTTACGGGCCCGTTCCGCGTCGGAATTTCCGAGGCCGGTGATCTGGCCGGCGGTGATGAACACGGTCACGCTCGGCATCCCGGCCTGGATGGAGTCGTGGACATCGGGGTTCATGAACAACAGGTCGTCGTCCTCATGGGCCACGACCTGCATGAACCTGGCTTCCGGCGTGGTCGTCGCGGCGTATCCCGCTCCCGCCGTCGGTACGAGCACGGCCAGTGCCCCGAGAACGGCCGTCAGCCGCCTGGATAAAGCGGTGAATCTTTGTGCGTGCATCGTCTTCCCCCCACCCAGGGTCGTATCGGGCCCGCGGCGACGGACCCGAAGCCGATGCTGATCAGTCCGTAATTGGCTGCCAAGAGAAAGGAAGATAACAACTGCGTAACTCACGCGACGATGCGTCACTAATGAGCTCTGAATCGTGCCGGGAAACGGCCCTTCGCCACATTTTCGGTCTCGCGGTTTCGGCCGCCATCAATTCCGGTGACAGGACGACGAGCGAAAATGCCCGCGTCTGCCTCCGCGGGGTTGCCGAGTGTAGTCGTTGGATCGCTCCAATATGTGCAAATACGGTCGCGGGTGCGAGACGGCGCGTTCTGGAATTGCGGATGGCCGATTGGCGTTTCCGATCGCGTCGAGAAACTCACCCGGGCCCGATATGCCGGCGACACCCGCGTCCGAACGGAACCCCCGCGACTGTCAGGGGGGCGGGGTCGGTGGCCAGGCGGGCGTGCCGTTCGACGTCGTAACGCACGCCCTCGTGAACGAGCTTGCCGCGCTCGACGCCCTCCGGCAGGAAGCCGGCCTTGGTGGCGACCCGGCAGGAGGCCGCGTTGGTCGTGCGGTGGCCCAGCTCCAGCCGGAACAGCCCGCGCTCCTCGAACGCCCACCGCGCCAGCAGCTCGGTGGCCGCCACCGCGACCCCGCGCCCCCTCGCCTCGGGCACGACCCAGTAGGACACCCAGCCGTTACGGTGATCGTCGATCCTGGTCACCGCCACGTTGCCGACGACCCGCTCCCCCGTGTCGTCCGCCGAGTCGTCCGCCGAGTCGTCCGCCGAGTCGTCCGCTGGGGCGCCTCGCGCATCCTCCTGGCCGACATCCACTCCGACACCCACTCCGACGTCCTGCTCCACGATGGCGAAGGCGTGACCGACCCCCTCCCACGAGGCGATCCACCCGCGGGCGTCGGTGAGCGTGACGATCGGCCAGGGAGCCTGCGGGCGCAGGTCGGGAGCCTGGAAGGCACGCAGCACCGCAGGGGCGTCGTCGTCGCGCCACGCGCGCAGGCGGACGTTCACGAAGGTCACGCTGCCCGAGATTACCCGGATTGCACCCGTTGCCCGATCGGGTGGTTCGCCTCGAAGTCGGCCACGAGCTGCTTGGGCGCGGTCAGGCACCACGCCTCGGCCACCAGCTCAAGCAGCTCGTCGGCGTCGATCTTGTCGAGGTGCACCACGACCCAGCCGAACCGCCCGGCCGTGAACTGCACCTCGAACACCTCGGGCCGCTCGTTGACCAGCGCGATCTGCTCCTCGATGGTCGCCTTGAGCCCGACGGTCTCGGTGGCCTCCCACAGGTAGCCGAAGCCTTTGCCGCGCACCTTGAGGCCGATCCACTCGCCCGCATGGTTCGTGCGCACCTCGGGCAACTCGTCCAGCAGCTCAAGGAACTCATCCACGGTCACACCCATGCCGCCTGTGTACCAGACGAGTCCGACACTTCCGAGGACTGGAGCAGGCCTTGAGCGGTCGCTCAAATCGTCGTACGGTCGCCTTAAGCAGTCGCTCAAGAACACCGGGACGTGCGCCATGCGCCTCTATGTCGAGACCCTGATCAGCGCCGACATCGACCGGATCTGGCAGGCCACTGAGGACCTGAACCTGCACCGGCGATGGGACCTGCGCTTCGGCCGCATCACCGCGCTCGGCTCCGGCCGCCTGCGCTAGCACCGGCGTGATGAACCGGGTCTGGAACGCGGGCCCCGTCGTCCGCCCGTTCCTCTCCCTGGGCCGCCGCCGCAACATCCTCGCCACCGACACCGGCACGAACCTGCCGTTCACCATCGAGAACTACCCGTACGCCGACTCCTACGGCCGCGAGACCGTCACCTTCGTCCGCACCTTCCCCGGCAGCCGCTTCGACGCCACCATGATCTACGACCCCGCCCAAGGGGAGATCGTCGACTACCTGGGCACCCACCAGCACCTCGCCGTCCCCCTGGCGCTCTCCGTGGACGACCGGGGCGGCCTGGTCATCCGCTCGGGCCGCCAGCGCCTGCTCGGCCCGCTCGCGCTGCCGCTGCCCGCCTCCGCCACCGGCACCGCGGTGGTCACCGAGCACTACGACGACCAGGCCGAGCGGTTCAGGATCGCGGTGACCGTGTCGAACCCGTGGCTCGGCCGCGTCTTCGGCTACTGGGGCAGCTTCACCGTCTCGTACGTGGACCTCGCGCAGCACGGCGTTCCCGCTAGCGTGAGGCCCAGACGGGAGGACGCCCGTCGTTGACCGGCACGGAGTGGAGCGGTGGCCGACACACGTACGAAGCTGCTCGAAGCGGCGCTGGAGACGCTCAGCACGTCCGGCATGTCCGGCGCGTCGGCACGCGCCATCGCCGCCGCGGCGGGCGTCAACCAGGCCCTGGTCTTCTATCATTTCGGCAGCGTCGACCAGCTCCTGTCGGCCGCCTGCGCCCACGGCTCGACCCGCCGCGTCGAGCGCTACCGCGACCGCTTCGCCGCCGTCACCACCCTGCGCGAGCTGCTCGACCTCGGCCGCGAGGTGCACGCGGAAGAGGCGGCGGAGGGCAACGTGGCGGCGCTGGCGCAGCTCCTCGCCGGCAGCCAGACCGACGAGAAGCTGGCGCCCGCCGTGGTCGCCGGGCTCAACCTGTGGATCGCGGAGGTCGAGCAGGCGCTCGCGCGGGTGCTGGCGAACTCGCCGCTGGCCGAGTTCGTGGACCTCGCGGGGCTGGCCAAGGCCACGGCGGCGGCGTTCGTGGGGCTGGAGCTCTACGAGGGCGTCGACGGCGACGGCGCGGCGCGGGCGCTCGACGCGCTCGAACAGCTGGCGGTGCTGGTGACGGCCCTGGAGGACATGGGCCCCGTCGCGCGCCGCGCCGTACGCGCCAGGCTCACTCGTAGTATCGGGCCTCGATCACGTTCCCGTCGGGATCAGGGAAATAGATAGTCTCCGGCGCGATGCCCTGCGCGCCGAACGAGTTCGTGCCGGTGCCGGTGATCTCCACCCGGTGTTTCTTGAGGCGCAGCTTGAGGGCGTCGAAATCCTCTTTTCCGAACGCCAGGCAGAAATGGTTGATCTGGTGCCCGGCGCTGCCGTGCACCCCGGTGCCCTCGTCCACGCCCCGCATCACCTCGAAGGACATCAGGTCGAGGATGCACGTCGGCGTGATCCGCACGCTGGGAAACGGTGCCTTCCCCTCACGGAACTCCTCGGCCCGTACCCCGGGCAGCCCGATCACGTGCTCGTAGAAATGGAGCGAGACGAGCTGATCGGAGACCCAGCAGACGAGATGGTCAAGGCGTACGCGCATGAAAACACCTCCGCTTTCCTTCCAATATCCTTTTTTCGTTTCGCCGTGTCCACCTGCCAATGCCGACGGCCGCCGGATGGAAAGCGGTGGTTCATTCCGTGTTGGCGCCTGATTTCACGGCGCCTGCTCAGCCGTACTCCTTCTCCGCCTGCCGGCGCCCCTCGAAGACCTCCTCGTGGTCCACCCACCACTGCGGGCCGTCCGCCAGGTTGTCGGCCAGGCTCTCCTCGGCACGGAGCCGCAGCTCGAGAAACCTCCTGCCCTCCGCGCCCACGTCCCGGTCGGTCACCTGGAGCCCAGGGAGGTCCTCGGTGATCCGCTTGGGCATGCTGTCGTAGACCTCCATGTACGCGCTGTTCGCCCGCGCGAGGAAGTCTCGTGCCCTGCTGTCCGGCGTGCCGCCGAAGTCGAAGGTCTCGTGCAGGACGCCGCGATCGGGGTCGGCCACCCGCTCGAAGTTCTTCCTGCACCAGTCGCTGATCTCGACGAACGAGCGGGCCGCGGCGTCCAGCCGGCCGGTGACGGCGGCCAGCGCGGTGGCGTTGGCGTAGATCTGCCGCAGCACGCCCTGCGCCCGGTCGGCGGCGGCGCCGTACCAGGGGGCGTCGCGCAGGTCCTGGGCCCGGCGGAGCAGCAGATTGGCCAGGTCGACCAGCGGCTCCGGCATCCGCCCGAAGATCATGTCGGCCGCGCCCGCGGCGCTGGGCAGGGTGGACACGCTCCACTGCGCCTGGCTCGCCGTCAGGTGGCCGACGTCGTACGACGTGCCGGGCAGTTTCAGGTCGATGCCGCCGTTCGGGTAGAGGTCGCTCAGGTGGTTGCGGTCGCCCGTGATCGGCAGCCGCTCCTTCACGGTGGAGTCGGGGACGTCGCCGAGCTTGGGGTCGTCGGCCAGGTCGTAGCGGGAGGACGCGCGCTCGATCAGCAGGCCGGCCACGCCGACCTCGGCGTGCAGGTCCCGCCAGAACACGTCCACGGCGTGCGCGGCGGAGGAGAGCATCAAGCCGAGGTGGTACGGCAGCAGCCACTCGCCCTCGGGCACGCCGGGGCCGGCGTCCTGGACCCCGTCGAAGCGCCGCATGCCGAACGACAAACCCACGATCTGCCCCGCGACGCTCTTGACGCCCTTGCGGTCGATGTGGAACCCGTCACCGCGATGCTCGTCGCCGAGCCCCGGCCAGCAGCCCGGCGGCTCGGGCTCGGTCGGCCAGGTGGACCACTGATCAGCCGCCGTCGGCTCCGGCTCGCGCATCACCACTCCGCTCGGGTCGGGACGCCTCACCTTACGGTGATCGCTTTCCCGCCCGCAATCCGCGATTTCCCCAGGTAGAGACGCACAAATCTGCCTCTCGCGTGGTGAGCGGATCAGCCGTGCCCTCACGTCGCGAGCGGATCAGCCGTGCCCTCACGTCGCGAGCGGATCAGCCGTGCTCCCGCATCGCGAGCGGATCAGCCGTGGCCGACGCCGCCGAGCCAGCTCCGCACGACCAGGTCGGCGGCCTGCGGCGGGTCGAGGTCGGGGAAGCGGTGGGCGGCGGTGTCGACGAGGTCGTCCAGCATCGCGCGGGCCCACGCCACCGGCACGTCGCCACGGATCAGCCCCTCGTCGGCGGCCCGCCGTACGAACCGGTCGAGCCGCGCGCTCTGCTCGCCCCGCCGCACGTCGGCCGATGATGGTGTCATGCAGTCATGCTCTACGCCACGCCGAAACTCACCGCTAGCGACCTCCGCGTGGTCGAAGAGATCGAGCAGATACGACACGAGCTCCGCATGCACCTCCGCCCCCAGGAGCGGTGGACGAAGCAGTTGCGCCGCAGTCTCACGGCCAGGGCCATCGTCGGTTCGAACACTATCGAGGGGTACGCGGCGTCCGTCGACGACGTCGAGGCGCTCATGGCCGGGGAGACCCCGCTGGAGACCAGCGACGCCACGGTGCGCGAGGTCGAGAGCTACCGGCGAGCGATGACCTACGTGCAGGCGCTCTCCGACGCGGGTGGCGAGTTCGGTTACGACCTGGGCCTGCTCAACGGCCTGCACTTCATGATGCAGGAGCATCATCCGCGCAAGCGCCCTGAGCGCCTCCGGCAGGGCCCGGTCTACGTCACCAGCGCGGACGACCCCGCCGTCCCCGCTTACACCGGGCCCGACCACGAAATGGTGCCGGAGTTCTCCTCGATCGAGGAGTGGCTGGGCAGGGGGCAGAACACGTACGCCTACTACCAGGTCCTGGAGGAGGTGAGCGGCCCCGAGTGGAGCCCTCGCCGATCGACGCACAAATGGATCACGTTCTGTCTGCGCGCCCATCACCTGCAGGCCCAGCAGGCCGAACGCCGGGTCGCGCTGCTGAGCCGGGCCTGGCCGGCGCTCTCGGAAGCGGCCGTCGCGGACGGTCTCGACGAGCGCACCGTCTTCGCTCTGCTCCCGGCGTTCTGGGAGTCCCGCGTCCGGCGCACGGTCTACCAGCAGGACGCGGAGCTCAGCCCGCAGCAGGCCGTCCGGGACATCAGGGAGATGTGCCGGCTCCAGTGGCTGGTGCCGCAGGGGCAGGCACGAGGTCGTTACTACGTGGCCGGACCGGCCATGCGGCCCATCGTCGAGTCCGTACGCGAGTCGACAAGCCCCTACACCGACCCCTATCGCCGGTGACGCCACCGACGGGTCATAGGACTGCCAGGGCCAGGACCGGTTCGTACGAGATGAGGCACACTGTCCGTTATGGCGGCCACAGAACTCGGTGCGGCGCTGCGGCACTGGCGTGACCGGGTCTCGCCGGAGGCGGCGGGTCTGCGCGCGGGCTCTCGCCGGCGGGCCGCCGGGCTGCGGCGCGAGGAGCTGTCGCAGCTGGCGGGCATCTCCGTCGACTACCTCACCCGCCTCGAACACGCCGCCTGGACCCAGCTGCTCGCCAACCCCCTCTACACGGCGCTGATGGGCGACTGGCAGGGCGACGACCTCAACGCCGTCTGGCGCACCTTCCTCGGCGCCGGCACCCGCGTCCGCCACACCCCGGGCTCGCTCGGCGCCCTCCGTGCCGCCCAGGTAGCCGATCTGCGCAGAACCGCCGCCCGCTACCCGTCCGACCGCCACCTGCACCACCTCATAGGCCGCCTCCGCGCCGAAAGCCCGGAGTTCGAAACCCTCTGGACGTCCGGCGCGGTGGGCCGCCACGAATCAGCTCGCAAGACCATCGACCACCCGCACGTGGGCGCCATCACGCTGGACTGCGACGTACTGGTGGTGGCCGGCGAGGACCTGCGCATGATGGTCTACACCGCCGAACCAGGAACGGAAGACGCCGACCGCCTCCCCTTGCTGTCCGTCCTCGGCACCCAGGAACTCACCGGCCGGCTGAAGACTGGACCGGGCCGAAGTCACCGCTCGTCGCCTTACGAGCCTCCGCGTACTGCGCCGGATCCGCTTTGATCCTGGCAGAGGCTCGCCAGCCCGCAATGACCTCTTGGCTGGTGGCGTCGACGTCCAGCTCGGCCGCATCCGAGAGAGCCTCGACCATCGGAGGCTGCGGTGACCAGAGGCCGGCTGCCGTTCCTTCTTCGACGTGCCGGCGGTAGGTCACGACCTTGTCGTGGATGATGTCCAGGCTGGCCGTCAGGTCGGCGATCTTCTCCCGTACGGCCCTCTCGTGCTCCTCCAGCAGCGCGAGCCGCTCCGGCTCGTTGCCGGGACCGGAGCGGACCAACTGGGCGAACCTCTTCAAGGTGGCGATGGGCATGCCGGACTCGCGCAGCCGGTTGCACAGCAGCAGCCACTCGACGTCCGCAGGGTCGTAGGCCCGCTGCCCGCCCGCCGTACGCGGGATCGGGCGAAGGAACAGCTCCTCGCGCTCGAAGAACCGCAGCGCGTGTACGCCCAGGCCGGTCGCCTTGGCCACATCGCCGATGGAGAGGTGGCCGATCTTCCTGACCATTCATGCACCGCCATAGCTTGACCTAGATCGCACTCTAGATTTTAACCTCCACCGCATGACCATCACGCAATACAAGATCGGCTCGGGGTTCGGCGCGCACAGCACGGCGGACGACGTCCTGACCGGCATCGACCTGTCCGGCCGGTACGTCCTGATCACCGGCGGCTACTCAGGGCTCGGACTGGCGGCCACGAGCGCGCTGACCCGCGCCGGAGCCCACGTCATCGTGCCCGCTCGCCGCCCCGCCGTCGCAGCACAGGCGCTGCGCGGCATCCCGCGGACGGAGGTCTGGGAGCTCGACCTGGCAACCCCCGGCAGCATCCGGACGTTCAGCGACAAGTTCCTGGAGACCGGCACATCCCTGGACATCGTCCTCACCAACGCGGGCGTCATGGCCCACCCGTACGAGCTCGTCGGCCCAGGCTGGGAAGCCCACCTCGCCGTCAACCACCTCGGCCATTACGCCCTGATCAATCGCCTACGTCCGGCTCTGTCCCAGGGGGCGCGCGTGGTGTCCGTCGCCTCGTCGGGGCACTTCCTGTCGGACATCCGCTGGGACGACCCGCACTTCCGCCGCGGCTACGACCATTGGGTCGCGTACGGGCAGTCCAAGACGGCCAACGCCCTGTTCGCCGTCCACCTCGACACGTTCGATGGCGTGCGCGCCTTCGCGGTGCACCCGGGCAGCATCCTCACCTCGCTGCAACGGCACATCCCCCGCGAGCAGCAGATCGCCCAGGGCTGGATCACCCCGGAGGGCCGTCCGGCCGACGGCTTCAAGACCCCGGAGCAGGGCGCGGCGACCGCCGTGTGGGCGGCCACGTCGCCGCTGCTCGACGCGTACGGCGGCGCGTACTGCCAGGATTGCGACATCGCCGCCCCCGCCACCACCGACGACATGCTGATCGGCGGCGTGAAGCCGTGGGCGATCGACCCCGGCTCCGCCGCCAGGCTCTGGACCCTCTCCGCCGAACTCACCGGCCTCGACACCTTCACGACATAGCAACCAGGAAGCGGCCATCGGGATAGAGGAGGTACCAGCACTTCGGACACGGAGGAACCGATCATGAAGCGACACACCGCCCCATGGCCACGGCCAGAGTGGTGAGTCGGCCTACGGAGCAGCTCGGCGACGCGGAAATCGTCGCCGCCTCTTCGGATGACCCCGAGGCGTTCGGCGAACTGTTCCACCGCCACGCGCCCCGGCTCCACGCCTATATCAAGCGCCGCCTCGGACGTACGCTCGCCGACGACATCGTGGCAGAGACCTTCGCCACCGCGTTCCGGCAGCGGGGGAAATTCGACGGGCGGGCGGAGTTCGCCGCGTGGCTGTGGGGCATCGCCGGCAATCTGATCGCCAAGCATCATCGGCAGGAGACCCGGATGTTCAGGGCGTTCGCCCGAACAGGCGTGGACCCGGCCGAGGACGGCATCGCCGACCTGGTCAGCGACCGCGTCACCGCCACGGCGCAGGGCCCTCATCTGGCGAAGGCCCTCGCCGCGCTGAGCTCCCAGGATCGCAACGCCCTCCTGCTGCTGGCCTGGGGTGAGCTGTCGTACGCCGAGATCGCGGCCGTACTGAATCTGCCCCTCGGCACCGTCAAGGCCAAAATTCACCGGGCCCGGACCAAACTCCGCGCGGCCCTCCTGCGGGAGAACGACCATGGATGAACTCGACGCACTGCGGCGCATGCGGACGGCACTGGCCGAGGAGGAAAGCCCGGAACGGCTCGCCCTGCGGGCGGACTGGCGATCCGTTCGCCGGCCGCGCCGCTTCGGACTTCCTATGGCGATGGCGACGGCCGCCCTGGTCGCGGCAACGTTCGCCGCCGTTTCCGTGACCCCCGGCCGGGACCATTCCGCCGAGCAGACCCCGGAGAACGCCCTGCTGGTGGCCGCCACCAACGTGCAAAAGGGGCCGACCGGCACGTACTGGCACACCACCAGGATCGCCGGGAAGATCCACGCGGTCGGCGAGAACGCGGCGGACCACTACAAGGTCGAGTCGAGAATGCAGTACGACGCCTGGACCGACCTGCGCGGCAGGGGATGCAACGCCGTCAAGGACCTGCCCGCCCGCCCATGGACCGCCCGCGACCAGCAGAAATGGCGGGCCGCAGGAGCCCCGGCGAAGGTGCGGGTCGCTCAGGGTTTCCTGTTCTTCGAAGCCCCTGACAGGAAACCGTCGTGCCGCCAGGTGGCCGAACGCCGCTTCTTCGGCATGACACCACGCCAACTCGCCGCACTGCCGGCCCACCCCGAGCAGTTGCAGAACGTGCTGCTGGACCTGAAAGGCAACTGGGAGGCGTACTCACCGAAAGTCACCAGGCAGCCGATCCGGGCCCTGGAAGGCGAGAAGCGGGTGCGGGCCCTGAGCGACGTGGCCGGCACCCTGCTAGCGGAGGCACCCGCCCCGCCGGCGGTCCGAGCGGCCGCATTCCGCATGCTCGCCACCCTGCCCGGCGTCAGAATCGAGGGCCGGACGACCGACCCGCTGGGCCGTACCGGAGTGGTGGTCTCCTTGCCCTTGGAGACGACCATCCCTCTCGGCCTCTCCACCGCACCCCGGCAACTCGGCACGTACCGCCGCCAGTGGATCATCAACCCCGACAACGGAACCCTGCTCGCCATGCGAGACCTGGTGGCGACGCCACCACACGGCTCCCGCGACCTCCCCCCGGGCGACGACGGCGAACCCCGCCGCCTGACGCCCGAAACCCAACCCGACCGTTTCCACCAGCCTGGCGAGCTGGCGGAGTACGAAACGTACGAGGTCGCCGAATGGACCGACGATGCCACGAGCTGACACCAGGATGCGCGAACTACTGAGGCTTGGATCGGTGGTCAGCCCACACGTCGACCGCCTCTTGAAGATCAAGAGCCGTAGCGCATCAGCCCTACCTTCCAAGTTGGGGCTCAGGCGACGGGACGGAGGCCGTCCATCAGGAGGTCCAGGAGGCGGGCGGCCTTGGCATCGTGTTCGCGCCTGGGCGCCACGGTGAAGATGCCGATGAGGGAGTCGGCGACGTCCTCGGCGGTGACGTCGGAGCGGAGGTCGCCGGCCACGCGCCCCGCGTCGAGGATCGTGGTGATGGCCGCCAGCAGCTCGCCCCGGGTCTGCGCATGGGCGATCTCGCCCGACTCGATCATCGCGACCAGCGTGTCGATCATGCCGTTCTTGGCCGCGATCCAGTCCCCGAACAGGTCCATCCAGCGCCGCATCGCCGCCGCAGGAGGCATGCGGTCGAGCAATTCGTGGGCGCCGGACGTCAGCCGTACGACCTGATCCCGGTAGACCGCGTCGACCAGCGACTCACGGGTCGGGAAGTGCCGGTAGAGCGTGGCGATGCCGACGCCGGCCTCGCGCGCGATCGCCCGCATCGACGGCTCGGCCTCGGCCGACATGAACATGCGGGTCGCCACCGCGAGCAACTGGTCGCGGTTGCGAGCCGCGTCCGCCCGCGGTGCCCGCGTCTCAGCCTCAGTCAAAACGGATCACGCTCCGGTTGTGTTACTGTCATCTCAATAAGCGGAGCATAGTCCGTTTCAACGCGTTCCCTCGTTCCCAAGGAGACAGGTGCACATGCAGGAACAGCAGAAGGGCAGAGCGGTCCAGCTCGACACGTGGGGCGGCTCCGAGGCCCTGGACGTCCGTGAGGTCCCCGTTCCGGAGGTCGGCCCTGGACAGATCCGCGTACGGGTCACCGCGGCCGGCCTGAACCCCATGGACTGGATCATGACCGCCGACGCCGACACCGCCGCCCGGTTCGGCCTGAGCCTGCCGGCCGGGTTCGGTACGGACTACGCCGGAGTGGTCGACCAGGTCGGCGACGGGGTGACCGGCTACGCGCCCGGCGACCGGGTGTTCGGCGGCGCTCTGTCCCGCGCGGTCGCCGACTACGTGGTGATCGACCCGGCCGACGGGAACGCGGCGAACGAGGCCCACCACACCCCGGACGGCATCGACGACCCCACCGCCGCCACCCTCACGATCGCCGGCCGCACGGCCCTGGCCGCCGTCGGCGTGGCCGACCTCGGCCCGGGCGACACCGTGCTCATCGGCGGCGCAGGGGGCGGGGTCGGAGTCTTCGCCGTCCAACTGGCCCGGCTCGCAGGAGCACGCGTCATCGGTACGGGCTCCCCGGCCTCAGCCGACTTCCTCCGTGACCTGGGCGCCGAGCCGGTGGCGTACGGCGACGGCCTGGCCGACCGAGTCCAAGCCCTCGCCCCCGACGGCATCACCGCCGCCCTGGACCTGCACGGAACGGAGACGGTGGAGACCGCCAGAAAACTCGGCGTCCCGGACAACCGCATCTGCACCATCGCCGCCCAGGTAGAGGGCGTACCAGCCGCCAACGGCGCAACCACCACCCCCAGCGACCTGGAGGAGCTGGCCCGCCTGGTCGCGACAGGCAAGATCCGGATGCCCATCGCGGCGACGTTCCCCGTGGCCAAGATCCGCGAGGCGACGGAACTCCAGGCCGCCCGCCACGTACGCGGCAAGATCGTCATCATCCTCTAGATCACCACACCACCCGCGCCCGAGCGCTACCCGACCCGGCTTCGCGATCTTGCTGATGTTCTGCACGCAGCACGGCCGGTTTCCCGCGCGGTCGTTCAGAATCGCCGGACGACGTGGTCGAGCACATGGCCAAGCAGGTCCAGGCAAGCCGGCGGTGGGGTTGGCCGAGAACGTCGCGCACGCCGAGCAGCGGCCCGAGCGGGTCCGGGAGGAATTGCTCAAGCATCCGCGTGACGAGCGGGAGCGGGAGATCACCGACACGCTGGTGGAGCTGCTCATCGCCATCTGATCACGGCGGGAGGTCGCGCCAGCGTTCAGCCGACGCCAGAGCGTCCAGACTGATCCGCTCCAGGAACGCACCGCCCCTGGCCAGGCGGCGTCCCACGGGCGTGTCGAGCCCGAGCGTCTGCCCCGCCGCCTTCGTGATCTCCGCCGCCGCGAGCGTCTGCCGCGCGCTGATCACCGTCGAGTGGTACCAGGCGTCGTCGTCGACCACGTAGATGTCGCGCCGCCGCTGCGGATCACGCTCGCGCCTGATCAGCCCCTGCTGGGTCAGGTAACCCACCGCCATGGAGATCGAGGCCGGACTGACTTTCAGCCCGCGCGACAGCTCGGCCGCAGTGAGCCTGCCGTCCTCGCTCAGCCACAGGCCGATGAGCACGCGCGCCACCATTTTCGGCAGACCCATCCCGACCGCCATCTCGACCGCTCCCTCTTCCACCTCCAAGACCGTGCGGTCCTGGGGCTCGGGGGAACGGGCCGGGGTGCCGCGCCGTGCCCGCCGCGCCGCCGCGTGGTGCGCCCGCTCGGGGCGGTAGTCGCTGGGACCGCCGTTGCGGCCGACCTCACGGCTGATGGTCGACGTTGGCCGGTCCAGCCGCCTGGCGATCTCGGCGTACGAACGTCCTTCGGCGAGGCCGGCCGCGATGCGTTGGCGGTCCTGCCGGGTCAACCTTCCTTCTGGCATTCCGCCAGTATTGCGTTCGGCACCACACAATGCAACGCGTCGTTGCATTCAGCATCAGCGTCAACGCATCAATTTTCCGGCGCTAACCTGCAGTAGTACGCATCGGCTGATTGACGGAATTTCTGAACGCAACGTAGCTTTCAATCATGTCAAACGCGGACTATCGCGTGGAGCCGGTCACTTTGTCCCTGGACCGCGCACCCGCCTGCCCCTTCGATCCCGCCCCTTCGCTCACCGCCCTGCGCGCAGAGCAACCGATCGCCCGCCTGGCCGCGCCCGAGGGCGCCCCCGGCGTCTGGATGATCACCGGATACGAGCTGATCCGCCAGATCCTCGCCGACCCGCGCTTCAGCTCCCGCTACGAAACCCACTACCACCCCCTGGCGGGCGGCCACCTGCCGCCCGCCCCCGCCGGCGACCTGACCGGCATGGACGCTCCGGAGCACACCCGCTTCCGCAAGCTGCTGGCGGGCAAGTTCACCGTCCGCAGGATGAACCTGCTCACCGAGCGGGTCATCGAGATCACACGGGAACGGCTCGACGCGATGGAACGGCAGGGCCCGCCCGCCGACCTCGTCGAGGTCTTCGCACAGCCGGTTCCAGCGCTGATGATCTGCGAGCTGCTCGGCGTCCCGTACGAGGACCACGACCGGTTCCAGAGCTCCACCCGGACCTTGTCGGACGCCGCGACCGCTGAGGCGCAGTACGCCGCCTTCGTCGAGCTCGGCACCTACCTGCGGGAGCTCGCGCTCGCCAAGCGGGCCAAGCCGACCGACGACCTGCTCAGCGACCTGGCCACCGGCGGCAACCTGACCGACGATGAGCTCGGCGGCGTGGCCGCCTTCCTGCTCGGCGCCGGGCTCGACACCACCGCCAACATGCTCGCGCTCGGCACCTTCGCCCTGCTGCGCGACCCCGCCCAGCTCAACGCCCTGCGCGGCGACCCCGACCTGGCCGCCGGCGCCGTGGAGGAGCTGCTGCGTTACCTGTCCGTCGCCGCCACCGGCATGCGCGGCGTACTGGAGGACGTGAAACTCGGCGGCAGGCAGCTCAAGGCGGGCGACACGGTCATCCTCGCGATCAACGCCGCCAACAGGGACCCGGCCAGGTTCCCCGACCCCGACAGGCTCGATCTGCGCCGCTCGGCCGCCGGGCATCTGGCCTTCGGCCACGGCGTCCATCAGTGCCTCGGCCAGCAGCTTGCCCGCATCGAGATGCGGGTCGCGTTCCCCGCGCTGCTCACCCGCTTCCCGACGCTGCGGCTGGCCGTACCGGCTGAAGAGCTTTCGCTGCGCACCGACCCCTCGCAGGTGTACGGCGTGCACAGCCTGCCCGTCACTTGGGATCGGGGGTGAACGCGATGCGGGCCTTCGTCTCGGTGACAGGGCTGCGTAAGTCCTACGGCGCCCACCGCGTCCTGGATGGCATCGACCTGTCCATCCCGCAGGGCACCGTCTTCTCGCTGCTCGGCCCGAACGGCGCGGGCAAGACCACCACGGTCCAGATCCTGTCCACCCTGGTCAAGGCCGACGCGGGCGAGATCCGGGTCGCCGGGCACGACCTCGCCACAGAACCCGACAAGGTGCGCGCGGCGATCGGTGTCACCGGCCAGTTCTCCGCTGTCGACAGCTTCCTCACCGGCGAGGAGAACCTGCGCCTTATGGCCGACCTGCTCCACCTCGGCCGCGCCCGCGGACGCGAGCGCGCCCGCCAACTGCTGGAACGCTTCGACCTCACCGACGCCGCGCGCAAGCCCGCGGCCACCTACTCCGGCGGCATGCGCCGCCGGCTCGACCTCGCCATGACCCTCGTCGGCACTCCCAAGCTCATCTTCCTCGACGAGCCGACCACCGGCCTGGACCCGCGCAGCCGCCGCACCATGTGGCAGATCGTCCGCGACCTCGTCCAGCAGGACGGCGTGAGCATCTTCCTGACCACCCAATACCTGGACGAGGCCGACGAACTCGCCGACCGCATCGCCCTGCTCAGCCAGGGCCGGCTGGTGGCCGAGGGCACCCCTGCGGAACTCAAGCGCATGGTCCCCGGCGGACACGTCGTCGTACGCTTCGCCGACCCCGACGGTTACCTCAGGGCGGCCTCCCACCTGAGGGCCACCTCGCGCGACGAGGAGTCCCTCACGCTGCAGATCCCCGACACCGGCGTCAGCACACTGCGCGAACTCCTGGAATGGCTCGACGCACAGGCCATCGACGTCGCTGAACTGTCGGTGCACACACCCGACCTAGACGACGTCTTCCTTGCCCTGACCGAGGAGTCCTCCCGATGAGAGCGATCACCGACTCGGCGACGATGCTGCGCCGCCAGATCAGGCACCTCTGGCGTTACCCCACACTGATCCTCACCTACGCGGGCGTCCCGGTGGTGCTCCTGCTGCTGTTCGTCTATGTCCTCGGCGGCATCATGGGCGCCGGGATCGGCGGTGACCGTGCCGCCTACGCCGCTTACATCACCCCCGGCATCATGATCATGACGATCGCGAGCGCCGCGCAGGGGACAGCGATCTCGGTGGCCCTGGACATGACCGAGGGCATCATCGCCAGGTTCAAGACCATGGCCATCGCCCGTGTCTCCGTCCTCACCGGGCACGTGCTCGGCGCGCTGATCCAGAACTTCATCGCGATCACTGCGGTGACGCTGACGGCCCTGCTGATCGGCTTCCGCCCCGCCGCGTCCGCGCTGGACTGGCTCGGGGTGATCGGCGTGCTGGCGATGTTCACCTTCGCCATCACCTGGCTGTCAGCCGCGCTGGGCATGGTCACCAAGAACGTGGCCACGGCCAGCAACCTGCCGATGCCGCTGATGCTGCTGCCATTCCTGGGCAGCGGCGTAGTCCCGCCGGAGTCGATGCCGGGCCCGCTGCGCTGGTTCGCCGAGCACCAGCCGTTCACGCCGGTCATCGAAACCCTGCGCGCGCTGCTGGCCGGGCAGCCCGCGGGATCCAGCTTCGCGGCGGCGGCACTCTGGAGCGCGGTCATCGCGCTGGGCGGGTACCTGTGGGCCCGTAGGCTCTACAACCGGTGAGGAGCCGTTGGGAACACGGCTCCGGTGAAAAGCTAGTAGAGGGCGTAGCGGTACTGGGCGCCGATGTCGTCGCCCTGGCGACGCCCGACAATTAAGCGTCTCTACATAATCAGTCTAAGAAGATCAAATTTGTATTGAAAGGTGGTAATGCCTGAAACTGGACTACATGCCTGACTCCCGGCGTGGCATCTTCTACGGGATCGCCGCCTACACCATGTGGGGCCTGTTCCCCCTCTACTGGCCGCTGCTCAAGCCCTCCGGCGCCATCGAGATCCTCGCCCACCGCATGGTGTGGTCGCTGGTCGTGGTGGCCGTGGCGCTGGCCGTACGCCGGCACTGGTCGTGGGTGAAACAGCTGTTCAGGCAGCCCGCCAAGCTGGGACTGCTGACGCTGGCCGCGATCTTCGTGACCGTCAACTGGGGCACCTACATCTACGCGGTCAACAGCGGCCATGTCGTCGAAAGCGCCCTCGGCTACTTCATCAACCCGCTGGTCAACGTGCTGTTCGGGGTCGCGCTGCTGCGCGAGCGGCTGCGTCCGCTGCAGTGGGCGGCGGTCGGGTCCGGTGCGCTGGCGGTGCTGGTGCTGACGCTCGACTACGGGCGGCTGCCGTGGGTGGCGCTGACGCTGGCGTTCAGCTTCGGCATCTACGGCCTGGTCAAGAAGCGGGCCAACGTCGAGGCCACCGAGAGCCTGGCCATCGAGACGCTGGTGCTGCTCCTGCCGGCGATCGGCTACCTGGCCTGGCTGCAGACGACGGGGACGGCCACGTTCGGCCAGGAGGGCGCGGGGCACGCGCTGCTGCTGGTCGCGGGCGGCCTCATCACGGCGGTGCCGCTCATCTGCTTCGGCGCGGCGGCGATCAGGGTGCCGCTGAGCACGATCGGGCTGCTGCAGTACATCGCGCCGATCCTGCAGTTCGCCTGCGGCGTGCTCATCGCCAAGGAGACGATGCCGCCCAGCCGCTGGATCGGCTTCTCGATCGTCTGGCTGGCGCTGGCGCTCTTCTCGTACGACAGCCTCCGGGCGGCACGTCGAACCGCCCGGAGCCGCGTCGCGGCGCTCAGGGCTCAGCCGGAGCGCTCGACCACGTAGTCGCAGAGCGCGAGGAACGCGTCCTTGGCCGGGATGTCGGGCAAGCCCGAGATGTCGGCACGGGCGCGGTCCACCCAGGCCACCAGCTCCGCCCGCGCCCGCTCCATGCCGGGGTGGGCGCGGAGCAGGGTCAGGGCCTCCTCCAGGTCCTCGTCGGCGACCGGGCCGGACAGCAGGGCCGTCAGGCGGGGGTGATCGCCGGCGGCGAGCGCGTACAGGACGGGGAGGGTCTTGACGCCCTCCTTGAGGTCCGTGCCGGGCGTCTTGCCCGACTGCGCGCCCGAGGAGGCCACGTCGAGCAGGTCGTCGCCGAGCTGCCAGGCCACGCCGATGGCCTCGCAGGCGCGGCTGAGCCGCTCCTCCACGTCGGCCGGGGCGCCCGACAGCAGCGCGCCGAAGCGGCCCGAGGCCGCGATCAGCGAGCCGGTCTTGTCGGACAGGACGCTCAGGTAGTGGGCGATCGGGTCCTCGTCGGCGCGCGGCCCGATCGTCTCCCTGATCTGGCCCTGCACGAGCCGCGAGAACGTCTGCGCCTGGATGCGGATCAGCTCGGGACCGAGGTCGGCGAGCAGGTCCGAGGCCTGGGCGAACAGGTAGTCGCCGGTGAGGATCGCCACGGTGTTGTCCCACCGGGCGTTGGCGGACGGGGAGCCCCGGCGCACCGGGGCCTCGTCCATGACGTCGTCGTGGTAGAGCGAGCCGAGGTGGGTCAGCTCGATGACCACGGCGCCGGGCACCACACCCGGCGCCGACGGGTCGCCGAACTGGGCGGCCAGCAGCACCATCAACGTACGGAACCGCTTGCCGCCCGCTTCGATGAGGTGCTTGGACGCCTCCGTGACGAAGGCGTTCTCGCTCTCGACGGACGAGCGCAGGAGCTTCTCGACCGCGGCCAGTCCGTTGGCCACGTCCTGCGCCAACCGCTCGTCCTCGATGGGAAGGTCAACCACGGGAGGCGCGGACATACGAGATCCCCTTATCTGATGAACAGGCTGCTAGCAGCGTCGTTGGCAACACCGAGCACGGACTCCGGATAGAGCCCCACCCCTACCGTAACCAGCAGCGAAACGGCGATGACGGCCACGGTCCCCATACTGGGCACCGCGATCGCCGGGCCGTCGGCGGCCGGCTCGCTGAAGAACATCAGCACGATGACGCGGACGTAGAAGAACGCGGCGACCGCGGAGGCGATCACGCCGACGACCACCAGGCCGGCCATCCAGCCGCCCATGGAGTCGCCGGGCTGCGTGCCGCTGTTCAGCGCGGCGGCGAAGACGGCGTACTTGCCGAAGAAGCCGCTCGTCAGCGGGATGCCGGCGAAGGCGAGCAGGAAGAAGGCGAACACGCCCGACAGGACCGGCGCCCGCTTGCCGAGACCGGCCCAGCGGGACAGGTGCCCCGCCTCGCCGCCCGGGTCGCGGACGAGGGTCAGCACGGCGAACGCGCCGACCGTGGTGATGCCGTAGACCGCGAGGTAGAACAGGATCGCCTTGAGCGAGTCGGCGTTCTGCCGCGCGTCGCCGAACGTGGCCATCACACCGACCAGCAGGAAGCCGGCGTGCGCGATGGACGAGTACGCCAGCATGCGCTTGATCTCGGTCTGCGTGATCGCCAGGATCGAGCCGACGATCATCGTGAGCGCCGCGACGCCCCAGATGACCGGCCGCCACTCCCAGTCGAGGTTGCCCAGGCCGACCCAGAAGACCCGCAGCACGGCCCCGACGGCCGCGACGAGGGTGCCGGAGGCCATGAGGGCGGTGATGGGCGTCGGGGCGCCCTGGTAGACGTCCGGCTTCCAGGCCTGGAACGGCGCCGCACCGATCTTGAACAGCAGGCCCACGCCGAGCAGCGCGAACCCGATGAGCAGCAGCGGGTCGAGCGAGTTGCCCGCGGCCATGGCCTGGTTGATGCCCGGCAGCGAGACGGTGCCCGCGAAGCCGTAGATCATCGCGGTGCCGTACAGGAAGAAGGCCGAGGAGAACGCGCCCAGCAGGAAGTACTTCATGGACGCCTCCTGCGAGAGGAGGCGGCGCCTGCGGGCCAGGCCGCACAGCAGGTAGAGCGGCAGCGACATGACCTCGAGGGCCACGAACATCATCAGCAGGTCGTGCGAGGCGGGGAACAGCAGCATGCCGCCCACCGCGAACAGGACCAGCGGGTAGACCTCGGTGTGGCCGGTGCCGTTGTCGTGGGCCTCGGCCTCCTCCTCGTCGGCGCTGCCCGGCACGGCCGCGGCGGAGGCCACGAAGTGACCCTCGTCGTTGATGAGCAGCACGCAGACGAACGACAGGACGAGGATGACGCCCCAGATGAACAGCGACGGCCCGTCCACGGCGAGCGCGCCCATGGCGGCCGGCGTGTCGGACACCTGGCCGCGCAGCGTCTGCACCAGCACCAGCGCGAACGCGCCGGCCAGGCTCAGCAGCGTGAGCGGCACATGGATGGACTTGCGCAGGTAACGCGGCGCGAAAGCCTCGACGAGCACGCCGATGCAGGCCGCGCCGAAGACGACCAGCAGCGGCGCCAGCGTGCCGTACTCGATCGTCGGCGCTTCGATGGCGGGGTTCACTGGCCTGTCCCCTTCTCAGCGACGGTGGAGGTGGGTACCTTCACGTTGGTCAGCGTCTGTTGCACTGACGGGTTGATCACGTCAAGCAGCGGCTTGGGGAAGAAGCCGAACCCGATGATCAGGGCGACCAGCGGAGCCAGCACCCAGACCTCGCGGGCGTTCAGGTCCTTGAACGCCTTGACCGGCTCGGCCGTCGGCCCGTTCATGGTCCGCTGGACCATCCACAGGATGTAGACGGCCGCGAGGATCACCGCGACCGCGGAGACGATCGCCGCCACCGTCAGCGCGCCGGACCCGTGGGCCTGGCTGGAGTACGTGCCGATCATGACCATGAACTCGCTGACGAAGGACGACAGGCCCGGCAGCGAGAGACCGGCCAGACCGGCGATCAGGAAGAAGCCCGCGAGCAGCGGGGCGACCTTCTGCACGCCTCCGTAGTCCCCGATGAACGGCGAGCCGCGCCGCGCGATGAGGAACCCGGCCGCGAGGAACAGCGCGCCCGTGGCGAAGCCGTGGTTGACCATGTAGAGCGCCGCACCGGACTGGGCGACGTCCGACATGGCGAACACCCCGAGCACGATGAACCCGAAGTGCGAGATCGACGTGT
This sequence comes from Nonomuraea sp. NPDC004580, assembly GCF_040609855.1. Classification (NCBI taxonomy): domain Bacteria; kingdom Bacillati; phylum Actinomycetota; class Actinomycetes; order Streptosporangiales; family Streptosporangiaceae; genus Nonomuraea; species Nonomuraea sp. NPDC004580. The sequence continues at coordinate 4,714 of NZ_JBEXLH010000020.1, read as the reverse complement.
ACGCGATGAGCCGCTTCATGTCGGTCTGGCCGATGGCGACGATGGCGCCGTAGATGATGCTGATGACCGCCAGCACGACGATCGGCATCGTGAACGCCTTGGCCGCGTCGGGGAACAGCTCCAGGCAGAAGCGCAGCATCCCGAACGTGCCGACCTTGTCCAGCACGCCCACCAGCAGCACCGCGGCGCCGGCCGGAGCCTGCGCGGCCGCGTCGGGCAGCCAGGTGTGCACCGGCCAGAGCGGCGCCTTGATGGCGAAGGCGATGAAGAAGCCGCCGAACAGCCACTTCTGCATGGCAGGGTCCTGGATGGCCCCGACGAGCTCGGGGAACATGAAGGACTGCTTGCCGGCGACGACATAAAGGCCGATGACCGCGACCAGCATGAGCAGGCCGCCGAAGAGCGAGTACAGCAGGAACTTCACGGCCGCGTAGGACCGCTGGGCGCCGCCGTACGACCCGATCATGAAGTACATCGGGATCAGCATGGCTTCGAAGAAGACGTAGAACAGGAAGATGTCGGTCGCCGCGAAGACGCCGATCATCATCGTCTCCAGCACCAGCAGCAGGGAGAAGTACGTCTTCACCGAGCGCTTGGGCGCGACCACCGTGCCGTCGGCGGTCTTCACGCCGTCGGCGTCGTGCCAGGAGGCCAGCACCACGATCGGCACCAGCACCACCGACAGCGCGATGAGCACGAGCGCGACGCCGTCCACGCCGACCCCGAACTTCACGCCGAAGCTCGGGATCCAGTCGTAGGCGGCCGTGAACTGGAAGCGGTCGCCGTCGGGGTCGAACCCGGCGGCCATGACGCCGGTCAGGACCAGCGTCGCCAGCGAGAACAGCAGGGTGACCTGCTTGGCCAGCTTGTCACTGCCCTTGGGAAGCAGGGCCACCACGACGGCGCCCACCACGGGCACCGCCATGAGTATCGGAAGCCAGGGTGACATCAGATGTTCCCAACGAGGAGCAGGGCGCCGGTCAGCAGGGCGGCACCGATCAGGATGGACAGCGCGTACGTTCTGGCGAAGCCCGTCTGGATCCGCCGAAGGCGCCCGGAGCTGCCGCCGATGCCCGCCGCCAGGCCGTTGACGATCCCGTCGATGCCGCGGTTGTCGAAGAACACCGCGAGGCGGGTCAGCCACTGGCCGGGCCGCATGAAGAGCGACTCGTTGAGCGCGTCACCGTACAGGTCGCGCCGGGCGAACGTGGTGAGGAAGTTGCCGCGCGGCTGCACCGACGGCACCTCGACCCGGCCGTAACGCATCCAGGCGAACACGACGCCGACCGCGACGAGCACGAGCGTGGCGAGGCCCGGCGTGCTGAACGGGTCGAAGTGCGGCACCGAGTCGACGCTGCCGCCGACCGCCGGGATGAGGAACGTGTAGAGCGTCCCGCCGAGCACCAGGTAGGCGCCGAGGCCCAGCGCGCCGAGCGAGAGGATCATCAGCGGCACCGTCATCACGAGCGGCGACTCGTGCGGGTGCGCCTCCTTGTCCCAGCGCTTCTCGCCGAAGAAGGTCATGAAGACCATCCGCGACATGTAGAAGCCGGTGATGCCGGCGCCGAGCACGGCCAGCCAGCCGAGGATCGGCTGGTGGTGCACCGCGGTCTCGATGATGCCGTCCTTGGTGAAGTAGCCGGACAGCAGCGGGAAACCGATGATCGCCAGGTAGCCGATGAAGAACGTGACGAACGTGATCGGCATGACCTTGCGCAGCGCGCCGTACTTCCTCATGTCGACCTCGTCGTTCATGCCGTGCATGACCGAGCCGGCGCCGAGGAACATGTCGGCCTTGAAGAAGCCGTGCGTGATCAGGTGGCCGATCGCGAAGGCGTAGCCCGCGGGGCCGAGGCCCGCGCCGAGCATCATGTAGCCGATCTGCGACATCGTCGAGCCGGCCAGGCCCTTCTTGATGTCGTCCTTCGCGCAACCGATGATCGCACCGGCGAGCAGCGTGACCGCGCCGACGATGGCGGCGGCGAGCGCGGCGCCCGAGCCCTCGGGGAAGAAGAACGCCCCCGAGCGGACCACCAGGTAGACGCCGGCGGTGACCATGGTCGCGGCGTGGATGAGGGCCGAGACCGGGGTCGGGCCCTCCATGGCGTCGAGCAACCAGGACTGCAGCGGCAGCTGCGCGGACTTACCGCAGGCGCCGAGGAGCAGCAGCAGGCCGATGGCGAGCATCGTGCCGTTGGTCTGGCCGGGCTGGATCCGCTCGCCCAGTTCCTGGAAGGTCAGGGTGCCGAACGTGGTCCAGATGACGAACATGCCGACCAGCAGGCCGAAGTCACCGACGCGGTTGACGACGAACGCCTTCTTCGCCGCGGTCGCCGCGGACGGCTTGAACTGCCAGAACCCGATCAGCAGGTACGACGCCAGACCGACGCCCTCCCAGCCGATGAACAGCCCGACGTAGTTGTCGGCCAGCACCAGCAGCAGCATCGCGGCCACGAACAGGTTCAGGTAGGAGAAGAACCTGCGCCGGTGCTCGTCGTGCGCCATGTAGCCGATCGAGTAGATGTGGATCAGCGAGCCCACACCGGTGATCAGCAGCGCGAAGCTGATGGACAGGGGGTCGATGAGCAGCCCCATGTCGACCATGCCGGGGATGAACTCGTACAGGTGCACCGCCCGGCGGCGCTCCTCCGCCCCGAACCCGATCAGCTCGAAGAACGCCAGCACCGCCACGACGAACGAGGCGAGGGACATGGCCACGCCCAGCAGATGGCCCCAACGGTCGGTGAACCGGTTGAACACCAGCAGGATGAACGCGCCCACGAGCGGGAACGCGATCATCAGCCAGGCGTTGCCGATCACTCCACCGGTGTGCTGGACGATCTCAGCGAGTTGAGATTCCACCAGTCACCTCTTAGTACTTCAGCAGGTTGGCGTCGTCGACGGACGCGGACCTGCGGGTTCGGAAGATCGTCACGATGATGGCCAGGCCGACGACGACCTCGGCCGCGGCCACCACCATCACGAAGAACGCGATGATCTGGCCCTCCAGGTTGCCCACCTGCCGGGCGAACGTCACGAACGCGAGGTTGCAGGCGTTGAGCATGAGCTCGACGCACATGAACACCACGATGGCGTTGCGCCTGATCAGCACGCCCATGGCGCCGATCGCGAACAGCAGGCCGGACAGGACGAGGTAGTGGGTCGTCACTTGGTCACCTCATTGCTCTCGGCGTCCTGCTCGGCCTCGGTCGGCGCCGTGCCCTCCTCGGCCGTGTGCTTGATCGCCTCGGCCAGCTTGGGGTTGTCCGGCAGGCGGTCGTGCTCCACGTCGTAGCGGGCGATGTAGCGGTTGACCGAGGACTCGGCCACCGACCCGTCGGGCAGCAGCGCCGGCATGTCGATGGCGTTGTTCCTGGCGTAGGTGCCGGGGCCGGGCAGCGGCGACGGGCGGTCGCCCTGGAAGCGGGCCCGGGACAGGTCCTTCTGCGTCGCCTTCTGGGTGACCCGCTCGCGGTGCGCCAGCACCATCGCGCCCAGCGCGGCGGTGATCAGCAGCGCGGAGGTGATCTCGAACGGGAACACGTACTTGGTGAAGAGCTGCAGCGCGATCGAGCGGATGTAGCCGCCCTGCTGGGTGGCCGCCGCGAGCCCGGCCTCGGGCGCGAAGATCGCGTTGCCCACGGCCAGGAAGATCAGCACCGAGAAGCCGACGGCGGCGATGATCGCCCAGAAGCGCTGGCCCTTCAGCGTCTCGACGAACGAGTCGGACGAGTCCACGCCGACGAGCATGAGCGTGAACAGGAACAGCATCATGATCGCGCCGGTGTAGACGATGATCTGCACCGCGGCCAGGAACGGCGCGTCCTGCACGGCGTACAGGACGGCCAGGCAGAGCATGACGGTGCCGAGCATCAGCGCGGAGTACACGGCCTTGCGGTTGAAGACCATGCCGAGTGCGGCGCCGACGGAGACGACGGCCAGCACCCAGAAAGTGATGGTCTCACCCATTGGTCCGCCCTAGCCGGTAGTAGTCCTCTTCGGTCTCACCGAGCCGCATGGGGTGCGGCGGCTGTTCCATGCCCTGCGTGAGGGGCGCGAGCAGCATCTCCTTGGTGTAGATGAGGCTCTCGCGGCTGGAGTCGGCGAGCTCGTACTCGTTGGTCATGGTGAGCGCTCGCGTCGGGCACGCCTCGATGCACAGGCCGCACAGGATGCACCGCAGATAGTTGATCTGGTACGTGCGTCCGTAACGCTCACCCGGCGAGTAGCGCTCGTCCTCGGTGTTGTCCGCGCCTTCGACGTAGATGGCGTCGGCCGGACACGCCCAGGCGCACAGCTCGCACCCGACGCATTTCTCCAGCCCGTCAGGCCAGCGGTTGAGCTGGTGACGCCCGTGGAAGCGAGGAGCCGTCGGCTTCTTCTCCTCCGGGTAGTTCGTCGTGACGGGCTTCTTGAACATCGTGTGGAAGGTGACCCCGAAGCCTTTGACGGGGTTCAGCCAGTCAGTTAGTCCCACTGGGAATCTCCTTGTGCTGCACCCCGTGGTAGTGCGGCAGGTCGAGCGGCGGCACAGGGAAGCCACCGGCCGTCGGCTCCTCGGACAGTTCCTCGAACTCGGCCTCCACCTGCGCCTTCTTCGCCTCCTTGCGCCGCTGGTTGACGGTGTCGAACCGCATCCAGATGGCCAGCGCGCCGACCACGATGACGGCGCCGAGTGCGATGCCGACCGTGCGGCTCTCCTCGTACACCACGA
>NZ_JBEXLH010000019.1:0-143120 GCF_040609855.1 Nonomuraea sp. NPDC004580 | reverse complement strand
CGCCGCTCCGCCTCCCGCCCCGCCGCCACGCGCCCTTCCAGCTCCCCTCGCCACGCGGCGATCCACTCCCGCTCGACCCGCCCGGCAAAGGGCTCCACTGCGGCAGCGGGCCGCGCCTCGTGGCGCCCGTCGCCGGCCCTCTCCCCCGGCGCTTCGGCGCCCTCCTCGGGCATCAGCTCCTTGCGCAGGGTGGTGGCGCGGGTGGTGAGGTCGTCGACCGTGCGGTCGAGGTGGCGGAGTTCGGTGAGGGCTTCCGTGTGTGCGCGGCCGGCCTGATCGGCTGCACTGCGTGCGGTTTCGAGGTGCTGCCCGGCGGCGTGCAGGTCCGCTGTGGCCGGGTGGTGGGGCAGGGTGGTGACGGTTTGCAGGCAGGTGGGGCAGGGGTCGCCGACGACGAGGCGGCGGGCCAGGTCGGCGCCCGCGTGGGCGTCGCGGAGGCGGTCGCGGGCCTGCTCGGCTTCGGTCGCCGCGGCGTCGAGCGTGCGGGAGCGGGCGGCCAGCGGTTCGAGGGCGGCGCGGGTCTCCGCGGCCTGCGCCTCGGCGGCGTCCAGGTCGGCGAGCAGGCGTTCGTACGTGTCCAGCGCCTGGAGGCGCTCCAGGAGCGCGGCGGGGTCGTCGTGGGCGGCGAGCTCGTCCTCGGCCCGCTGCTCGGCGGCCTCGGCGGCGGTCACGGTCTCGGTGAGCGCGGCGACCTCGCCGGCGGCGGCGCGGGCACTGGAGGCGAGGGTGGGGACGTCGGCGGGCAGGGCCAGCGCGGTCAGCGCGGCGAGCCGGTCGCGCAGCGCGTCGCGTTCGGCGGCGAGGCGGCGCAGCTCCTCGTCGTGGCCGCGCAGCGCCTCCAGGTCCGTCCTGATCCGCGCGTCGAGGGCATGCAGGGCGGCGAGCCGGTCGGCGGCGGCGCGTTCGGCCGGCTCGTCGGCGTCGGTGAGCCTGGCCAGCCGCTCGCGGGCGAAGCCGGCGGCCTGCGCGGCGGCCTGCTCCTCCTGGACGGCGCGCCGGCGGACGCGTTCGTAGACGTCGGCGTCGAGGAGCTGGACGAGCAGGTCCTGGCGCTCGCGCGGCTGGGCGTGCAGGAACTCGGCGAACCTGCCCTGCGGCAGCACCACGCACTGGGTGAAGAACCGGTACTCCAGCCCCGTGATGCGCTGCACCTCGCCGGTGACCGCGGCCCCCTCGGCGACCGGACGGACGACGGCGGCCAGCAGGTCCTCCAGCTCGGCCGACGCGGGCACGGACGGGTCGAGCTCGTCCAATCGGGCCTCGGCGGTGTGCACCCTGCCCTTGGCGTCGCGCCGGAGCGCCCGCACCACGGCGAGCCTGCGTCCCCCGCTCTCGAAGACGAGCGCGACCTTGGCGGAGACGGCGGACGGCGCGAGGGCGTGGGCGATGACGTTCTCCTTGCCCCAGCGCGGCACGGTGCCGTAGAGGGCGAAGCAGATGGCGTCGATGAGCGTGCTCTTGCCCGCACCGGTGGGACCGACCAGGACGAAGTAGTCGACACCGGAGAAGTCAACGGTGACGGGCTCGCGGAAGCTGCCGAAGTCGTCGAGGTGCAGCCGCAGCGGGCGCATCAGCCGGTCACCTCCTCGTGCAGGCGGTCGAACAGGGCGGCGACGCGGTCGTCGTGGCGGCCGGAGGCGGCGAGGTAGTCGCGGAAGAGGTCACGGGGGCTGCGGGCCGGGCCGTCCGCGGAGCTGCGGCGGGCGTCGCGTACGGGACGGAAGCGCTCGTGGACGGTCACCTCCAGCGCGGTGGGCAGGATCTCGCGCACGGTCTCGGCCAGCCCCGGCCTGGGCGGCTCGGTGACGACGACCCGCAGCCACGTCTCCGCCAGGTCGGGCGCCATGGCCGCCAGCTCCTCCAGCGTGCCCGTCCTGGTGGCCAGCGCGCGTGCCGAGGTGATGGGCGCCTCGCGCACCTGGGCGGGCCGCCCCGGCTCGACGGTGACCAGCAGCGCGCCGGGCGTGTTGTCCTCCTCGCCGAAGTCGACGGCGAGGGGCGAGCCGCTGTACCAGATGGGGCAGGGGCCGGGGATCTGCTGGCGGCGGTGCAGATGGCCGAGCGCGGCGTACTGGGTGGCGGGCGGGAACGCGGTGGGCTCGAAGTAGTAGGAGAAGATCGACTGGGCGCGCCGCTCGCCGCCGCCGAACCGGCCGCTCGGCAGCGTGCCGTGGGTGGTGACGAGGTTGACGGTGTCGGCGGCGAAGCCGTCGGTGAGCGCCCCGACCAGCTCGGCGATGCGGGCGGCGTAGTCGCGGTTGTGCTGGGCGGGCGTGCCGGCGAGCACTTCGGCGGCGCGTACGACGTACCGATGCGACAGGAACGGCAGCACGGCCAGCCGCACGGGCTCTCCCGAGCGGGCGGTGAAGGCCAGGGTGCCGCCCTCGTCGGGACGCCGGAACGCGCCGACGACGTGGATGCCGAGCTTGCCGAGCACCGGCCGGTAGACCTCCAGCAGGTGCGGGTTGTCGTGGTTGCCGGCCAGGACCACCACGTCACGCCCGCCCTCGTGCAGCGCCATCAGGGCGTTGAGCACCAGGGCCTGCGCCTCGGGGGTGGGGGCGCTGGTGTCGAAGAGGTCGCCTGCCACGAGCACCGCGTCGACGTCCTCGTTGCGGGCCAGGCGGACGAGGTCGCCCAGGACGGCGCGGTGCTCGTCCATGCGGTGGCGGCCCTTGAGTACCTTGCCGACGTGCCAGTCGGCGGTGTGCAGGATCTTCATGCGCTCGCCTGACCTAGAAGGGCGGGATGTCGTCGTCGGCGCCCGGCAGCCCGGCGAACGGATCGGCTTCCCGGCGCGGCGCGGGCCGCTGGGCCGCCTCGGCGGGGCGGGTGGCCCAGGCGGGGAAGGGGAAGGTGACGGCGAGCGGCACGGGGATCTCGGGCTGGGTGACGAACATGGTGCCGGGCCTCGCGATCGTGGCGCGGTCGCGGGTGGTGGCGGGCAGCCAGCCGTACTCGGGGCGGGTGGCCTCGGCCGGGTCGAGGCGGCCCGCGACGCGGACCGAGCAGTTGGCCACGATGCGCCGCTCGACCTCGGAGGCGGTCTGCTGCGCGCCGATGAGGATCACGCCGAGCGACCGGCCGCGCTCGGCGACGTCGAGCAGGATCTCCTTGATGGGCGACTCGCCCTCGCGGGGCGCGTACTTGTTGAACTCGTCCAGCACCACGAACAGCAGGGGCTTCGCGGTGCCGGCGCTCTCCTTGCGGGCGAACTCGCCGCGCAGCGTCACGCCGACCACGAACCGCTGTGCCCGCTCGGGCAGGTTGTGCAGGTCGACGATGGAGACCTGGGCGTCGGAGGTGCCGATCGCATGCGGCCGGCCGCCGGCCAGGTCGCCGCGGACGATCGGCGACAGCGCCCTGACCGCGCCGCGCAGCCTGCGCAGGAACGCGTTGACGGTGCCCAGCGGGGTGGGCGCGCCGGTCCAGGCGGCGCGGGTGCCCTCGTCGGCGAGCTGCGCGCCGACGACGTCCACCAGGTCGCCGAACGTGCGGCAGATCGGGCCGCTCTCCTCGCCCGGGCGGCGGATCCGTACGGCGCCGCCCTCGCCCACCGGCTCGGCCCACGCCTGCAGCCTGGCCGCGACCTGGCCGACGAGCAGCGAGTACTGGGCCCGCTCGTCGTCGGCGTCGCTGAAGACGAACCGCAGCAGCTCATCGGCGCAGAACTCGGCCAGCGTCCAGTAGTAGGCGCTGACGTCGCGGGTCCTGGCCGAGACGTCGGGCACGCCGTTGGGGTCGCGGGGGCGCGGGGGCGCGAACACGTGGACGCTGCCGAACGGCCCGGCGGGCAGGCCGAGCCGGGCGTACTGAGCCGTGGCGGGGGCGTCGAGGCGGGTGTTGGCGTGGTCGAGGAAGAGCAGGTCCTCGCCTTTCACGGAGAAGATCAGGGCTTTGGTGTTGGCGGCCTCCGCGCCGAGCACGCCGGAATTGAAAATCGAATAGATGAGGAATGTGGCGAATGACGTCTTCGTCGCCACGCCGGAAACGCCGGAGATCGACACGTGGGCGCCGCGCGTGCCGTCGAGGAAATCGAAATTGACGTACATCGGTTGCCCGTCGCGGCCCAGCCCCATGGGGACGCGCCGGTCCATGACGTCGAAGTAGAGCGCCTGGTCGCGGTCGCCGCTCTCGGCGCGGTAGACGGGCGCGCCGGGCAGCGGCGGGACGAAGATCTCCGGCTCGACCCGGGTGACGCGCACCTCGGCGCACTCGACCACGGCCGCAGGGAGCGCGCCGTCGGCGATGAGGAAGACGTCGGAGTCGAAGCCGGCGCCCTCGTGACGCGCCTCGACGGCCGACACCACGCCCGCGACCAGCACCGGGCCGTAGTCGGGCGTGTCGCGCCTGGTCACCACCACGTCGTCGAGCTGCACGACGCGGCCGGGCTCCAGCCCGACCCAGAACGACAGCGGGGAGGCGGCATGCGTGCCGAGCACCCTGCCGACCGCGTCACCCGACCCGGCGGTCCCGCCCGTTGGACGGTCAGCAGGCGCGTTGGCGACTGCGATGCTGTGAGCCGCGGGGCCGCCGGCTCCTCCGGTGTGGCCGGCGGGGCCGTGGGCGCCTTCTGTGGCGGGGCCGTTGGTGAGGCCGTTGGCGGCGCTCGCCTCCGTCTTCTCACTCACCGATGCTCTCCCGCCCCGGACGTTCACGTTCTCCCCGCAGAATCCTAACGACCGCTCTGCCATCTCTTGGCACGGTCGCGGGGGAAATGCGGCACGTATCAACCGGCGACCTGGCCTTTGCCCTCTTTCGTCAAATGACGGTAAAGGAAATGCGATCAGCGGGCGTGCGGGCGGTGCTCGCCGTAGCGACCCGCTCGGCGAGCCGGCCGAGCGTCGTGACGGCGTCACCGGACGCCACGGTGTGCACGTGACAGTCCACCCTCCTCGGGAGCCACCCGCGACAGAGCCCGCTCGCCGGGGTCGTGCGGCGCCGGTTGTCCCGGCTCGCTCATGGGAACGTGACGAGCGACCGGATCACGTCCCCCGAGCCCATGGCGGTGAATGCCTCGGCCACGCCGTCGAGCGTGATGCGCCTGCTGATCAGCCCGTCCAGGTCGAGCCGCCCGGCCCGCCACAGCCGCAGCAGGCGGGCGAAGTCGGTGCGCACGTCGCCGGAGCCGTACAGGCAGCCCAGCAGCCGGCGCTCGGTGGCGAACAGCTCGGCGGCGCTGAAGGTGACGGGGTCGTCGGCGCTGCCGGCGCCGACCACGACGGTGGTGCCGCCGCGCCGGGTCGATTTGTACGCCTGCCTGATGGTCTGGGAGCGGCCGACGACCTCGAAGGCGTAGTCGAAGCCGAGCCCGCCGGTCAGCTCGCCGGCGCCGGCCCGCAACTCGTCGGGGGTGAAGGTGTGGGTGGCGCCGAAGGCGCGGGCGGCGGCCAGCTTCTCCGGCACGCGGTCCACCGCCACGATGGGTGCCGCGGCGGCCAGCACGGCCCCTTGGATGACGTTGATCCCGACGCCGCCGCAGCCGATCACCAGCACCGACGAGCCGGGCCGCACCTGGGCGGTGTTGACCACGGCGCCGACGCCGGTGAGCACCGCGCAGCCGACCACGGCGGCCACGTCGAACGGCACGTCCGAGGGGATGGGGACGGCGGCGCGGGCGTCCACGACCGTCTCCTCGGCGAAGCAGCCGACGCCGAGCCCGGCGTGCGCGGGCTCGCCGGCGATGCTCAGCGTGGGCTCGGCGGGCGGGCGGACGGAGGTGCACAGGTTGGGCTGCCCGCCCAGGCAGTACGCGCACCCGCCGCACGGCGGGATCCACGACAGGATGACGTGGCTGCCGACGGGCGGCCCCGACACGCCGGGGCCGAGCTCGACCACCTCGCCCGCGCCCTCGTGACCGGGCACCAGCGGCAGCCGGGCGGGCAGCCGCCCCTCACACATCGACAGGTCGGAGTGGCAGACGCCGGCGGCCCGCAGCCGCACGCGCACCTCCCCGGGGCCGGGCGGCCGGATCGTCAGGTCGTCGCTGACCTCGACCGGCTTGCCGGTTTCGCGCAGGATGACGCCTCGCATCGGTTTCGTTCTCCCCCGGGGCTTCAGAGCTGGATGGACGTGGTGGTGAGGAACTCCTCCAAGCCGAAGCGGCCGTACTCGCGGCCGTACCCGGACTGCTTGTAGCCGCCGAAGGGGGCCAGGCCGTTGTGGGCGCCGTCGTTGACGCGGATCTGCCCGGCGCGCAGCCGCCGGGCGACGCGGTAGGCGCGCTCGGGGTCGGCGCCGCGCACGCCGGCGGCCAGCCCGTACGCGGTGCCGTTGGCGATCCCCACCGCCTGGTCCTCCCCGTCGTAGGGCAGGATGACCAGGACCGGCCCGAAGATCTCCTCCTGGGCGACGCGCGAGTCGGGTGCGACGCCGGTGAGCACGGTCGGCCGCACGTAGAAGCCGCGTTCCAGGCCGCCGGGCGCGCCGGGGCCGCCGGTGAGCACGGCCGCGCCGTCCTCGATGGCGGAGCGCAGGTGGTCGCGTACGCGCTCGCGCTGCAGCCCCGACACCAGCGGGCCGAGCCTGGTGGCGGGGTCGCGCGGGTCGCCCACGGTGTACGTGGCCGCCTCGTCGGCGGCGATCCGCTCGGCCTCGGCCAGCCGGTCGCGCGGGACGAGCAGCCGGGTCAGCGCCGAGCAGGTCTGTCCTGAGTTGAGGTAGCAGGCGGCGACGCCCTTGCGTACGGCGTCCTCGAAGGCGGCGTCGTCGAGGTCGTCGAGCAGCACGTTGGCGGACTTGCCGCCGAGCTCCAGCGCGGTGCGCTTGACCCCGGCGGCGGCGAGCTCGGCGACCCGCCGCCCTGCCCTGGTGGAGCCGGTGAAGGAGACCATGTCGATCTGCGGATGCCCGGCCAGCGCCTCACCCGCCTCAGGCCCGGTGCCGGAGACCAGGTTGAACACGCCCGCCGGGAACCCGGCCTCGTGCAGCACGTCCGCGAGCACGAACGCGTTCAGCGGCGTGACCTCGCTGGGCTTGAGCACCACCGTGCAGCCGGCCGTCAGGGCGGGGGCGACCTTCGCGGCGATCTGGTGCAGCGGGTAGTTCCACGGGGTGATGGCGCCGACGACCCCGATGGGGTCGCGGTGCACGACCGAGCCGCCGAGCCGTTCCTCCACCGCGATCTCCCCGGCGACCTGCGGCATCGAGGCGAACGTGCGGATCGGGGCACCCACCTGGATGGCCTTGGTGAGCTTCAGCGGCATGCCCAGCTCGTCCACGATCATCTCGGTCAGCTCGCCGGCGCGTTCCTGCAGGGCGGCGGCCACCCTCGCGCACAGGGCGGCCCGCTCCTCCATCGGCCTGGCCGACCAGGAGGGCAGGGCGGCGGCAGCGGCCTCCACCGCGCGGGCCACGTCCTTGACGCCGCCGCGCGGCACCTCGTCGAAGACCTCCTCGGTCGCGGGGTTCACCACCGGTATCGCGGTGCCGCCGCTCGCCTGTACCCACTCGCCGTCGACATAGATCCGATGCGGCATGACCCCACCTCAAAGAACGGACGCTTAATTCTAGATTCGGATTCTAGATTCGCTCTCCGTCCCCGTCCAGGGCGTCGGGCGGTCAGCCGACGCGTACCGGCACCGTGCGCGGGCCGCGTACCTGGCTGGCCGCCCACGTCACCGCCGCAGGATCGGCCAGCTCGAACACCGGGATCCGCTCCAGCCACACCTCCAGCGCCACCCGCAGCTCCATCCGCGCGAGATGCGAGCCCACGCACCGGTGGATGCCCAGCCCGAACGCCGCGTGCCGGTTCTCCTCGCGGTCGATCATCACCTCACCGGCCCGCTCGAACTGCGCCGGGTCCCGGTTGGCCGCGGGAAACGACAGCAGCACCCAGTCGTCGGCCTTCATCTCCACGCCGTTCCAGGCCATGTCCTCCTTGACCAGGCGAGCCATCGTCACCGGCGCGTACGCCCGCAGGAACTCCTCCATCGCCGTCGGCAGCAGCCCGGGCTCGGCCACCAGCCGCTCCCGGTCGGCCGGCGTCTTGGCCAGATGCCACAGCGACGCCCCGATCGCGCTCCATGTCGTGTCGATGCCCGCGATGAGCAGCAACGTCATCGTGCCCACCACGTGGATCGGGTCGAGCTTCCTGCCGTACAGCTCCGCGTTCATCAGGTACGTGGTCAGGTCGTCGCGCGGATGCTCGATGTGGTCGTGGATCTGCGCCACCAGGTAGTCCGTCAGCCGGGTGAATCCCTCGATGCGCTCGTCCTGCGGCCGGTTGATGCTCTCCAGCGCGCTCTCCACGAACTCGGCGAACTTCGGCCCGTCCTCCGGCGGGAAACCCAGCATGTCGGCGATCACCCGCATCGGGATGTGCTGGGCGTAGTCGCCGGCCGCGTCCACCACCTCTTTGCCCTCCATCGCGTCGATGAGCGCGTGGCAGTACGCCCTGGTCGCCGCCTCCCGCTTGGCCACCGCCGACTTGGTGAACGCGGGCAGCAGCAGCTTGCGGGCGTCGTGGTGGAACGGCGGATCGGAGGAGATCGGCGGCACCGCCCCCACCGGCGCCAGCTCCTTCGGCGGGCGGACGTTGCTGACGATGATGGCCCGTGAGGAGAAACGGTCGGTGTCGTACGCGATCGACGCGACGTCCTCGTACCGGGTGGGCAGCCAGACCCCGCCGAACCGTTCGGTGCGCGCGATCGGGCAGCGCCGGCGCAGGTCGTCCTGGATGGGGTAGGGGTCGGCGGCCCACACGGGATCGACGTGGGAGAAGTCGGTCGCCCAGTCGCCGACCGGGTCGGTGACCGGGTCGGTGACCGTGCCGATGGGCCGGTTCTTGCGCGCCTGCTCAAGCTCCTCGCCGAAGCGATCGTCGACGGTCATCGTCCGGCTCCGCTCTGTACCTGCATGGCCTCGTTCCCGTCTGTGCTGGGGATCTCGGTTCCGGTTACGTCCTTGAGCGAATTAAAAAATCGTTCATTTGCCCCGTCAAGCCCCTGGCCCAGCCGAAGAGGTTGTCTGAGGGCCTCGCAGATGTCAGTACGGCACGGGAACCGATGGGCCACAATGACCCGCATGTCCGCGATGCCCGAGGAGCACATCGAGGCCTCATCGTCGTCCCGCTGCAACGACTACGACCGGATCGCCGAGGGGTACACGGCCGAGAACGAGACCAGCCTCATGCACGCGTACTACGCGCGGCCCGCGATGCTGGAGCTCGCCGGGGATGTGACCGGAAGGCGCATCCTCGACGCCGGCTGCGGCTCGGGTCCGCTGTTCTCCGCGTTGCGCGATCGAGGCGCTCTCGCAACCGGCGTCGACGCGAGCGCCGGGATGCTGGAGATGCCCCGACAGCGGCTGGGCGCCGACGCAGACCTGAGGGTCGTCGACCTGGCCGGCCCCCTGCCTTTCCCCGACGACGCGTTCGACGACGTCATCGCGTCTCTGGTGCTGCACTACCTGGAAGACTGGGGACCGCCACTGGCCGAACTGCGACGCGTCCTCACGCCCGGCGGCCGGCTCCTCATCTCGGTCTACCATCCGCTCGTGGGCGCCCTCCTGCAGTACATGGCCGGGGAGAAGCCCACGTACTTCGAGATCCGTAGCCGGACCCAAGAATGGGCCATGGGAGGGCGGACCGCCCAGATGAGTTTCTGGGACCGGCCGCTGCACGCGATGACCGATGCCTTCAGCGCGGCCGGCTTTCGCATCCGCGTCATCAGCGAACCGCCGTTTGTGCCGGAAGCCCGCGAACTGTTCCCCGAGGAGCTTCGCGAGATCACCGGCACGAGATTCCTGAGCTTCTTGTTCTTCGTTCTTGAAGCCGGCTGAAGACACCGTCGAGCCCTGCTGTCAGTCCCAGGTGGGGAGCAGGGGGCCGGGGTAGCGGGCGCCGAAGCCGCCGGTCGGGAGGATCTCGGCGATGCGCTTCAGGTCGGTGTCGTCGAGGGCGAGGGGGGCGGCGGCCACGTTCTCCTCCAGCCGCTGGGGGCTGCGGGTGCCGGGGATGGGGACGATGTCGTCGCCCTGGGCCAGGAGCCAGGCCAGGGCGAGCTGGGCGACGGTGGCGTCCTTGGCCGCGGCCAGGTCGGCGAGCCGCTGGGTGGCCTCCAGGTTCTTCTCGTAGTTGCCGGGCTGGAAGCGGGCGTCCCAGCTGCGCATGTCGGTGGGGTCGTACTCGGCGCCGGGCTTGGCCTGGCCGGTGAGGAAGCCCCGGCCGAGCGGCGAGTAGGCGACGAACCCGATCCCGAGCTCGCGCAGGACGGGGAAGAGGCTCTCGACGTCCCGCTCGAACAGGGAGTATTCGGTCTGCAGGACCGAGACGGGCTGTACGGCGTGCGCGCGGCGGATGGTGTTGGCCCCCGCCTCGCTCAGCCCGAAGTAGCGGACCTTGCCGGCGTCGACGAACTCCTTGACCGTCCCCGCCACGTCCTCGATGGGCACGTTGGGGTCGACGCGGTGCTGGTACAGCACGTCGATGACGTCGACGCCGAGGCGGCGCAGGCCGGCGTCGACGACCTCGCGGATGTGCTCGGGACGGCTGTCGACACCGCCCTCTCTGGTGCCGGTGAAGTCGAAGCCGAACTTGGTCGCGATGACGACCTCGTCGCGTATCGGGGCGAGCGCGGCGCCGACGATCCGCTCGTTCTCGCCCTGCCCGTACAGCTCGGCCGTGTCGAAGAACGTCACGCCCAGCTCGTGTGCCCGGCGGATCGTCGCGATCCCCGCGTTCTCGTCCGACGGGCCATAGGCCAGGGAGATGCCCATCGCGCCGTATCCCAGCGCCGACACCGTCAGCCCCTGCCGTCCGAGTGTCCGTTGCTCCATGATGCGTTCTCATCTCCATCGATGTAAGAGGTCTCTAACATTAAGTAAGAGTACTCTAACATCGGAAAGGGAGGAGAATCGTTCGCCGTGAGCAGACCCACGCCGAAGAAACGCGGCTACCACCACGGCGACCTGCGTCAAGAGCTGATCCGCGAGAGTCTCGCGCTCCTGGCCGAATCGGGCGTCAGCGGTTTCTCCGTGGCGAAGGTCGCCGCCCGCGCCGGCGTGTCATCGGCCGCGCCGTACCGCCACTTCCCCGACCGGGAGGCGCTGCTCGCCGCCTGCGCGGCCGCCATCATCGGCGACATCACCGGCGTTCTCGTCGAGGCGGCCGAGCGGGCGGGGCCCGATCCCGTGGACCGGCTCGCCGCCACCGCGGGCGCCTACACCCGCTTCGTCCTGGGGCACCGCACCGGCCTCGACCTCGTCTACTCCTACGACTTCGCCGAGCCCCACCGTCCGACCGTCCAGGAGCAGAGCCGCCGGCTCACGGCCGCCCTCATGCGCCTGGCCGCGGACGTGCTGCCCGCCGACACCTCCTGGGCCGACACCGCCGAGTTCGTGTACGTGCACCTGTCCACCACGCACGGCTACGCCACGCTGCTGTTCAAGGGCACCCGCCCGCCGCAGGGCATCGACGATCACGCGGCTCGCGCCGTCACCGCGGCCCGTGACCACATCACCGGGCACCTCCTGCGCCTGCGCGACGCCCGCTGACGAACTGCTCGTTGCCGGGGTGCGGAGCCGCCGTTATCGTGATCGAACTGCTCTCACCCCGCGGAGGCCACGTGAACGTGCAGCAGGTCCACACCATGCCCGGCACGGTGCGAGCGGCCCGGGTGCTCATGTGCGTGCAGGTGCTCATGGAGGTCGTGCTGAGCGCCCTCGTCCTGCTTCCGCTCGCCCTCAACGGGTTCCTGGTGCTCAACTTCGTGCTCGGCGTCGCCGTGGCGGTGCTCGCCGGGGCGATGGTCGTCCTCATGCGGACCCGCCGCAGGTGGGTGCAGTGGGTGGGCCTGGCGATCGAGGGACTGCTGGCGGCCAACGCGCTCGTGGGGCTGATGGGCACCGGCAGCGTCGGCGCGGTCGCCGGGCTCGCGCTGGCCGTGGGCGTCATCGCGCTCCTGCTGACCCCGTCGAGCAACGGCTGGTTCACCGCCTGAACTCATTCCGAAGGGTGGGCCAGGATCAGGACGAGCGCGTCGAGCGGGCGTTGCCAGTCGTCCTCGCGCAGGTCCCGCTGGAGTGTGGCGGCGACGGCCGCCAGCATGCCGACGAGCTTGGCGCGTACCGTCCGCTGATCCTCCCCGATGACGGCGGCCAGCCGCCCTGCCTCCCGAGTGCAGCGGCGGCTCTTCGAGAAGTCCACCAGTGACGGCGGCGGCGCCTCGGTCGCCGGTTCCGCCGACGGGACGCGCCACGCCCAAAGAGCTGCTCGGCCGGGTCAGCTCGGCCTTCGTCACCGTCGAAGCCGCCGCGAACATGGCCGGAGCCCTCGCAGGCCCGGCGCTGAGCACCCTGACCGGCCTCATCCCGGCGCTCAACGCGGCCTGCGCCCTCACTTTCGTCTCCGCCCTCATCACGCTCGCGCTGATCCCAGGGATGTCACACCCGGGGAGTAGCTTGCGACCATGACCGCCGACTTCACCCCGCACCGCGTGCCCTACCTCAAGCACCGTCCCGACACCTTCCGCATCCGGGAGTGGGCGGCGGCCAACGGCCACCCGGTCAGCGAGCGGGGCCGGCTCGCCCGGCATCTTGTCGAGGCCTTCTTCGCCGCACACCCGGAGGTCTACGAGCAGGCGGAGAAGGTCGAGATGGTCCACGCCACCGCGCGCACGCCCGGCCCCTCACCGGAGGATTACGGCTGGGTGGAGGGCAGCCGCCTGCGCGACATCTACACCGTCGCGTTCGTCCGGGGCCTCGACGAACGCGAGGTCTTACGCCGCATCGGGGCCGCCGACGCGGACATCCGTATGATCACGGATGACGACTGCTCGCAGCCGGAAAGCCTGGAGATCGTCACCGTGCGGCGGGTGGGCGAGTGGACGGTCGCCGTCGAGCACTGCGGGTGGCGGGCCTCCCACTTGGAGGGTCTGTGCCCCCTGTCGAGGGACGGCGGTGAGGCGGTGGCGGTGATGCGTCACGACTACGCCGCCCGGCATCGCCTCGCCTACGCCCTCGACGGCGCGTACGTCACCGACATCGATCCGAGCTTCCCCCTCGACAGGCACGGCACGGATCCCGACCGGCTCAACCGCCACCTACGCGAGCTGGGCATCGACCCGGCCGCCGCCGACCACCTCGACAACCCCGTCCCGGCCGCCCTCGCCGTCACCGGCCGCATCACCGGCGTCGTCCTCAGGCCGGAGCACCTCCGCCGCCCCGTCTTGGGCGCCGCCATCCCCGGCGCCTACTGACAGCGAAGGGCCCGGGTGAGCGCGCCCCCCGCTTCCAGGCCGGTGCCGCACCAGGCCACGAACCTGTCCGGCCTGACCAGCACCGCGCCGCCGGGGCCGAGGCCGCGGGCGGTGCCGATCCGCGTGGAATTCGCCCGCGCCGTCACCAGACTCCGCCTGGACGACCAGCAGTACGGCGCCATCGGCAACGGCCTCACCCGGACAACGGCCGACGACGCCGGGCCGGCCTACGACCTGATCGTGGCAGGCGCCACCGACACCGTCACGGTGACCACCACGTGACGCCGCCGGGCTCGCGTCCGAATCGCGCGGGCCGTTGCACGACGCCGAGCCGGCCGCCCTTCATCTCCCGCCACGAACGCCGCCCGGCCCGACGCCCTTAGGGCCGGGCCGACGCTTCTTGGCCTTCCGCCCTCCTTGCGACGCGTCGATGATGTTGTTGTCGCCGTTGATGACCATTCCGCAACCGATCATGGTGACCGATGGCCGCGCGGGCTCCTGGGACGGGGACGTCGCCGTGCTCTCAGGTGCGGATCTCCTTGACGTCCACGCACCGATTGCGGCTCCCACCATGCCGACGACCCCCACGATGAAACCACCGACGCTCGCGATCTGATCGGCGCTCTGCAACGTGTGGTCGTACAGGAAAACGCCCACCCCCGCCAGAGCTCCGGACGCGATCAGAATGGCCACACAAACGGCGATGCGGCGGACTTCCGTCATGCCCTTCCTCCTCGGCTATCGTCAGGGGCCGTCGAAGGGCCCGTCCATTCTGCCGATGTCTCTTCGTATTCCGTGGATCTCGCGAGTGCGGTCAGCGAGCTCTTCAGCCGGTCCGACGGTCTTTCCCACAGTCAGGCTCGACCTGTCGATGATCTTGTTATCGCGCCCGTGGACGGCCGTCGCGCGCGACTTGGCGTGCGCGGCCACCATCCCTTCTGACCGGTCGACGCGCGTAGGAGTATCGCCGTAATCCGCGACGCGCAGCACCATGTCCGGGTGGATGGCCCGCAGGGCTTCGTCTGCCTCCCGGTTGAACCGTTGTGCGTTGTCGCGATCAGCGGGATTCCGCAGCAGGTGGGCGAGGCTCTCGACCAGATGCGGATTATCCCGCAGCAGCACCGACAGAGGCATCCGGCCGCGCTCGATGGTATGGCGATGTTGCGTCCGGACGGTGTTCCGATTTCCGTGCACGACGGTGTCACCGTCGATCACCTCCGTCCTGGCATCGGCGGCCGCCTCGAAGGTCACCCTGCTTCTGAGGCGCTCCTCCGGCTCGCCGGCCGTCGTGAGCAAGCGACGGAACCGCTTGTTGGCCTGGTGGTCGCCCGGTTCGCCGACCACGCGGATCAACGCCTTGCGGATGTCACCACGCTCGAGTTTCCTCGCCAGCTCTTCGGTGTCGAACGTCATCTTCCTGATGCGGTAGCCGGTCTTCCTCTCGACCCTGTTGTGGTCACCGATGGCCACGGCGGAGAAGTTGTGGAAGGTCATCTTGCGAACGGGCACGGACCCCTTGCCGCGCTGGTCAAGGCGGGCATGTGGCTCCACGGCGATCGTGACCACGATCTTCCGGCGCGGGCCGGGCCGTTCAGGCTCGGAACGATCGGCCGGCGCATCGATGCGCACCGCAGGTCCCGTCCGCGCCTGGCGGTCGGACCGCCGGAAGACCTCTTCAGCAGGCGGCTTCACAGCGTCGCCCGCCGGCGCCTGCCACAATTCCCTCCTACGCCTGGCCGCTCCAGAAAGGTCCTCGAAGGAAGGGACCTCCGCACTTCCCGAGAGCCGCCCTGCTGATCCCTCCTGGCCGGCCGACGGCCTTCCTGCCGCCGAGAACCCGGAAGCGGCAGGTGAGCGCTCGGCAGGGGAAGGCCGACCCCGCATGCCGCTCTCCGGTTTTTCAGATCGATACTCGTTATCCCTTCTCTCGAAGGAGACGGGCACCGATGAGGGCGCCGGGCGCGAGGGCGTCGGGGTCCGCCTTGTCAGCGGCGGCGGTTCGGGCTCTGCCGGGAGGACCGGCTCGGCGAGATCCCGCCGCCGGTTGCGTTCCAGTCGGTACGCGAGGCCGAGCAGTACGCCGGCGGAAAGGAAACAGCTGAGGGAGACCAGCGTGCTCATGACACCTGCCTGGGTCTACCGCCGGAGGAAAGCCCGCCGGTCCGTGGTGAACCCATAGTGGCCGGGCGAGCCCTGACCTGGGTGTAGCGGTGCCGATCGAGTATGGTTTCCCGGCCCTGTCACGTACGGGCGTTCTTGCGGGAGCGGTAGTTCGCCACCTCGGCCACCTGGCCGGCGCGCTGACGCACTGCCGGGGTCCCGGAGGACACCATCGCGACGATCGCCGGCGCCCTCGCCCCACTCCGCGACCAGGTGGTGAACGGGGCGGTGTCCGTGGCCTGACCACCACGGGGACCGCGCCGTTCGCGCTCGTGGCGCCGTTCGCCGGCTGGAGCGTCTGGGCGTCGATGGCCGACGCGGAGTGTCCTGTGCCGTACTCCCGTCCGGTTCAGCCCGCTGCACCGCGAGCGCCGGCCCTGGGCGCGAATCGACACGGCTTCCACCATAGTGCTATGAATATAGATAAATGGAGGAAGTTGTGATCGAGTTCTATCTGGACGGCCGCTCGGGGCTGTCGCCGTACCTGCAGCTCGTCCAGCAGGTACGTCATGCGCTGCGCCTCGGCCTGCTCCGCGAGGGCGACCAGTTGCCCACGGTCAAGGACGTGGTGGCGCGCCTGGCGATCAACCCCAACACCGTGCTCAAGGCCTACCGCGAGCTCGAACACGACGGGCTGGTCACCGCCCGTCCCGGTGTGGGGACGTTCGTGACCAGGACGCTGGCCGACACCACGCTGGCCGCGCACGGCCCCCTGCGGCAGGAGTTGCGGCGCTGGCTGGCCCGCGCCAGGAAGGCCGGGCTGGACGACGAGAGCATCGAGGCGCTGTTCATGACCACCTTTCGCAGCGTCGCTCAGGAGGACATAGCGTGAGCGCGCCACATGTGACGGCGCCGAGGCGGCCCACATGAGCGCGAGCGTGCGGGCGCGGGCGCTGACCAAGAGGTTCGGACGTCGGACGGCGCTGACCGGCTGCACTCTCGACATCCCGGCCGGGCACGTGACCGGCCTCGTCGGCCCCAACGGCGCGGGCAAGTCGACCCTGCTGAGCCTGGCCGCCGGGATGCTGACCCCCACCTCGGGCACGATCGAGGTGTGCGGCGGCCGTCCGGGCAGCGGCCCCGAGCAGCTCACCAAGGTCGGGTACGTCGCGCAGGACGCCCCCGTCTACGCCGGCCTCACCGTGGCCGACCATCTCGAGCTGGGCGCCCGGCTCAACACCGGCTGGGACGACGCCTTCGCCCGCGCCCGGGTCGAGCGGCTCGGGCTCGACCCACGGCAGCGGGCCGGGAAGCTGTCGGGCGGCGAGCGCGCCCAGCTCGCCCTGACGATGGGCCTGGCCAAGCGGCCCGAGCTGCTGCTGCTCGACGAGCCGGTGGCGACGCTCGATCCGCTCGCCCGCCGCGAGTTCCTCCAGGACCTCATGGAGGCGGTCGTCGAGCAGGGGCTCGGCGTCGTGCTCTCCTCCCATCTGGTCGCCGACCTGGAACGCGTCTGCGACCGGGTGGTCGTCCTGGCCCGCGGCGAGCTCAGGCTCGACGGGGACGTCGATGAGCTGCTGGCGGTGCACCACCGGCTCAGCGGGCCCCGCCGCGACAGCCTTCCTGCCGACCAGCACGTGGTCACCGCCGCGCACACCGAGCGGCAGAGCACGCTGATCGTCCGTACGGAGGCGCCGATCCTCGACCCCGCCTGGGCCGTCGGCGCCCTCACCCTGGAGGACCTCGTCCTCGCCTACATGAGCCCGCCCACCGAACCCCCCGGATCCGGCAGGCACGGGCCCGGCGCGGAAGGGCCCGGGGAGCGGCCGGCGCTGGAGATCGTCCGATGATCTGGTTGACCTGGCGTCAGTTCCGTTCCCATGCCCTGATCGCGGTCGCCCTCCTGGTCGCCGTCGCCGTCACCCTGGCGGTCACCGGCCCGCCGCTGCGGCACCTCTCCCGGGTGGCCCCCACCGACGAGACCCTGTTCTACGCCGGCGCGACGCTCGTCCACCTCCTGCCCGCCCTCATCGGCGCCTTCTGGGGCGCGCCGCTGATCGCCCGCGAGCTGGAGACGGGCACCCACCGCCTGGCGTGGAACCAGGGCGTCACCCGCACCCGCTGGCTGGCCGTCAAGCTGGCGGTCGTCGGATCGGCGGCCGTGGCCGCGTCGGGGCTGCTCAGCCTGGCGGTCACCTGGTGGGCCGGCCCGCTCGACACGGTCGCCGGCACGGCCGTGCCCACCACCTGGTGGGCCGACGTCACCGTGCTCCCCGTCGGCGTGGAGGGCCCTGGCCTCCTCCCGCGGGTCGATCCCCGGCTGTTCGGCGCTCGCGGCGTGGCGCCGATCGGGTACGCCGCGTTCGCCTTCATGCTCGGCGTCGCCGCGGGAGCGGTCATCCGCAGGACCGTGCCGGCGATGGCGGTCACGCTCGCCGTCTTCGCGCTGGTCCAGCTCGCCGTGCCCCTGGCGGTCCGTCCGCACCTGCTGCCGGCCGAGCGGCGCACGGCCCCGATCACGGCGACGAACGTCCGCTCGTTCGACCCCACCGTCCCCCGCCTGACCGTCGCGGGACCGCCGGGAGCGTGGCTGCTGGCCAACGACACCCTGGACGCCCGCGGCCGCACGGTCACCGCCCTGCCCGCATGGACCCGTGAGTGCTCGCCACCGCCGCCCACGTCGGGACAGCCCGCGCCCTCGCGGATCGGCCTGCCGGCCGTGCAGGCGTGCTTCGCCAAGCTCACTGATCTCGGCTACCGGCAGCGGTTCGCGTACCACCCGCTCGGCTCCTTCTGGCCGCTCCAATGGGTGGAGACCGCGCTGTTCCTGGCCCTGTCGGCGCTGCTCGCCGGCTTCTGCCTCTGGTGGACCCGCCACCGCCTGCCCTAGGGCACTGACGCTCACCCCGGCCACGGGGTCACTCAACCCTGCCAGAAAACAAGAAGGGACACTGTCATGAGTCATGCCCGCACACGGTTCAAGCGCGGAATGGCCGTCGCCGCGAGCCTGCTCGCCCTGGCTACGCCGGCCGTGACCGCGACGCCCGCATCAGCGGCGGCGCCCCCCGTGCCCGCCCTGCCCAGGCCGACCGGCTCCAGCCCGGTCGGCGTCACGTCCCTGCACCTGAAGGACACCTCACGCGCCGACCCGTGGGTGCCCTCGGTGACGTTCAGGGAGCTCATGGTGTCGGTGTGGTACCCGGCGAAGTCGCCGGGCCGCGAGCGGGCGCAGTACATGACGCCCAAGGAGTCCGAGCTGCTCCTGAAGGACGGGAAGATCACCACCGTCCCCGCCGACATCCTCAGCAAGACCAGGACCAACGCCTTCACCGACGCCGAGCCGGCCGGGCGCAAGCGCGGCCTGCCGCTCGTCGTGCTCTCCCCCGGCCACGGCAAGCCCCGCTCGGAGCTCACCGGGCTGGCGGAGGAGCTGGCGAGCAGGGGGTACGTGGTGGCCGCGATCGAGCACACCTATGAGAGCGTCGCGACGACCTTCCCCGGCGGGCGCGTCACCGAGTGCGTCACCTGCGAGATCGACAAGAACCCCGGCTGGTGGGTGGGGCTGGTCAAGAGCCGGGCGCGCGACGTGTCCTTCGTCCTCGACCGGCTGACCGGGCCGCGACCGGCGTGGAACGGCTCCCGCCTCATCGACCCGTCCAAGATCGCGATGGCGGGGCACTCCGTCGGAGGCGCCAGCACCATCCCGACCCTGTTGAGCGACTCCCGCGTCCGCGCCGGCATCGACATCGACGGCACCACCGACATGGCGATCCCGGACAGCGGGCTGAAGCGGCCGTTCCTGTTCCTGGGCAAGCCGGCCACCTACACCCCCGGCCAGGGTGAGGCCGCCGCCACCTGGGAGCGCGACTGGAAGCGGCTCACCGGATGGAAGCGCTGGCTGCTGCTGACCGGGGCCGAGCACCTGTCGTTCACCGACCTCGGCCTGCTGGTCGACCAGCTCGGCATCGACGCCGGCGCCGACATCGCCGGGGCCCGCGCCATGACGATCACCCGCAGCTACGTGACGGCCTTCCTCGACCAGCACCTGCGCAAGAGGCACCGCCCGCAGCTGGACAAGCCGTCCCCCCGCTTCCCCGAGATCAAGCACTGCGCCCCTGAGAGCAAGACCTGCAGGTAGGAGCACGGCGGCGCGCGCATTTCCAAGATCCAGTAGAGGTCTTGAGCATTTCCGCGCGCCGCCCCTAGCGTCGTGGTCATGCGACAGATCGACGACCTGGACATGCTCAGGGTGCTGACGAACCGGTTCAGGATGAAGATGTTCGGGCTGCTGTTCCGGATCGGTCCCGTCACGGTGAGCGAGCTGGCCAGGCGGATGGACGCCGACCCCGGCCAGGTGAGCTACCACCTGCGGCAGCTGCAGCGCTACGACATGATCGAGGACGTGCCCGAGCTGGCCAGGGACAGCAGGGAGCGCTGGGTGCGGACGGCCATGCGCGGCTGGCGGTTCGACACCGACCTCGAAGGTCCTGACGCCGAGGCCGTGATCAGAGCATGATCCCGCCCCGCCCGGACGGGTGCGCGCCCGGCTCGCGGACGTCTTACGCCGCGTGGCCGACCGCCTCGAACCCGTCCTGCCGCCCGTCCTGCCGCCCGTCCGCGCCGGTCAGGACTGGCGCGGGTCGTAGCCTCTGAAGCTGCTCAGCACCACGGCGCTGTCCGGCAGGAGGGGCACCCCGCTGCTGGAGTCGAGCACAGCTCGGCCGGGCCTTGGTCGTACATCCTGACCTCCTGGACATCGTCGGCGACCGGCCGGGGCGGCCCTCCCATGGCGGCCGGGTCCACCGCGACCCGCCGGAACCGCCCGGGGACGCCGTGCACGGTGAAGTCCCACGTGGGCACCCGGAGATCGGGAAAGGCCCGCCCCCTGAAGCGACCCTCCCGCCATGAGCGACACCCCCCGGACAACCCCCGCGCTCCTCGTCATCGGCGCGACCGGCCGCACCGGAGAGCACGTCCCGGCCTACCATCCGGGCACTTCCCCCACACTCCACCCAGGCGGTGACATCGTTAGTTATGCGAATATAATCGTTGTATGCCTATAACCGATCAGTCCACCGCCGCCGCGGCGGCTCCCCCCGCGCTCGGCCGGCGGCGGCGGATGCTCGTCCTGGCCATCTGCTGCATGAGCCTGTTCATCGTCGGCCTGGACAACACGATCGTGAACATCGCGCTGCCCGCCATCCGGCGCGACCTGAACGCCTCCGTCTCCGGCCTGCAGTGGATCATCGACGCCTACACGGTGGTGCTGGCCAGCCTGCTCATGCTGGCCGGCTCCACCGGCGACAGGATCGGCCGGCGCCGCACGTTCCAGACCGGCCTGACGCTGTTCACGCTGGGCTCGCTCATGTGCTCACTGGCACCGAGCCTCGGCTGGCTGATCGGGGCGCGGGCGCTGCAGGCGGTCGGCGGTTCGATGCTGAACCCGGTCGCCATGTCGATCATCACGAACACCTTCACCGAGCCGCGCGAGCGGGCCAGGGCGATCGGCGTGTGGGGCGGGGTGAGCGGCGTCAGCATGGCGCTGGGCCCGCTGGTGGGCGGCGCGCTGGTGGGCGCGGTCGGCTGGCAGTCGATCTTCTGGATCAACATCCCGGTGGGGGTGGCCGCGTTCGTGCTGTGCGCGCTGTTCGTGCCCGAGTCGCGCGCGCCGCGCCCGCGCAGGGTGGACCCGGTGGGTCAGGTGCTGGTCATCGTGGCGCTGGCGACGCTGACGTTCGGGCTGATCGAGGCGCCGGCCGCCGGATGGGGGTCGCCGCGTACGCTGGCCTGCTTCGCGGTGGCGGCGCTGGCGCTGGCCGGGCTGATCCGTTACGAGCTGCGCACCGAGGAGCCGCTGATCGAGCTGCGCTTCTTCCGCAGCGTGCCGTTCGCGGGCGCGACCGTGACGGCGGTGTGCGGGTTCGCCGCGCTCGGCGGCTTCCTGTTCGTCAACACCCTCTACCTGCAGGACGTGCTGGGCCTGTCCGCGCTGCACGCCGGCCTCTACACGCTGCCCATGGCGGGGCTGACCGTGCTGTGCTCGCCGCTGGCGGGCCGGATCGTGGCCAACGCGGGCACCCGCGTGCCGCTGCTGCTGGCCGGCGCCTCGATCGGGGCGAGCGGCCTGATCATGACGGGGCTGGCGACGGACACGCCGATCTGGCGGCTGATGGCCGCGTACGTGCTGTTCGGCCTCGGCTTCGGCATGCTGAACGCGCCGATCACCAACACCGCCGTGTCCGGCATGCCGCGCGCGCAGGCCGGGGTGGCGGCGGCGGTGACCTCGACCAGCCGGCAGATCGGGCAGACGCTCGGCGTCGCGGTCATCGGCGCGCTGGTCACCTCGGCGGTGGCGGGCCCGTTCGCCACCGGGTTCCCGGCGGCCAGCCACGTCGGCTACTGGATCGTGACCGGCTGCGGCGTGGCGATCGTGCTGCTCGCTATCCTGACCACCACCGGCTGGGCCCGCCGCAGCGCCGCGCGCACCGCCGAACGGCTGGCCCACCCGCAGGAGACGACATGAGCGAGACCCACGAGCAGGAGGCGGTGGCCCGGGTGTGGGCCGCCATGTACGACTTGGTCCTGCGCCAGGAGAACCGCCGCAAGGAGGTGGCCGACGCGCTGGGCATGAGCTTCTTCCGCGTCAAGGCGCTGCGCTACCTGCTGGCCGGGCCGATGACCATGCGGGAGCTGACGGCCGAGCTGGCCACCGACAAGCCGTACACCTCGCTGATGGTGGACGACCTGGAGCGGCGCGGCTACGTCACCCGCAGCGTCTCCCCCGGCGACCGCCGCAGCAAGATCGTCACGCTGACGCCGTCGGGCACGGCGGTCGCCGAGGAGGCCCAGCGCATCCTGGCCAGGCCGCCGCGCTCCCTGCTGGCCCTCGGCCCCGACGACCTGGCCGCGCTCGACCGCATCATGACCAAGCTGCGCACCCCTGAGGCGCAGGCCGCGCGTTAGAGGGCGGCGTCGGCGTCGAGCGGGAAGATGGGCCGCTTGAGGTTGCGGTAGGGCAGCCGGTGCAGGTCCTGGTCCACGCCGCCGGGCGTGAGCGCCAGCATCCAGCCGGCGGCGGCCTCGAACAGCTCGGGCTCCAGGTACCCGATCTTCACGGTGACGACGTCCACCTCGGCGACCTCCACTCCCAGCCGCCGGTACGACTCCAGCAGCCGGTACTGCATGCGCCGCGAGGTGAGGAAGACGCTCAGCCCGCCGATGCGCACGCTGACCACCCGGCCACCGTCGGGGTCGTCGGCCACGGCCTCCAGCGTGCCCTCCAGCAGGAGCGGCCCCGGTGCGCGGGTGTCGATCCGGCCGCCGGCGCGCACGCTGACGGGCGAGCCGACCGGCAGGTGCCCGACGCGCGCCACCGCCTCGGGGTCGACGAGGGAGGCGAAGACGGCGCGTACGGAGCCGTCGCGGATCTGGGGCCTGGCCAGCAGCCGCTCCAGGGCGTAGGTGACGTCGTCGGCTCCGCCCGCGCCCGGGTTGTCGCCGGAGTCGCTGATGAAGTACGGCCGGGCCGCGCCCTCCTTCAGCGCCGCGTCGAGGCATTCGTCCATGGTGCCGGTGGGGGCGACGAAGGCGAAGTCGTCGCGGGCGTCCCAGAACGCCTGGCCCAGCTCGCGGGCGGCCTGCTCGGTGGCGTCCCGGTCGGTGCCGGTGGCCACGACGGCGCCGGTGCAGCGCGGCTCGTCGGCCCAGGCGAAGCCGATCCAGATGGCCGCGTCGATCACGCCGGGCCTGGACTCGACCTCGGGGATGCGGGCGTACAGGCCGCGGGCGGGCTCGACGCGGGTGCTGGTCATCTCGCCGGGCAGCAGGATCGGCACGTGCACGAGCGCCTTGTGCGGCCGGCCGCCGGCGTGGAGCGCCTCGACGAGGTTGCGGGCGGCGCGCTCGCGGGTCTCCCAGACGTCCACGTGAGGCGCGGTGCGGTAGCAGGTCAGCAGGTCGCAGCCGTCGAACAGGACGTGGGAGACGTTGCCGTGCAGGTCCATCGCGGCCGACACGAGCGGCTCGGGCCCCGTCACGGAGCGGATCGCGGTGATGAGGTCGCCTTCGGCGTCCTCGCGGCCGACGACGCTCATGGCGCCGTGGATGTCGAGCAGCACCCCGTCGAAGCCTCCCTGGCCGAGGCCCTGGACGATCTCCGCGCGCCAGGCGTCGTACGCGGCGGGCTCGACGGCGCCGCCGGGCAGGGCGCGGGCGTGCACGAGCGGCACCCACTCGACCCCGGCCGCCCACGGGCTGCCCAGCCAGTCGTAGCGGTCGAGCAAGGCTTGGCCGCGGGTGACGTCGAAATCGGCGGTGCCGCTCAGGTGCGGCGAGAAGGTGCTGGACTCGATGTGGATGCCGCAGACGGCGATGCGCAGAGGCGCGGTGCTGGACTCGGTGGTGGACTCGGTGGGTGACACGGCGGTGGACTCGGTGGGTGACACGGTGGTGCTTCCTAGGTGGTGGCGTCGGTGGCGGAGTGCAGGTCGGTCGTCTCGCGCAGCAGCCGGCCGAGCCCGATGAGGGCGGCGTCGGGGCCTGCCGCGCTCGCCTCGATGGACAGTGACTGGGTCAGGGGCGGCAGGCAGCGCTCGTACAGCATGCCTTTGACGGCCGCGACGTAGACGTCGAGGCTGGACAGCGCGCCGCCGATGACGACGCTGTCGGGGTTGAGGAAGTTGACCAGGCCCGACAGGGCGACGCCGAGCAGCCGGCCGGCCTGGCGCACGAGCGTCACGACGGCGGGGTCGGCGTCCACGGTGGCGGCGACGACGTCGCGCAGCCCGGTGACGGGCCGGCCGCGGCGGGCCAGCTCGCGCACGAGCGCGGCGCCGCTGGCGACGGTCTCCAGGCAGCCGCGGCTGCCGCAGGAGCATTCGCGCTCGCCGCTGTCGGCCACCCGCACGTGGGTGAGGTCGCCGGACAGGCCGCGCCCGCCACGGTAGATGCGGCCGCCGGTGACCAGGCAGCCGCCGATGCCGCTGCCGGCCTTGACGTAGATCATGTCGCCGGTGGCGCGGCGGGTGACGTACTCGCCGATGGCGGCGGCCTTGGCGTCGTTGTCGGCGAGGGCGCCGGCCTGGAAGCGCTCGCGCAGGTCGGCCTGGACGTCGTAGCCGCTCCAGCCGGGCATGCGGGCCGGGCCGACGAGCCGGCCGTGCGGGAAGTCGACGGGCCCGGGCAGCGCCATGCCGACGGCCAGCAGGCGGCGGCCGGGCGCGTGGGCGGTCCTGACGCGGTCGAAGGCCTCGCTGATCTCGTCGAAGATCGCCTGCGGGCCTGCGCTTATGTCGACGGCGAGCTCCTCGGCGACCTGGAGTGCTCCTGAGGGGGCGCACAGGCCGACGCGGGCGTGCCGGCCGCCGAGCTCGGCCACGGCGAGCACGCCGCCGTCCTCGCGCAGCCGCAGGATCCTGGGCCGGCGGCCGCCGGTCGAGGCGCCGACGCCCTCCTCCAGAATCGTGCCCTCCTCCAGCAGGCGGCGTACCACGCTGGAGACCGTCGAGGGAGCCACCTCCAGGAGCTCCACCAGGTCCGCACGGGAGGTGGCCTTGCCGCTGGCCAGCAGGTTCAGCGCCTGCTCGCGCAGCTTGGCGGGCGGCTCCGGCATGTCTCTCCTCCCCCCTGGCGCAGCGCAGGCGAGCACGGGGGCCCGCGAGCGAGCCCGACCCCTGGGCCCAGGCGGGCCATCACAGCAGACGCCCATCATCGGGCACGAAGACGATCACCGAAAGATGTCGCATGCGTTCCACGCGGATCTCGCCCGGCGGATCTCCTCGCGGCGGACTCTATCCCGAAATAAGTGGTCCGAACAAAGCGGATTTTTCACATTGACTTAGTACTTGTACCTCTATACATTCTCCGGACTGAAGGCCCCCTGGAGGGCCCGCGCACGTCTCGACGAGGAGAAACATGGGGACGAGAACCCGCATCGTGAGCGGCGTGGTGGCCATCGGGCTCGGTTTGACCGCCTGCAGCGCGGGCGCCGGCGGCGGTACGCCGCAAGGCGGAGCGGCGCAGAGCAAGGACACCGTGACCGTGGCCCTCCGCACGCCGAACTGGATCCTGCCGATCTCGGCCCCCGGATTCACCCAGGGCGAGAACGACATCTTCTCCACCGCCCTGTACCGCAAGCTCTACAGCTTCCAGCTCGACGGCACGACCGAGGACAACGTCAACCCGACGCGGTCGCTCGCCGAGCCGCCCGTGGTCAGCGACAAGGGCAGGACGCTGACCATCACACTCAAGGACAACACCTGGTCCGACGGCAAGCCGATCACCACCAAGGACGTCGAGTTCTGGTGGGACCTGGTGACCACCAACAAGGACAAGTGGGCCTCCTACCGGCCCGGCGGCTTCCCCGACAACGTCGCCGACTTCAAGGTCAAGGACGACAAGACCTTCTCGATCACCACCAAGAAGGCCTACAACGCCGCCTGGTTCGTCGGCAACCAGCTCAACCGCATCGTCCCGCTCCCTCAGCACGCCTGGGACAAGGGCGACCCCAAGAAGACGTTCGAAGAGCTGACCGCCGCCTCCAAGGACCCCAAGACCTACGCCACCAACCCGCTGTGGAAGACCACCAGCGGCCCCTGGAAGCTGGAGAGCTACGTCCCCAGCGGCGAGGTGGTCCTGGCCAAGCAGGACGCCTACTCCGGCCCCGACAAGCCGAAGATCGGCAAGATCGTGCTGCGCCCGTTCACCGGCGACGACGCCGAGTTCAACGTGCTGCGCGCCGGCGACATCGACTACGGCTACATCCCGCCGGCCAACCTGTCGCAGAAGTCGTACCTGGAGTCCAAGGGCTACAAGGTCGCCCCCTGGTACGGGTGGTCGATCACGTACCTGCAGCTGAACTTCAACAACCCCAAGACCGGGGCGCTGTTCAAGCAGCCGTACCTGCGCCAGGCGCTGCAGCACCTCATCGACCAGCCCACGATCAGCAAGGTCATCTGGGCCGGCATGGCCGCCCCCACCTGCGGCCCCGTCCCCGCCAAGCAGGGCTCGCCGGCCGGCGAGGGCTGCGTCTACCCGTTCGACCCGGCCAAGGCCAAGCAGCTGCTGGAGAGCCACGGCTGGAAGGTCACCCCCGACGGGACCACCACCTGCGCCGACCCCGCGCTGTGCGGTGCGGGCATCGCCAAGGACACCCCGCTGAACTTCACCGTCACCAGCCAGTCCGGCTTCGCCGCGACCACCAAGATGTTCGCCGAGATCAAGTCCCAGATGGCCAAGCTCGGCGTGCAGCTGACCATCAAGGAGGTGCCCGACTCCGTCGCGGTCACCCCCGCCTGCAAGCCGGAGGAGTCCAAGTGCGACTGGGACATGTCGTTCTTCGGCTCCCAGGGCAGCTGGTACTACCCCGCCTTCGCCTCCGGTGAGCGGCTCTTCCAGACCGACGCCCCCGTCAACCTCGGCAGCTACAGCAGCCCTGAGGCCGACGAGCTGATCGAGAAGGCGCAGTTCTCCGACGACGCCGGCGCCCTTCAGGAGTACAACGACTTCCTGGCCAAGGACCTGCCGGTGCTGTGGATGCCCAACCCCGTCTACCAGATCTCGGCGTACAGGTCGGGCCTGCAGGGCGTCGAGCCGCAGGACCCGATGAACCTCATGTACTTCCAAGACTGGTCCTGGAAGAGCTGACCCTTGCCCCGGTACCTCCTCACCCGTCTGGGCCAGGCCCTGGTCATCGTGATCCTGGTGACGCTGATCACCTTCGTGATCCTGCACCTGCTGCCGGGAGGCGCGGCCAGGGCCATCCTGGGCAAGGAAGCGACGCTCGAGCAGATCGCCGCCTTCAACCACGAGATGGGGTACGACCGGCCGCTGTGGCAGCAGTACGCGATGTACCTGCAGCGGCTGGTCACCGGCGACCTGGGCTACTCCTTCCAGCTCAACCAGTCGGTGTCGGAGGCCATCACGCAGCGGCTGCCCAAGACCATGCTGCTGTCGCTGGCCTCGACCCTGCTGGCGGTCGTGGTGGCCGTCCCGCTCGGCGTGGTGCAGGCCGTACGGCGTAACCGCTGGCCCGACTACACCATCAACGGGCTGTCGCTGCTGGCCTACGCCACCCCGATCTTCTTCATGGGCCTCATGATGATCATCCTGTTCTCGCAGGTGTGGCCGCTGCTGCCGCCCGAGGCGCCGCAGGGCTTCACGCTGGCCGAGGTGCTGGCCGACCCGGCCGGGCTGGTGCTGCCCACGGTCACGCTGGCCATCCTCACCGTCGCCGTCTACTCCCGCTACGTACGCTCGTCCATGGTCGACAACCTCAACGAGAACTACGTGCGCACGGCCCGCGGCAAGGGCCTGTCGGAGAGCCGCGTGATCGTCGGCCACACCCTGCGCAACGGCCTGTTCCCCGTCATCACGCTGCTCGGCATGTACCTGCCGGCGCTGTTCAGCGGCGCCCTGGTGGTCGAGCGGCTGTTCAACTACCCCGGCATGGGGCTGCTGTTCTGGCAGGCGGCGCTCAAGCGGGACTACCCGATCCTGCTCGGCGTCACCCTGCTGATCTCCGTGGCCACCGTGCTGGGCGCGCTGGTCGCCGACGTGCTCTACGCCGCCGTCGACCCGCGCGTACGACTCAAGGCAGGCCGCTCATGACCGCGACCCCGCACGAGGACGAGGCGCCCGTCCGCGGCATGTGGCGCCAGGGCCTGGAGGTGTTCTGCGAGAACCGGCTGGCCCTGGTGGGCGTCGGCCTGTTCGTGCTGCTGGCCGCCTTCAGCTTCCTCGGGCCGCTGTTCTACCAGACCGACCAGGTGCACACCGACCTGACGAAGGTGTTCCTCACCCCCGGCGACGGGCATCCGCTCGGCACCGACGGCGTCGGCTACGACCAGCTCGGCCGGCTCATGCTGGGCGGGCAGACCTCCATCGTGGTCGGCCTGGCGGCCGGCCTGCTGGCCACGGTCGTCGGCACCGTCTGGGGCGCCGTCGCGGGCTTCGCCGGCGGCTGGCTGGATGCGGTGATGATGCGCGTGGTCGACGCGTTCATGTCGATCCCGGCGCTGTTCCTGTTCATGCTCATGGCCTCGATCGTCACGCCGACGGTGCCGATGCTCATCGTCATCATCGGCGCCTTCGCCTGGCTCGGCCCCGCCCGGCTGGTCCGCGGCGAGGCGCTGACGCTGCGCACCCGCGAGTACGTCATGGCGATGCGCGGCATGGGCGGCACCGGCGGGCGCGCGGTACGCCGGCACATCATCCCCAACGCCATCGGCACGGTGATCGTCAACGCCACCTTCCAGGTGGCCGACGCCATCCTGTACGTGGCCTACCTGTCCTTCCTCGGGCTGGGCGTGCCGCCACCCGCCGCGAACTGGGGCGGCATGCTGTCGGACGGCCTGTCGGACACCTTCAGCGGCCACTGGTGGCTGCTCTACCCGCCGGGCATCGCCATCATCCTCATCGTCCTCGCCTTCAACTTCATCGGCGACGGGCTGAGGGACGTCTTCGAGGTCCGCCTCCGGCGGCGTTGACAGGAGTTTTTCGCACCATGGGGAACCCCACCAGCGAGCCGCTGCTGCGGCTGCGCGACCTCAGCACCGACATCGCGCTGCGGCGCGGCACCGTGCACGCGCTCGACCGCGTCACCCTCGACGTCCACCAGGGCGAGACGCTCGGCATCGTCGGCGAGTCGGGCAGCGGCAAGACCATGACCGTGCTGTCGATCATGGGGCTGCTGCCTGCCGGCGGGTCCGTCGTCGGCGGGGAGATCCTCTTCGACGGCCGCGACCTGCGCACCATGCAGGCCCCCGAGCTGCGCCGGGTGCGCGGCGTCGAGATGGGCATGGTCTTCCAGGACCCGCTCACCTCGCTCAACCCCACCATGCGCATCGGCGCCCAGGTGGCCGAGCCGCTGCGGGTGCACCAGAAGGTCGGCAAGTCCGAGGCGCGCGAGCGGGCGATCGAGATCCTGCGCAGGGTCGGCATGCCCCGCCCCGACAAGATCGTCGACGACCATCCGCACCAGCTCTCGGGCGGCATGCGCCAGCGCGTCGTCATCGCCATGGCGCTCATCCGCTCCCCGCGCCTGCTCATCGCCGACGAGCCCACCACGGCCCTGGACGTCACCACCCAGCGCCAGATCCTGGAGCTCATCGACGACCTGCGCGAAGAGTTCAAGATGGCGGTCATCCTGGTCACCCACGACCTCGGCGTGATCGCCGGCCGCGCCGACCGCGTCGCCGTCATGTACGCCGGCCGCGTCGTCGAGACCGCCACCACCCCCGAGCTGTTCCGCGCGCCCCGGCACCGCTACACCGAGGCGCTCATGCGCGCCCTGCCCGAGTCGGCCACCGACGGCGACGGCCGCCTCTACAGCATCCCCGGCCTGCCGCCCGACCTGTCGCGCCCGCTGACCGGCTGCCGCTTCGCGCCGCGCTGCCGCTTCGCCACCGACGAGTGCCGCACCGGCGACATCGCGCTCACTCCGGCTGGGAACGGGGCCGGGAACGGGCACGCCTTCGCCTGCCTGCACCCCGTCACCGAGCCCGTCGTGCTCGCCCCGCCCACCGGCCGCGAGCAGGCCGCCACGGCCGCCGCCGAGCCGATCCTGAGCGTGCGCGACCTGGTGAAGGAGTACGACGCGGGCGGCGCCGGGCTCAAGCGCTCCAGCGGCAGGGTCAGCGCCGTGGCCGGGGTGTCGTTCGAGGTCGCGCCCGGTGAGACGCTCGGCATCGTGGGCGAGTCGGGCTGCGGCAAGTCCACCGTCGGCCGGCTCGTGGCCGGGCTCGAGCCCGCCACCGGCGGCAGCATCGTCGTGGACGGCACCGACATCGCCGGCCTCGACCGGCGCGCCCGCCACCGCATGCACCGGCAGGTGCAGCTGATGTTCCAGGACAGCTACGCGGCGATGAACCCGCGCATGCGCATCGACTCCATCCTCACCGAGCCGCTGGAGATCCAGCAGGTCGGCGACGCGGCGCAGCGGCGCGCCCGGGTCACCGAGCTGCTCGACCAGGTCGGCCTGCCCAGGACGGCGCTGGAGCGCTACCCGCACGAGTTCTCCGGCGGCCAGCTGCAGCGCATCGGCCTGGCCAGGTCGCTGGCGCTGCGGCCCCGGCTCATCGTCGCCGACGAGCCGGTCAGCGCGCTGGACGTCTCGGTGCAGGCCCAGGTGCTCAACCTGATGCGGGACCTGCAGGGCGAGCTGGGCCTGTCGTACGTGTTCATCAGCCACGACCTGTCCGTGGTCGACTACATGGCCGACAGGATCGGCGTGATGTACCTCGGCAAGATGGTCGAGATCGGGCCCGCCCACGAGGTCGTCCGCGCCCCGCGCCACCCCTACACGCAGGCGCTGCTGGACGCCGTCCCCTCGCCGGACCCCGATCACGTGCCCAGCCCGGACACCACGATCAAGGGCGAGCTGCCCAGCGCGCTCAACCCGCCGACCGGCTGCCGCTTCCGTACCCGCTGCCCGCTCGCGCAGGACATATGCGCTGCCGAGCCGCCCCTTCAGGGCGGGGCGCACCAGGTGGCCTGCCACTTCCCGCTGCGTCAGGAGGAGCCGGCCGCGCCCCTGGCGTAGCCCTGATCAGCCGTCCACGATGAAGGTGAACCGGTGCGCGCCCGACGCCACCCTGGCCGACAGGCGCACCCGGTGCACGGTTTCCTGCTCGCCGTCGTGGCCGCGTACCGCCAGCTCGTCGGCCTCGGCCCGCCACCCGGCCGGAACCGCCAGCGCGACCGGGCCCCACGCGACCCGGCCATCGCCCAGCACCGGGCGGCGGCGCGACACGAACACCTCGGTCACCCGCGCGTCCCGCGTGGTGAAGCCGAAGGCGTCGGTCAGCTCCAGCCCGCCGGGCCGCCACCGGAACGTCCGGGTGAGCCGCTCCAGGCAGGGCACCGCGTAGGCGGCGGTGAGGTCGAGCGCGAACGTCACCGCGTCCCCGTCGACGGCGTGCTCCAGCACCTCGGCCCGCCGCTCGGGCCCCGGCACCTGCCCTCGCCCCTCGACCAGCGGGATCGAGTGCCACTCCGCCGACGCCTGCGGCACCAGGTAGCGGCCCTCGCGGAAGTAGTCACGGGTGTACTCCGGCGCGCCCAGATCGTCCAGCACCGTCTCACCCCGCACGTGCAGCACGAACGTTCCGACGTCGAGGTGGTTGTGCGGCTCGTCGTTGTGCCCGCCCTTGGCCGCGAACGCCGCCCCGCCGGACCGCGCCACCACGATGCCCGCGTCCGGCAGGTACGCATGCGGCTCCGGCTCCGGCACCGGAATCTCCCGCGCCCACCACAACGTCCGCGACAGATGCCCCCACCGGTAACAGGCGTCGTCATGGAACGACGGCTCCCCCGCGGCCACCGGCACCGGAACGCCCAGCCGCTCCGACAGCCGCGACAGCAGCCCCGCCGGATAGACGCCGCGCGCCTGCGCGTCCGCGAAGGCCGGCCTGGTGCCGTCACCCAGATCCACCCGCGCCGGGTAGGCGGCCATCTCCCGCACGTGCGGATCGTCCAGCAGGTCCTCGCCGGTGTGCTCGCGCAGCGCCTCGGCGAAGTACACGAAGTACCCGAACCCGTACGCCCAATAGTCAGGCCCCTCCAGGCAGGCGCCGTCGGCGCCCGTACCCGACAGGAACGCCTCCATCGCGCCCTTCAGCCGCGCCACCACCCGATCGGCGCCCAGAGCCAGCGCCGCCGCGCCCACCGCGCCCGCGCACACCGCCGACCAGTTGTGCCGGGCCGACTCCCACCACATCGTCCCCGTCCCCAGCGGGGCGAAGACCCGCCGCTCCACCTCCGCGCGCACCCGAGCCCGCACCCGCGCGTCCACGTGCCCGCCCAGCAACCGCACGCCCTCCGCCAGCGTCTGCGCCGTCTCGGCGGCGAACAGGTCCACGAACGCGTTGGGGTCACCGCCCTCC
The DNA here is from genome assembly GCF_040609855.1 of Nonomuraea sp. NPDC004580. Classification (NCBI taxonomy): domain Bacteria; kingdom Bacillati; phylum Actinomycetota; class Actinomycetes; order Streptosporangiales; family Streptosporangiaceae; genus Nonomuraea; species Nonomuraea sp. NPDC004580. Next base: position 110,944 of record NZ_JBEXLH010000019.1, on the reverse strand, counting down.
GGCTCGTGCGCCGGCAGCACCCAGGAGTACTCGTCGCACACCGACCACAGCAGGTCGTCCAGCGCCGGATCGGGCCGGTCGTCCAGGTGCGCGGCCAGCAGCAGCGCGGCCAGCCTGCGGCGGCGCTCGAAGTAGGCGCCCTCGTACGCCAGCCGGTCCCCGCCGTCGGCGAAACGCCGCCACAGGGAGAACGTCAGCTCGGGAGCCGGCGACGTACGGGCGCGCTCCGCCTCCTCGTGAATCTCGCGGACCAGACGGGTCAAGACATCGGCGGACATACGGTCCTTCCACCTCCAGCGGGGTCACGTGATTCTTCCAGCCCCCGGCCCGCGGAATATCGCCTCGCGGCACGACCACCCGCCCGGCTAGATTCATGAACGTGGCGCAACCCCTCGAAATCGCGTGCGACGAATCCGGCGCGGAGGGCGAGAAGCTCGTCGGCGGCAACAGCGACGTCTTCGCCCACGCCAGCGTGCTCATGGACGCCGAGGCGGCCGCCGCCGTCATCGACGAGCTGCGCGTGCGGGCGCCCACCCCCGCCGACGAATACCGCGCCAACCACGTCCTGCGCGAGAAGCACCGCGCCGCCCTGCTCTGGCTGCTCGGCCCCAGCGGCCCCGTGCTCGGCCACGTCCGCGTCTTCGTCGCCGACAAGACCTTCTGGCTCACCGGCAAGGTCACCGGCCTGCTCCAGGACGACCACACCCCGCGCCTCGGCCTCGACCCGCTCGCCAGAGCCGACGCCCTGGCCCTCTACCGCGAGGGCCGCCGCACCTTCGGCCCCGGCCGCTGGGCCGCCTTCCTCGACTCCTTCAACTACCTGCTGCGCGCCAAGAACGGCCAGGGCATCACCACCTCCGTCGCCGACACGTACCTGCTGATCGGCGAGCTGCGCACGGCGAAAGGCCCGGCCGGCGACGTCATGCGCGCGCTGTGGGAGGTCCGCGACCGCGTCGAGGAGTTCCGCGAGCGCCTGCTGAGCGACCCCCACGTCTTCCCCGCGCTCGACCCGCTCATCCCCGCCATCGTCCAGGCCGTCACCTCCTGGGGCGACGGCCGCGGCCCCGTCTCCGTCGTGCACGACCGCCAGACCACGCTGACCGACGAGCGCATCGCCCAGATGCGGCAGGCACTCGGCGGCCGGATGGCCGGGCTCCGGCTCGTCGTCTCCGAGCTGGACGAGCGCGTGCAGGTCGCCGACGTGCTGGCCGGCATCGCCCGCAAGGCCGCCTCCGACGAGCTCAACGGCCGCCCCGACCCCGAGCTGACCCCCCTCCTGCGGCCCTACGTCGATCCCGCCTCCATCTGGGCCGACGAACGCGGCCCTTTCGCATAAGCCCAGGTCATGCCCCGGTAAACACCGCCACCCCCACACGATCGCCACCAAACGTAACGTTAGAGTGACGTAGTGTGAACGAGACGAAGCAACTGGAAATCTCCTGGCCCGGCCTCGGCATCACCGTGGCCGCCGAACTCGACCAGCGCAACCCCTCACTGGCCCAGGCCCTGTGGGACGCGCTGCCCTACCGCAGCCTCCAAGGGCACGCCCTGGTCGCCGGGTACCACCTGTACCACCTCGCCCCGGTCCACGCCCTGCTGCACACCGCCGCCGAATACAAGGTGGACCGCCGCACCGTGCCCGACGGCACCCTGTTCTGCTCCCGCCTGCAACACCTCGGCATCAAGTACGGCGAACTCACCGAACCCATGACCGCCACCCCGATCGGCCAGGTCGCCGAAGAGGACCTCGACGCCCTCATCCACGCCGGCCGCGAAGTGTGGAACTCCGTCTACACCACCAAGGAACCGGTCATCGCCGAAGTCCGCCGCGCCGGCCAGACCGGCGGCCACGTGCTGCCCCGCCTGCCCGTCGGCGACCCCGAGCTCAACCAGCTCGCCAAAGAGGTGCACGCCGAGACCGAGCGCATCTGGCTCGACCCGCCCAGAGAGCTGCTCGACCTGCACGAAGGCCGCATCCCGTCCGGCGCGGGCAGCTACGAGACCGTCCTGACCACCCTGCTGTTCGTCAACGGCGAGACCCGCCCGCTCGGCTACAGCTGCTACGGCGGCCTCGTCCGCGCCGCACTCGACGGCATGCCCATGCCCTGGCTGCGCCAGATGACCCGCCAGCTCGCCCACACACCCGCCGAGTTCCTCGGCTACTGCGGCCTCGACCGCCTCTGGGACTTCACCCAGCGCCTCCTGGACGGCCTCGAACGCCTCGACAGCCACGAGGACTACATCGCGATCATGGCCCACATGGCCCTCTACTGCAACTGCCTCGGCGGCTGGAACCTGCACCTGTTCCCCTGGGAGGCCGGAGCCCACCTGCGCAGACTGCAGGTCCAGGCATGAGCGCCGGATCCCGCGTGGTGGTGATCGGCGGCGGCGTCATCGGGCTGTCGATCGCCTACCACCTCGCCGAAGCAGGAACCGACGTCGTCCTGCTCGAACGCGGCACGCTCGGCTCCGGCGCCTCCCGCGCCACCGCCGACGTCGTGCGCTCCTACTTCGCCGGCAACCCGGTCAGCTCCGCGCTCGCCGTCCGCAGCCTCGCCGCCTACCACGCCTTCCCCGAAAGGCCCGGCATCGACCTGCCGCTACGCCAGGTCGGCTACCTCGTGCTGTTCACCGAAGCCGAGCAGGTCACCGCCTTCGAAGCCGACCTGCCCGCCCAGCACGCCGCCGGCGTCGACGTCGGCCTCATCGGCGCCAAGGAGGCCAGGCGCCGCAACCCGCTCATCGGCGACCTGCCGCTGCTGGCCGCCGCCTACTCGCCCGACGCCTACATCTCCGACACCACCGCCATCGTCACCGCCTACGCCATGGCCGCCGAGAAAGCCGGCGCCACCCTGCGCACCGGCTGCCCGGTCACCGCCATCGACGCCGAAGCAGGCCGCGTCCAGACCGCCGACGGCGAACTGTCCGCCGACGCCATCGTCTGCGCCGCCGGCGCCTGGTCGGCCTCGCTCGTCCGCTGCGCCGGCGTGGACCTGCCGCTCACCGAGCCCATCGAGCAGGAACTGCTCACCACCGACCCGCTCCCGCCCGGCACGCCCGACATCCCGGTCACCCTGCACGCCGCCAGCGGCCTGCTGATGCGGCGGCGCGACGACCGCATGCTCATCGGCATGGGCTACCCGGGACCCGACCGCGAGTCCTGGCGCCGCGACGTCGCCGCCCGGCTCGCCGAGACGTACCCGAGCCTGGCCGGCCTCGCCCTGCACACCGCCGTCACCGGACTGCGCGACGCCAGCCCCGACAAGACCGCCTTCATCGGCCACCAGCCAGGCCCACCGGCCTTCCTGTACGCGACCGGCTTCTCCGGCCACGGCCTGTGCAACGCGCCCGCCGCCGGCGAACTCGTCCGCGACCTCTACCTCGACCAGGACCCCGGCATGGACGTGACCGCCCTGGCGGTCAGCCCACGACGGACGGGATGACCATGACCGACGACCGCTTCATCCTCGACCCGGCCACCCGCGACATCCACGCCGACAACGAACGCCTGCGCGCCGCGGGACCGCTCGTGCCGGTGACCGCGGAAGGCGTACCGGCCTGGGCCGCCACCCGGTACGCCACGCTCATGACCGTCCTCACCCACCCCGACCTGTCCAGGGAGCTGCGCCACTGGTCAGGCCGCGACACCCTGCCACCGGGCACCGCCATCGACCGCATCGTCACCGACACCTCCATGCTCAACGCCGAAGGCGAACGCCACCGGCGGCTGCGCATGCCGCTCACCGCCGCGTTCTCCCAACGCCGCCTCAACGGCCTGCGCCCGCGCATCGAGGAACTCACCGCCCGGCTCATCGACCACCTCGCGGAGCAGCCGCCCGACCAGCCCGTGGACCTGCGGCTCGAATTCGCCTACCCGCTGCCGCGCGAGGTCATCTCCGAGCTCATCGGCATCCCGCCCGAGCACCAGGACGAGCTGCACCGCCTCACCGACGCCGTCGCCCAGGTCGGCGACCTCGAAGACTCGCCCGGCCTGCGCAAAGAGCTGCACGAACTGCTCGACCAGATCATCGACGAGCGCCGCGGCACACCGGGCGAAGACCTCATCACCGACCTGTTCCGGCTGCACGAGAAGGACGGCGGGCGGCTGTCGGAGGACGAGCTGTTCGCCACCATCGAGCTGCTGTTCATCGCCGGGCACGTCACCACCGTCAACCTCATCACCAACGCCATCGGCGCCCTGCTCGGCCAGCCAGGCCAGCTGGGGATGCTGCTGTCCGGGCAGTGCCCGTACAGCGCGGCCGTCGAGGAGACCCTGCGGTGGGACTCGCCCATCGCGTACTTCCCGATGCGCTACGCCGTACGCGACGTCGAACTCGACGGCGTCCGCGTACGCGCGGGCGAGCCCGTCCTGGCCTGCTTCGCCTCCACCGGACGCGACCCCGACCAGTACGGACCCGACGCCGACCGCTTCGACATCACCCGCACGCAGACCCAGCACCTCGCCTTCGGCCACGGCCCGCACTTCTGCCTGGGCGCGCCACTGGCCAGGCTGGAAGGCGAGATCGCGCTGCGCGCGCTGTTCACCGCCTTCCCCGGCATGCGGCTCGCCACGCCCGCCGAGGACCTGCCGCCGCTGGACACCCTGCTCGGCAACAGCACCCGCGCCATGCCCGTCCTGCTGGGCCTGCGCACCCGCTGACCACATGGGCCGCCCCGCGCGGCCCATCCCGGGTACGCACTCCCCCCGCACGCGTTCTACGCTCCATGAACGACGATTGGAGCCAACGCCGTGCCACACCCCGACCTGCCACCGGCCACCGCCCCCATGCGCCTGGCCACCACCATCCGCCCCTACGACTGGGGCTCGGTCACCGCCCTGCCGCGCCTGTTCGGCACGGAGCCGACCGGCGAACCGCAGGCCGAACTCTGGATGGGCGCCCACCCCGGCGCACCCTCGACCGTGGGCGGCGTCCCGCTGAACGAGCTCATCGCCCACGACCCCGCCGCCACCCTCGGCGCCTCCGCCGCCGACCGCTTCGGCCCCGAGCTGCCCTACCTGCTCAAGGTCCTCGCCATCGAACGCCCGCTCTCCCTCCAGGTCCACCCCACCACCGAGCAGGCCAAGGCCGGCTACGCCGCCGAGAACGCCCGCGGCATCCCGCTCGGCGACCGCACCCGCACGTACAAGGACGCCTCCCACAAGCCCGAGATGGTGTGCGCCCTCACCCCCTTCCACGGCCTGTGCGGCTTCCGCGCCCCCGCCGCCACCGCCGCCCTCCTCGGCCGGCTCGGCCTGCCCGGCCTGCGCCCCTGGATCGGCGCCCTCACCACCGGCGAGCCGGGAGCCGCGCTGCGCCGGGTGTTCGCCGAGATGCTGGACGACGCCGCCCGCCCGTTGCGCGCCGACGTCGAGCGCGCCCTGCTGGAAGCCACGGAGGACGACGAGCTGGCCGTCCACGCCGGCATCGCCCGCGCCTACCCCGGCGACCCGGGCATCGCCGCCGCCCTCCTGCTCAACCACGTCGACCTGGCCCCCGGCGAGGCCCTCTACCTCGGAGCCGGAGTCCCCCACGCCTACCTCGGCGGCATCGGCGTCGAGATCATGGCCAACTCCGACAACGTGCTGCGCTGCGGGCTCACCTCCAAGCACGTGGACGTGCCCGAGCTGATGCGTGTCGTGGACTTCACCCCGACCGCCCCGCACCGGGTCGAGCCGGCCGAGGACCCTCGGGGGGCGTACGCCTACCGGCCGCCCGCCCCCGAGTTCGCCCTCACCCGCCACGAGCTGACCGGCGAGCACACCCATCGGCTGCCCGGCGGGGTGCCGCAGATCGTGCTGTGCGTGGAGGGCGAGGCCCGCCTCGGCGACGATCTGACGCTGCGTCCCGGCGAGTCGGCATTCGTCCCGGCCGCAGTCCCGTCGGTGAGGCTGGTAGGCAAGGGGACGGTCTATCGTGCCGAGCCCGGCGCCTTTACAACGTAGATCACAGACGGCGGAGCGTCAGGACGTTGTCCTTGCGGATGGTGGGGGAGCCGTCGGGGGCGGTCTGGGGGCGTTCGAACTCGGCGTCCTTCAGCACCTCCCACTCCCCCTCTGCCAGGTCCAGCGACTCGTACACCTCGCGGGGCGTCGGGAGGTGCACGTCGGGGTGGGGGTTCTGCTCCCAGGACGGCCCGGCGGCATGCCCGGCCACCAGCAGCACCCCGCCGGGCGCGACGGCCGCGGCGGCGGCCCGCAGGATCTTCTCACGGGGCAGGTCGTGCGGTGAGTGCAGGTAGCAGGCGGTGACCAGGTCGTACGTGCCCTCGGGGAAGGACCGGCCGAGGTCGTGCTGCTGCCAGTCGATCCGATCGGCCACGCCCATGCGCTCGGCGAGTTCGGCCGCCCGGCGCAGCGCCACCCCCGACACATCGGCCGCGGTGACCCGCCAGCCCCGCTTCGCCAGCCACACCGCGTCGCCGCCCTCGCCGCTGCCCAGGTCGAGCGCCCGGCCCGGCGGCAGGTCGCTCAGCTCGCGGACGAGCACCACGTTCGGCTCGCCGGTCCAGAGCCGCTCGCGCTCGGAGTAGCGGCCGTCCCACAGCTCCTCAGGAGAGACCTCGGCCTGGGTGGCCCGGCGGGCGGTGACGGCGGCTCTGGTCTCCTCCTCGATCAGGTCGGCGTTGATGGCGGCGCCGGCCTTGACGCCCGCCGCCGCCGAGCCGATGACCTGCTCGAACAGGCTGGAGACGTTCCCCGCCACCCACACGCCTGGCACGGGCGTGCGGCCCGTGGGGTCGGCGGGGATGTGGGTGCCCACCACGTGGCCGCCCATCTCCATCTCGGCGGTCTCCAGGCCGAGCCGCGCCAGCGGTCCGACCCGCGCGGTCAGCCGCGTGCCCAGGGCCAGCGCCTGGCGGGCGTGCTCGCGGCCGTCGGCCGTCCGCACGCCGTGGAGCCGCCCGTCCTTGAGGACCAGCTCCGTCACCTCGCCCTCGACCACCGCGACGCCCCGGGCGTCGAGCTGCTCGCGCTGCTCGCCGGACGGCTTGTCCATGGTGTGCAGGAACAGGGTCACGTCGTCGCTCCACTGCCGCCACAGCAGCGCCTGGTGCACGGCGAGCGGGCCGGTGCCGAGCACGCCGATGGCCTGATCGCGGACCTCCCAGCCGTGGCAGTACGGGCAGTGCAGCACGTCCTTGCCCCACAGCTCGGCCAGTCCCGGCAGCGGGGGCAGCTCGTCGGTCAGGCCGGTGGCGACCAGCAGCCTGGCCGCCTCGGCGGCGGTGCCGTCGTCCAGCGTGAGGCGGAAGCGCCCGTCCCCGAGCCGCTCCGCTCCCGTCACGGCGGCGTTCTCGACGCGCACGCCGTACGCGGCCACCTCCTCGCGCCCGGCGGCCAGCAGCTCCGCCGGCGGGGTGCCCTCGCGGCCGAGGTAGACGTGCACCCCCTCGGCGGGGGCGTTGCGCGGCCGGCCCGAGTCGACCACCAGCACGCTGCGGCGGGCCCGGCCCAGCGTGAGCGCCCCGCTCAGCCCGGCCGCGCCGCCGCCGATCACTACCACGTCGTACGTCTTCATGTCGCGGTCTCCCTTCCGTATGCCAGGCAACTGTGCGCGAGCCGCTGACGAGTTGACAAACTTCGTTGCTGAAATGGCAAGGTAGGATCCATGGAACTCGACGAGGTGCTCCAGGCGGTGGGTCCCCGGCTGCGGGCCCTGCGCCTGGAGCGCGGCATCACGCTCACGCAGCTCGGCAAGAGCACCGGCATCTCGGTCAGCACCCTGTCCCGGCTGGAGTCCGGCGGCCGCAAGCCGACGCTGGAGCTCCTGCTGCTCCTGGCCAGGGCCTACCAGGTGCAGCTCGACGAGCTGATCGACGCGCCGGTGACGGGCGACCCGCGCGTGCACATGCGGCCGGTCAAGCGGCACGGCATGACCTACATCCCGCTCACCCGGCGGCCCGGCGGGCTGCAGGCGTTCAAGCAGATCTATCCGCCGCACTACCCCGGCTACCTGCCCGAGCAGCAGGTGCACGAAGGCTACGAATGGCTGTACGTGCTGTCGGGCCGGCTGCGCCTGCTGCTCGGGCCGCACGACACGACGCTGGTGGCCGGGGAGGTGGCCGAGTTCGACACGCGGACGCCGCACGCGTTCATCAACCCGGGCGACGAGCCGTGCGAGGTGCTGGCGCTGTTCGGCAAGCAGGGCGAGCGCATGCACGTACGCGCTCGTCCCGCCGCCCGCAAGCAGGACTGAACTCCGAGGTCAGCGTCCTTTTAGAGAGGGATGTCGGAGTTCGTCATCACGCTGACGTTCAGGGCGGCGGGGCGGGATCGCGGACTCCCGGCGAGGTGGCGGCGAAGGGCTTAAAGTCCGTGCTGGGGGGTGCTCGATGAAGCTGGTGATCGACGGCGTGAGGCGGCTCGTACGGCGCTACCGCCCTGACGGCAACCCGCTGCGCCGGCGTACCGACCGGTGGGAGAGCGCGGGGCTGGTGGTGGCGGTGCTGCTGATCCTGCTCTCCCTGTGGCCGGCGACGGCCGCCGCCCGGCAGGCGTACGCGGGCGCGCTGGCCACCGGCGCGGGCCGCCAGCAGGTCCGGGCGACGCTGCTGGCCGACACGCCGGTGACGACGCTGTCGTTCGGCGAGGTGGGCGGCGGCGGGCTGGTCCCGGCGGGCTGGACGACGGCGTCCGGCCGCCGGCACACCGGGAAGGTGTCCGTGCTCTCCCCCGCCAAGGCCGGCGCGCAGCTCACCATCTGGGTCGACTGGTCAGGCCGCCCGGCTCCGCCGCCGCCCAGCGAGGCCGAGCTGCGCATCACGGCGGCGGCGACGGCCCTCATGATCCTCGGCGTGGCCGCCTGCCTCGTGCTGACCCTGTTCGCCGCCTTCCGCCACGCCCTCGACCGCGTCCGCTACCGCGACTGGACCGTCGCCTGGGCGCTCGCCGACGACCACTGGCGCCAAAGCCCCTCGTGACCGTCACGAGCACCGTTCCATGACCACGCCGACGTCACCGCAGGGCCGAGTGGCGGCGGCTGTAGGTGAAGTAGATGATCAGGCCGATGACGAACCAGACGGCGAAGCGCAGCCAGGTCTGCGGGTCCAGGAACGTGATGAGCCAGATCGAGAAGACCACCCCGATCGCGGGCACCACCGGCATCCACGGCGTGCGGAAGGTGCGCGGCAGGTCGGGCTGCCGGTAACGCAGCACGATCACGGCCGCGCACACCACCACGAACGCCAGCAGGATCCCGATGTTGGTCAGCTCGGCCGCCTCCCTGATGGGCAGGAACCCGGCGATCACCGCGGAGGCCGCCCCGACGATCCAGGTGACGCGGGTGGGCACCCGCCGTACGGGGTGCAGCTTGGCGAACCAGGCCGGCAGCAGCCCGTCGCGGCTCATCGCGAACCACACCCGCGTCACGCCCAGCATGAACGTGAACATCACGGTCAGGATGCCGATGATCGCGCCGGCCGCGATGAGCGAGGCCAGCCCGGACAGCCCGACGGAGGCGAACGCCGAGGAGAAGCCGCTCTCCGGGTCGATCTCGCGGTAGTTCTGCATGCCGGTGAGCACGAGCGTGGCCAGCACGTACAGGACCATCGCGATGATCAGCGAGTAGATGATCGCCTTGGGCATGTGGCGCTGGGCGTCGCGCGACTCCTCGGCGGCGGTGCTCATGGCGTCGTAGCCGAACACCGCGAAGAACACGGTCGCCGCGCCGGTGATGGCGCCGCCGATGCCGAACGGGAAGAACGGCGAGTAGTTGGCGGTGTTGATGTGGAAGAACCCGACGACGATGACGAGCAGCACGACGGCGACCTTGATGGCCACCACGAACGTCTCGAACCTGGCGGCGGCGCGGATGCCGAGGTTCAGCAGGTAGGCGATGAGCAGGCACAGCAGGGCCGCGAACAGGTCGACCACGCGCCCCTCGCCGGTGCCGGGCGCGCCCAGCATCCAGGGCGGCAGCGTGAGGCCGAGGTTCTGGACGAGGAAGCCGAAGTAGCCGGAGATGCCGATGGCGACGACCGCGACGATGGCGGTGTACTCCAGCAGCAGGTCCCAGCCGATGAACCAGCCGACGATCTCGCCGAGCACCGCGTAGCCGTAGGTGTAGGCGGAGCCGGCCTTCGGGATGAGGCCGGCGAACTCGGCGTACGAGAGCGCGGCGGCGGCGCTGGCCACCCCCGCGATGAGGAACGACACCAGCACCGCGGGCCCGGCCGTCTCGTGGGCGACGGCGCCGGCCAGCGCGAAGATGCCGGCCCCGATGATGCCGCCCACGCCGATGGCGGTGAGCTGCCACAGGCCGAGGGTCCTGGCCAGCTCCCCCTCGTGCTCGGTGGCGATCTGCTCCACCGGCTTGCGCCGGAAGACGCCACGGGAATCGACCATGACACCCCCACTGCCGATCGTCGCATCCGTGGGGGCGACCTTCCCCGCTGGTAGCGGCCTAACCTGCGGCGCGCCGCCTCAGCACGGTCTTCTGAATCTTGCCGGTGGAGGTCTTGGGGAGATCGCAGAAGTGGACGGACCTGGGGGCCTTGAAGGGGGGCGAGGCGGGCGCGCACGTGCTCGATCAACTCGCTCTCGGTGGCGGCGGCGCCGGGGGCGAGCGTGACGAAGGCGACGGGGACCTCACCGGCGGCTGTGGTGGCTGCACGACAACGGCGGCGTCCCGCTGCTGGCCGCCCACAGCCAGGGCTCGGTCATCGCCGCCGCCGAGCTCGCCCAGCCCTGCTCCAGGCCGCGCGACGACCGGGTGACGCTGGTGACGTTCGGCTCGCCGCTGTGCACCCTGTACGCCTGGGGCTTTCCCGCCTACTTCGACACGGCCGGCCGCCGCCCGCCGTCGGCGCCCACACCGGCTTCTGGGAGGACCCGCGGCTGCACCGCCGCATCGCCGAGCTAGCCTCCGGTTTCCCCTCCCCACCAGGGGCAGGGAACGGCTCATGAACGACACCTACGACAAAGTCGCGATTGTGACGGGTGCCGACTCCGGCATCGGCAAGGCCACCGCGGTGGCGCTGGCGGAGCAGGGCTTCGAGGTGGGCATCACCTATCACCGTGACAAGGACGGCGCGGAGGAGACGGCCCGCCTCGTGCGCGCGACCGGCCGCGCCCCCGCCGTCCGTCAGCACGACCTGACCGATCCCGAACGCGCGGCGGCGGTGGTGGACGAGCTGGCCGACGAGCTGGGCGGGCTCGGCGTGCTGGTGAACAACGCGGGCACCGGCAGCCACGAGCCGCTGCTGGAGATGGGCTACGACCGCTGGCGGTCGGTGCTGGCGGTCGACCTGGACGGGCCGTTCCTGTGCGCGCAGCGGGCGGCCCGCCGCATGGTCGCCTCGGGGCGGGGCGGCCGGGTGGTGAACATCACCAGCGTGCACGAGGAGTATCCGAAGATGGGCTCGGGGCCGTACTGCGCGGCCAAGGGCGGGCTGCGCATGCTGAGCCGGGTGCTCGCGCTGGAGCTGGCCGAGCACGGCATCACGGTCAACGCCGTCGCGCCCGGCGAGATCGCGACGCCGATGACCGGGCAGGAGGACATGCCGCCGCAGACCGGCAGCAGGCCCGGCAACCCGATCCCGCGGCCGGGCGACGCCCGCGAGGTGGCGGCCGTGGTGGCGTTCCTGGCGGGGCCCGCGGCGTCGTACGTGACGGGGGCGACGGTGTTCGTGGACGGCGGGATGACGATGATGGGCCCTCAGGGCGCGTCGGCGCTGGGATCGAGTGACTGGCGATCCCTTCAGTCCTTCGCCTAGCCCTTCGCCTAGTCCTTCGCCTAGTCCTTCGCCGCGAGGCGGGGTTTCACACCAGGTCGGACGGTTCCCATCACGGGCTCGTCCAAGGGTGGCGGGCCCGTGACATCGACCTTCCGCGATCGCCAGCATTCCTGTCCGCGCAGAGACTCCTACGCTCCGTATCAATATCACTACTTTTAGTGGCGACTGCCCTGCCGACCCCGCCCGGAGGAAAGATGCCCACGGAGCCGACGGAGACGCGGCTGAGCCTCGACACGAGGGCCGCGCGCAACCTGGCCACCACCACCAAGACCGTCCCGCAGATGCAGGCGATCAGCTCCCGCTGGCTGCTGCGCATGTTGCCCTGGGTGGACGTGCGCGGCGGTACGTACCGGGTGAACCGCCGGCTGACCCATCGCATCGGGCGCGGGCGGGTGGCGGTGACCAACAACGGGGCCGACGACGTCCGCGTCGTGCCCGAGACGCTGACGGAGATCCCGGCCCTGCGCGGCTTCGGCGACAGCGCGGTGCTGGCGGAGATCGCCTCCACGTTCACCGCCCGCGAGGTGCGGCCGGGCGAGATCGTCGCCGAGGCGGGCCGCCCGGTGAACCAGACCTGCGTGATCGCCCACGGCCGGCTGGAGCGCCTGGGCACCGGCCCCTATGGCGACCGCCAGTTCCTCGGCATCATCGCCGGCGGCGACCAGTTCGGCGACGAGGCGCTGACCGAGGACGACCCGCACTGGCCGTGCACCTACCGCGCGGCGACGGCCTGCACGGTGCTGGTGGCGCCGCGCTGGGAGCTGCGCCGCATCGCCGACCGCTCCCCCGAGCTGCGCGACCACCTGGCCCGCTACCTGGAGGTGCTGGGCCGGCCCGCCAACCGCCGCGGTGAGGCGGCGGTGGAGGTCGCGGCCGGGCACAGCGGCGAGCCGGCCATCGGCGGCACGTTCGTCGACTACGACCTGCACCCCCGCGAATACGAGCTGAGCGTCGCCCAGACCATCCTGCGCGTGCACACCCGGGTGGCCGACCTCTTCAACCAGCCGATGAACCAGATCGAGCAGCAGCTCCGCCTGACCATCCACGAGCTGCGGGAGCGCGAGGAGTGGGAGCTGCTCAACAACCGCGAGTTCGGGCTGCTCCACAACACCGACTACGACCAGCGCATCTACACCTGGTCGGGCCCGCCCACCCCCGACGACCTCGACGAGCTGATCAGCATGCGCCGCAAGACGAAGCTGCTGCTCGCCCATCCGAAGGCGATCGCGGCGTTCTTCCGCGAGTGCAACAAGCGGGGGCTGGTGGTCGGCAGCACCGACGTGGGCGGTCACGAGGTGCCGGCCTGGCGGGGCATCCCCATCTTCCCCTGCGGCAAGATCCCGATCTCCGGCGCGCGGACGACGTCGATCCTGGCGCTGCGGACGGGCGAGGAGGACCAGGGTGTGGTGGGCCTCTACCAGACGGGCATCCCCGAGGAGTACGAGCCGGGGCTGAACGTGCGCTTCATGGGGATCAACGAGCGGGCCGTGATGTCGTACCTGGTCAGTGCCTACTTCTCGGTGGCGATCCTGGTGCCGGACGCGATCGGGATCTTGGAGGACGTCGACATCGCCGCCCCGCGCTCGTGACCGGCCGACCCCAGGAAGAGGCATGACATGCCGGACATCTCCCCCCATGGCGCTCCGGTGGCGCGGCTCCTGGCCGGGCCCGCCGGGCTGGGCTCGTCCTCGCTGAGCCTTCGGGCCGCGCTGCTGCCGCACCGGCGCGCGTACGAGGAGGGGGACGGGCACGAGCCCCCCGGGTCGCCGGCGGGGCCCGAGCCCGGGTCCGACCTGACGCCCCTCCCCTACCGCGAGCGTGAGTGGGGCGACGGCACGTACCCGCCGCTGCTCTGCCCCGAGACCGTCCGCGTGGACGACGCGCTCGCCGCGGAGGTGGACCGGCGGCTGACGGCCTGGGCCGCGCGCATCGGCCTGCATGAGGGGCGGATGGAGGAGTTCGCCGCCACCGGGTTCGGCCGGCTGGCCACGCTCGCCCACCCCGACACCGGCGACCCCGACCGGCTGCTGATCGCCGCCCAGATGAACGCCGCCTGGTGGGCCGCCGACGACTACTACGCCGACGAGACCGACCTCGGCGCCACCCCGACCGAGCTGCCGCCCCGGCTGGCGCTGGTGACCTCCGCCATGGACCCGCCGCCCGACGCCGGCCACTACACCGGGCAGCTCGAGGCGGCCATCGCCGCCGACCCCGTGCTCGTGGCGCTGCGCTCGGCGCTCAGCCACGTCGCCCGCCACGCCACCGACTCGCAGATCCTGCGGGTCCGCAACATCACGAGCCAGATGTACGTCAGCTGGGCCGCCTACGCCGCCTGGCGCTACCTGGAGACGCCGCCGCCCGTCTGGCGCTACCTGGCCGCCCGCCAGCACGACAGCTTCTACACCTCGATGACGCTCATCGACGTCGTGGGCGGCTACCGGCTGCCCGCCGAGCTGTTCGCCGAGCCGCGCTTCCACACCGCGCTCATGCAGGCGGGCACCGCGAGCGTGCTGGTCAACGACCTGTACTCGGCGGCCAAGGAGGCGGCCGACGAGCTGCCGGACTCCAACGTCGTCCTGCTCATGGCCGCCGAGGACGGCTGCTCGGCCCGCGAGGCCACCGAGCGCGCCGTGCACCTGCACAACGACTTCGTCCGCGGCTTCGAGCAGAGCAGGCAGGCGCTGTCGGCCGTCCCCTCGCCCGAGCTCAAGCGGTTCCTGCGCGGCGCGCAGGCGTGGATGGCCGGGTGCCTCGAATGGCACGGCAGCAGCAGCCGCTACCAGTCCTGACCGTCACCCCCGTCCCGTAACTGAGAAGGAGCCGTTGATGACCATGACGCCGCATGCCCCCGTGCTGAACAGCCTCTACCAGCAGTCGGTCGCCGACTACTGGAACACCGAGGAGAACCCGGTCAACCTGCGCCTCGGCGAGGTGGACGGCCTCTACCACCACCACTACGGGGTGGGCGAGGTGGACTGGTCGGTGCTGGAGGGCCCCGCCTCGACGCGGGAGAGCCGGGTGGTCAAGGAGCTGCACCGGCTGGAGACCGCGCAGGCCGAGATGCTCATGGCGCACCTCGGGCCGCCGCGCCCCGACTACCGCGTGTTCGACGCCGGGTGCGGCCGTGGCGGCTCCAGCCTGCTCGCCCACCTGCGCTTCGGCTGCGAGGCCGACGGCGTGTCCATCTCGGAGTCGCAGGTGGCCTTCGCCAACCGGCAGGCCGAGGAGCGCGGCGTCGGCGACAAGGTGCGCTTCCACTTCCGCAACATGCTCGACACCGGCTTTCCCACCGGCGCGTTCCACGCCTCGTGGAACAACGAGAGCACCATGTACGTCGAACTGTCCCTGCTGTTCGCCGAGCACGCCAGGCTGCTGGCCCGGGGCGGCCGGTACGTCTGCATCACCGGCTGCTACAACGACGCCTACGGCCTGCCGTCCCGGGCCATCAGCCAGATCAACGCCCACTACATCTGCGACATCCACTCCCGCAGCACGTACTTCAAGGAGATGGCGGCCAACCGGCTCGTCCCGGTCAGCGTCATCGACCTCACCGCGGCCACCATCCCCTACTGGGAGTTGCGGGCCAGGACGCACCTCGCCACGGGGATCGAGGACGCGTTCCTGGAGGCGTACAAGAGCGGCAGCTTCCAGTACCTGCTGATCGCCGCCGACCGCGTCTGATCACGCGCGTGCTGCGCGCCGGTCGGCTCCGGCGCGCAGCACGCGCGTCCAGGACAGGAGCGGCGCCGCGACCGGACCGCCAGGTGGACTGGGGTGAGGACGCCTCACCTCAGCGGGTCGGAGTCACCCGGTCGATCTTGCAGGCCAGGCCGCCAGGCGAAGGCCCCGCCTCGCCGCTCGATGCGTCCCAGCCCGGGGAACGGCAGGTGGTAGGCGTGCACCGGCACCCTCTCGTCGGCGGCCCACGCGAGCAGCCTGCGGCGCGCTGCCACCGACCGCACCTGGTCGTGGTCCCACGGCGTGCGCCAGTCGGGGTGGGCGAGCTGGAGCGGGTCGTAGAAGGTGTCGCCGAGGCAGAGCAGCCGCTCGCCGCGCGAGCGCAGCAGGATCGCGGTGTGTCCGGGGGTGTGGCCGGAGGCGTCCACGGTGTGCACGCCGGGCAGCAGCTCGGCGCCGTAGCTCGCCGGACGCAGCCGCTCGCCGAAGAGCCTGATCGCCTCCAGCGCGGGCCCGCGCTGGACGTCGGGGATCCGCTGGGCGCGGTCGGACCAGTAGGCCACCTCGGCGGCGTGCGCGTACGCCACCGCGCCGGGGAAGGCCGGCTCGCCGTCGGCCCCGGCGCCTCTGACGTGGTCCTCGTGCAGGTGGGTGAAGACGACGGCGGACACGTCGGACGTCGTCAGTCCGGCCTCGCCCAGGCCGGCGCCGAGCTTGCCGACGTAGGGCGTGAAGGCGGGCCCGTAGCCGAGGAAGCCGGGCCCGAGCCCGGTGTCCACGATCGCGATCCCGTCGGGGGTGCGCACGCACAGGCAGTTGTACGCGCACGTCAGCGTGGTGCGGCCGCTGCCCTCTTCGGCCACCGCGTCCCGGAGCTCGGACTCGGGCACGCCGGTCGCGGGCTGGTAGAAGGAGCTCAGCGGCGGCTCCAGCGGCGGCTCTGACTGACCGTCACTGACGACGGCGCACTCGAGATCACCGACCGTGAACCGATGGAACATGCGCGGCCCCCTGCCCTGCGGACGTCCGGGCCACCTTATCGAGGGCGCCGCCCCAAGAACGTCTCGATCGTCCGCACGAAGCGGGGCGGGTCGTCGCGCCAGGGGAAGTGGGCGGCGGCGGGCTGGACGACCGTCTCGGCGGACGGCAGCAGCGCGGCCAGCTTCTCCGCGGCCGACGGCGGGGTGTTGAGGTCCACCTCGCCGGCCAGCACCAGCGCGGGCACGTCGAGGGCGGCCAGCGCCTTTCTGGTGGCGTCGGGGTCGAAGGCGGAGCCGAAGACGGCGGCGGCGTCGGTGTTGCGGGCGGGGGCCTGGGCGGCGTGGTAGCGGCGGGTCTCGTCGTCCCAGCGGCCGTAGAGGAAGGGGTCGAGGGCGTCCCAGTCGGCGCCGGTGCCCGCGACGACGGCTTCGAGCGCGGCGTACGCCCGCGGGTACCAGGGCTCGGCGGCGCGCAGCCGGGCGACGTCGAGCCGGTCGTGGCCGGTGACCTCGATGCCGGCGCCCATGGGGCTGGGGGTGACGAGGACGAGGGCGGCCACGCGGCCGGGGTGGCTGATGGCGTACTGGAGGGCGAGGTTCGTGCCGGCGGAGTGGCCGAGCAGGGTCATGCGGTCGAGCCCGAGGTGGGTGCGCAGGGCTTCGACGTCGTCCACCTGCCGGTCGCACCGGTACGTCTCGGGGTCCGCAGGCGTGGCCGAGCCGCCCGTGCCGCGCGGGTCGAGCTTGACCAGCCGCCGGTGCGCGTCGAGGCCGCCGAGGTCTGCGAGGTAGGCGGAGTCCTGCATCGGCCCGCCGGGCAGGCAGATGAGCGGGCTGCCTGAGCCGGACTCGTGATAGGCGATGGTGGTGCCGTCGAAGGCGGTGAAGGCGGGCATGGCGAAGAGCCTTTCAGCGCCGTGATGTGCAGGCAACGGGATATTTCGCGCCGCCTTCTTGCGCCGTACGCAAGACAGCCGGTCGCCAGACGCAAGGCAGCTTAGAGTCGAGCCATGGCATACCACCACGCGCACGATTCCGAACATCAGGCCGCCCACGGCTCCGACGAGCACGACCACCGGCATGGCGCCGAGCACACCTCAGGGCACGGGCACGGGCACGGGCACGGGCACGGGCACGGGCACGGGCACCACGACCCGCGCGCGTCGGCGGCGATGGCCGAGTTGCTCGATCTCGACGCCGAGGTGCTGCGACCGCACCTGGCCGAGGTGACCGCCTGGATCGGCGAGCTGACCGCCGACCGGCCGCCCCTCCGCCTGCTCGACCTGGGCAGCGGCACGGGCGCGGGCACGTTCGCGCTGCTGGGGCGGTTCGCGGACGCGGAGGTGACGGCCGTGGACATGTCGGAGGACATGCTGCGCCACCTGGAGGCCAAGGCCCGCGAGCGCGGCGTGGACAAGCGCGTCCGTACGCTCCAGGCGGACCTCGACAGCGCATGGCCCGAGGTCGGCACCCTCGATCTGGTGTGGGCGGCGGCGTCGCTGCACCACCTGGCCGACCCCGATCGCGTCCTCGGCGACGTGCTCGCCGCGCTGCGTCCCGGCGGGCTGCTGGTGGCGGTCGAGATGGACTCCTTCCCCCGCTTCCTCCCCGAAGACCTCGGCTTCGGCCGGCCAGGGCTGGAGGGGCGCGGTCACGCGGTGCTGGACGAGCGCCGGGCCGCCGCGTTGCCGACGTTCGGCTCCGACTGGGGGCCGCGGCTCGCGGCGAACGGCTTCACGGTCGAGGCGGAGCGGGAGTTCGTCGTCGACCTGCGGCCCCCGCTCCCGCCGGCCGCCACCCGCTACGCGGAGGTGGCGCTGCGCCGGATGCGCGGCAGCCTGGAGGGCGTGCTGGCCGCCGACGACCTGGCCGCGCTCGACGACCTGCTGGCCCCGGACGGCCCGCGCAGCCTGTCGCGCCGCGACGACCTGTCCGTACGCACCCGCCGGACGATCTGGATCGCCCGCCGCCCCCACACCGGCTTTTGACCACTTTTTGCCAGCCGCTGATACGGGCTGGAGCTCCTTTTGCGGACACACGGGAAGGTTCGAGGACGGACCGGCTCAATAACCGCTCGGGAGATGATCGTGCCCGCCAAAGGCAGCAGCAAAGCGTCCAGGAAAACGAGCAGCCAGCCATGGCTGCACGTGGACGGCACCGAGATCCAGGAATACGGCACAGTGCGGACGTGGCCGCTGGCCCTGTCCGATGAGGCCCGCAACTACTCCTGCGGCCGGCTGAACCAGATCCTGGCCGACACGCAGATCCTCTACGCCCTGTACAAGAAGCATCACTGGCTGATGCGCGGCCCGACGTTCTACCAGCTCCACCTGCTGCTCGACAAGCACGCCAAGGAGCAGCTCGAACTGGTGGACGAGATCGCGGAGCGGGTGCAGACGCTGGGCGGCATCGCGGTCGGCGACCCGCGGCACGTCGCCGAGATCACCGTGGTCCCGCGCCCGCCGAACGGCGCCGAGGAGGTGCCGGCCATGCTCTCGCGCCTGGTCGAGGCGCACGAGACCATCCTGCTCGCCTCGCGGGACGCGGCGTCACGGGCCGCCGAGCTGGGCGACGACGGCACCAACGACCTGCTGGTCTCCCAGGTGATCAGGACCGGTGAACTGCAGGTCTGGTTCCTGGTCGAGCACCTCGTGGACACGCCGCTGGTCGAGACGCCGAGCGACGGGGAGACCAGGGCGCCGCGCAAGACGACGACCCGCTCCGGCAAGTGACGGTCCGCACGGGCGGATGAGGCGCCCGGCTCGCTCCTGCGGGCCGGGCGTCCGCCGCCCTAGCCGCGCCCGTAGCGGTCCTCGGCCCGCCAGAAGTACCAGGATCCGAGGACGAGCGCGAGGACCGCCCACACCAGGCACGCCAGCCAGACCATCGGCGGCGGGCTGTGGCTGCCGATGAGGATGTCGCGCATCCACTCGATGTACGACGCCGCCGGGTTCAGGTACATCACGGTCGCCACCCATTCGGGCAGCCCTGCCCTGTTGACCACCTTGTCGTGGATGGCGAAGAACACGCCGGAGGCGTACAGCCAGGTCCGCATGATGAACGGCAGCAGCTGCCCGAGGTCGCGCAGCTGGGAGCCGAGCCTGGCGAGGATCAGCCCCGCCCCGATGTTGAACGTCGTCTGCAGCACCAGCACGACCGGGATCATCAGCCAGAACCAGTTGGGCAGCTCGCCGGTGAGCACCACGATGAGCAGCAGCACGCCCATGGAGATGGCGAGCTGCTGCAGCTCCTGGATCGTGTACGCCAGCGGCAGCGAGGCGCGCGGGAAGTGCAGGGCGCGGATGAGGGAGAGGTTGCCCGAGATGGACTTGGCTCCCGCGGTGGCCGTGCGCTGGGTGTAGGTGAAGACGAACATGCCGGTCAGCAGGAACGCGGGATAGTTCGGCACCCGGTCGCTGCCGCCCAGGATGAGGCCGAACATCACGTAGTAGATGGCGGCGTTGAGCAGCGGGGTGATGACCTGCCAGAGCTGCCCGAGCGCCGAGCCCGAGTATCTGGAGACGTTGCGTGAGGTGGCGTAGGTCAGCACGAAGTGCCGCCGCTCCCACAGCCGGCGCAGGTAGACGGGGAACCGGGGACGCGCGATGGCGGGGCGCAGGCCGTGGCGGCGGGCCAGCTCGGCCAGCGAGCCCGGCGCCGGTTCTGCGGTCTCTTCCACGTGACTCATGAGCACCTCGCGCTGGTGACCGGAGTGTCGTGCCACGATCATCCCTCGCGACAGGGCCGGCGGTCCCGTTATCCGCCGGTGCGTCGCGAGTGCTTTCGCTCGGCGGTCCTTCAGCCGGACAGGTAGGGCCGCAGGGTCCGGTCGACGGCTTCGGTCAGGCACCAGAGCCGCGCGCAGCGCCGCCAGCGGCGTGGCGTGCTCCTTCCCGGCCCGCTCGAACGGCCGCCCTGCGGTCTCGGCGCTGTGCGCGGCGAGCGCCAGCAGCAGCCCCCGCTTGGACCCGAACCGCTGCACGAGCGTGGCGGGCGCGAGCCCGGCCTCGCCGGCCACGGCCGCCAGCGTGAGGCCCGCGGGGCCGTGCCGGCCGAGCGCGCGGGCGGTGGCCTGGAGGATCGCCTCGTCGCTGGTGGTGCGGGGCCTGCCCATGCGTCGTGCCTCCGGGAACGCGTTACCGAATGTGCGTTCACCTGCTGTCGCAGTCACAGGGGCGGGGTCACGCCCGTCACGGCGAAGCGCTCGACCTCGGCGACGTGGCCGCCGGTCGAGGCGACGACGGTCAGCGTACGGCCGTCGCGTGGGGTGAAGGAGAGCTTGCCGGACCACGGCGACCTGCGGCCGCCGGCGCTCACGCAGCAGCGCTCGCCGAGCGGCTTGTCCGAGCCGGGGTGCAGGACCTGGATCCTGATGCTCTCGTCCACACCGGTGATGCGGCCGCCGACGGTCAGCGGCGAGGTGACGGAGGCGCCGTACGCCGGCTCGGTCAGGGAGAGCGTGGTGTCGTCGGTGCCGACGACCTCCCAGGGCGCGTGCTCGCCCGAGCCGTACCGCATGAGGTGCACCACCGCCGCCACCATCGGCTTCGGCCCCTCCTCCGCCTGCAGGCCGACGTGCACGCGGGCGTGCTCGCCGTCCACGACCGTCTTGACGGCCTGGTCGATCTCGGTGAAGCCGAGGTAGTCGCGGGAGAAGCCGATCGCGGTCGCGGCGGGGTCGAGATGCCACGGCTGGTGGCCGTTCGCCTGGTAGGCGCGCTGCCAGGCGGCCACCTCGTCGGGCCCGGAGAACGGCCACAGCGGCTGGTAGCGGCCGGCGATGAGCAGCCGCGCGGGCGCGGAGGCGCCGGACGTGCGCGGGGCGGGCGCGGGCGTGCCGGACGTAGGCACCTCGCCAGGGCCGGGCGTGACGGTGGAATCAGGCTCAGGTGCGGTAGTGGCGGGGGTGAGCGTGGCGGGGGTGAGTGTGGTGGTGGTCCCGCCGCCAGGGGCGCCGCCGCAGCCCGCCGCGCCCAGGGCGAGCGCGGCCAGCAGAGGCAGCACGCGTACGGTCATCGCTCTCATGCGGTACCTCCTGCCGGCAGGGCCGTCTGTTGAGGTAGACGTACCCAGGACGGCCTTGGTTCGCGTGCTTCCCGGAGGTCCCGGCGGGCGAGGTCTTCGGTCCATGGCTGAGCCGGGCCTGCGCGGGTAGCGTCCGGGCATGACCACCTTCGATCTCACCGCCCTGCGGGCCGTCGTCTTCGACACCGACGGCGTGGTCACCGACACGGCCCGGGTGCACGCGGCGGCGTGGAAGCACGTGTTCGACGGCTTCCTGCGCGGCCGTTCCGCGCCGTTCGACGTACGCGCCGACTACCTGACCTACGTGGACGGGCGCCCGCGGCTCGACGGCGTGCGCACGTTCCTGGCCTCGCGCGGCGTCTCGCTGCCCGAGGGCGGGCCGGACGACGAGCCGGGCGCGCCGACCGTCCACGGGCTGGGCCGGGCCAAGGACGAGCTGTTCGTCCAGGAGATCGCGCAGCACGGCGTGGCCGCGTTCCCCTCGACGGTCGAGCTGCTGCACGAGCTGCGCAGGCGGGGCTGCCGCACCGCGGTGGTCTCGGCCAGCAGGCACTGCCGCTCGATGGTGGCGTCGGCGGGCGTGCTGCACCTGTTCGACGTGCTGGTGGACGGCACGGACGCGGCCAGGCTGGGCCTGCCGGGCAAGCCGGACCCCGCGCTGTTCCTGGAGGCCGCGCGGCGGCTCGACACGCCCGCCGGGCCGGTGGGCGTGGTGGAGGACGCCGTGCCCGGCGTCGAGGCGGCCCGCAGGGGCGGTTTCGGGCGGATCGTCGCCGTGGACAGGAGCGGCACGCGGGCCGCCGCGATGCTGGCCGCGGGCGCCGACGCGGTGGTGTCCGACCTGGCGGAGGCCGACGTCACGGGACGGGTGCCGGTGGGGCGGCGATGAGCGCGTGGACGCTCACGTACAACGGGTTCGATCCGGAGGGTGAGGGGCTGCGCGAGGCGCTGTGCACGCTGGGCAACGGCCGGTTCGCGACGCGGGGGGCGACGCCGGACGGGGAACCGCGGACGCCGGGAACATACCTGGCGGGGTGTTACGACCGGCTCGACTCGGTCGTGGCCGGGCACACCGTCACCAACGAGGACATCGTCACCCTGCCCGACTGGCTGCCGCTGTGGTTCGCCACGCCCGGCACGGACTGGTTCCGTCCGCAGGCGGCCGACCTGCTGCTCTACCGGCACGAGCTGGACCTGCGGCACGGCGTGCTCGTGCGGCTGCTGCGCTGGCGCGACGCGGAGGGCCGCGTCACCCGGGTACGCCAGCGCCGCCTGGTGTCGATGGCGGATCCGTACCTCGCGGCGCAGGAGTGCACGTTCACCGCCGAGAACTGGTCGGGCCCGCTGCGGGTGCGGGCCGCCCTGGAGGGGCGGGTCGCCAACGAGGGTGTGGCCCGCTACCGCGACCTGCGCGGCGACCACCTGACCTGCCACGAGACCGGCTCCGAGGACGATCTGGCCTGGCTGACGGCCCTCACCCGCTCCGCCCACGTCGTCGTGGCGCTGGCCGCCAGGATCGACGCGGAGACCGGCACGAGAGCACGTCCGGTCCTGGCGGGCGACCACATCACCTCCGACCACGTGCTCGACCTCGCGGAGGGACGCCCGTCCCGGCTCGTCAAGACCGTGGCGCTGACGTCGTCGCGCGACCCCGCCAGTCACGACCCGCGCTCGTCGGCGCTGCGGCACGTACGCGGGGCGCCGCCCTTCCCCGAGCTGCTGGCCCGGCACATGGCGGCATGGGAGCGGCTGTGGCGCAGGGCCAGGATGGACGTGGACGGCTCCGAGCTGTCGCAGCTCGTCCACGTGAACATCTTCCACCTGCTGCAGACGCTCTCCCCGCACACCGCCGGCCTCGACGCGGGGGTACCCGCGCGGGGGCTGCACGGCGAGGCGTACCGGGGGCACGTGTTCTGGGACGAGCTGTTCGTCCTGCCGTGGCTCGCGCTGCGCTTCCCCGAGATCTCCGAGGGGCTGCTGCGGTATCGGTGGCGGCGGCTGCCCGAGGCCATGGACGCGGCCCGGCGAACCGGGCACGACGGCGCCATGTTCCCCTGGCAGAGCGGCAGCGACGGCCGCGAGGAGACCCAGGTCCTGCACCTCAACCCCACGTCGGGCCGCTGGCTGCCGGACAACTCCCGGCTGCAGCGGCACGTCGGCCTGGCGGTCGCGTACGACGTGTGGCGGCACTTCCTCGCCACCGGCTCGATGCCGGCGTGGTGCGCCGAGATGCTGCTGGAGATCGCCCGCTTCTTCGCCTCGCTCGCCGTCGAGATCGACGGCCGGTACGAGATCCGCGGCGTCATGGGCCCCGACGAGTACCACGACGCCTACCCCGGCGCGGACTCCCCCGGCCTGGACAACAACGCCTACACCAACGTGATGACCGCCTGGCTGATGCGCCGCGCCCGCGAGGCCGCCGCGCTCTGCCCCGACGTCACGCCGCGGCCCGGCGAGCTCGACCGCTGGGACGACGTGGGCCGCCGCCTGCGGGTCGACTTCCACGACGGCGTCATCAGCCAGTTCACCGGGTACGCCGGGCTGGAGGAGCTCGCCTGGGGCCGCTACCGCGGCGTGCGCCGGCTGGACCGGGCGCTGGAGGCCGACGGCGACGACGTCAACCGCTACAAAGCGTCCAAGCAGGCCGACACGCTGATGCTCTGCTACCTGCTGACCGGCGACGAGCTGGCCGGGCTGCTCGAACACCTGGGCTACGAGGTGGACGACGGCCTCATCCCCCGGACGATCGCGTACTACCTGCGGCGCACCAGCCACGGCTCCACGCTCAGCGCCGTCGTGCACGCCTGGGCGCTGGCCAGGCTCGATCGGGAACGGTCGTGGGAGTTCTTCATCGAGGCGCTGCAGAGCGACCTGAAGGACGTCCAGGGCGGGACCACCGCGGAAGGCATCCATCTGGGCGCCATGGGCGGCACGCTCGACCTGCTGCAACGCTGCTACCTCGGGGTGGAGCCGCGGCGCGACGGGCTGTGGCTCGACCCGCTGCTGCCCGACCGGCTCGGCGAGGCGTCGATGCCGATCTGCTACCGGGGGCGGCGGCTGTTCATCGACGCCGATGACCACGAGGCGCGCGTCAACGGGGTCGCGTGCCGCACCTTCAAGCTAGGAGAGGCCATCATGCCCGGCACCGGCGACCTCGGACGACGCATCATCCACCACCGCGAGCGCCGCGGCCTGACCCGCGAGCAGGTGGCCGAGCACGCGGGCATGTCGGCGGGCTATCTCAAATACCTGGAGGAGCACGCCGACACGCCTGACGGCGGCACGCTCTACCGGCTCGCCGACGCGCTGGGGACCACGGTGGACGAGCTGCTCGGCGGCGGCCACGACCGGCCGCCCGGCCATGGCCCCGCCGCCGCGCACCCGAGTCTGGAGACGCTGGACGAGGCCGAGTCGCTGCGGCTGATCGCGCCGGGCGGCATCGGGCGGGTCGCGTTCAGCGGCTCGCACGGGCCGACCGTGCTGCCGGTCAACTACAAGCTGCACGACGGGAACATCATCTTCCGTACGGCGGCGGGCGGGCCGATGGACAAGGACCTGCGTACCGGGCTGGAAGGCGTGGACATCGTCATCGCCTTCCAGATCGACCACTTCGACGAGGCCACCAGGGAGGGGTGGAGCGTGCTGGTGCAGGGGCCCGCGCACCACATGCCGCCCGAGGACACGGCCGATCTCGCCCGTTCCGGGGTCACGCCGTGGGCGGGCGGCGACCGGCCGCTCTACATCCGGATCACGCCGCAGCGCGTCACCGGCCGCCGCATCCACGGCATCTGACGGGGACTATTCGCAGCCCGTGGCGGCGAAGGCCATGAAGCGGGTCGTCTCGCGTTCGTCGAAGTTGTCGTCCGAGCCGATCACCAGCGTGCACTCGCCGCCGGCCAGGCGCGGGCCCCACGACAGGCTCTCCAGGTTCTGCACCGGAGGCCGGAAGGTGCCGAGGTCGTAGACCAGGCGCTTGGCGACCGGGCGGTAGCCGCCGCGGGCCAGCGAGTCGCGGCCGAGCACGTCGGAGGCGCCGCGCAGGTCGATCTCGTACAGCTTGACGCGGTAGTTCACGCCCTGGATCCAGGAACGTTCCAGCGCCAGGTAGCGGTGGTCGTCGATGGCCAGGATCTCCGACACGCCGGTGTCGGCGTCGCCGGTGGGCGGGTTCGGGGGCTCGGGCAGGTGGTCGAGGCGGTAGGCGTACTGGCCGCGCGGCCTGCCCTGGCGGTCCCAGACGGTGATCCTGGCGACCGAGCCGCGCTCGGCCGTGGGCAGGGGGCCGTCCTCGTAGCGCGGGCCCTCGGTGACGGCGGTGACGGAACGGGCGGTGACCGCCAATCCCTCGAATCCGAAATTACGCCTTGGGCCGCGTTCCGTATTCGTCAGCCGCAAATTACGCGGGAGTGTGAATTCACCCACCTGGCGGCCGTTCAGGTCTGTTCTGCGAATGGCCGGTTGTGAAAGGGGAATGTCGGGATCTCTGGTGTCGGGCCGGTCACCCTCGTCGCCCCACACCAGCCGGCCCGTCCACCGGTCGAACCTGATCGTCTCCGGGTCCGCCGCGCCCGGCCTGCCGTACCCGGGGTAGGGCGTGCCGTCCGGGCGGGTCAGCGTGCGGACGCCGGTCAGACGGACGCCGGTGAAGTCGCCGGTCCTGCGGTTGATGTCGAGGTGGCCGGTGTAGAAGCGGGCCGGGCCGTAGCGGTCGCGGTCGTCGGAGATGAGGTACCAGGTGCCGGTGCGCGGGTCGCGGTCCACGCCGGACAGGCCGCCCACGGTGGTGCCCTGGAACGTCATCATGTACGGGATGCGCTGCTCGCCGAGGAAGCGCGTGATGCGTACCGGCGCCCGCCGCTCCGCCGCCTCCGCCGCCGGCGCGGTGGCCAGCACCGTGGCGAATGCCATGGCTATTCCGGTTATTCTCCGAGCACGACCCATGTGAGCCTCCGTCCTGGAAATCGACGGAGGCCATGAAAGCGCGAATCAAAAGCGAAGTCCACGAACCGCCCAACGGCATGCCGCCCTCCAAAAGCCGCAATCTTCCTCAGGGCCGGCTCAGGAGGCGGGGTGGATGAAGGTGCCTATGACGGTTGTCGCGTCGTACTCCGGTGAGGTGGCGATGCGGGGGAGGAGGCCGGCCGAGCTCACTGCTTCGGCGGTGGTCGCCGCCTGGTTCTGGCTGGTCTCCACCAGGAGGCGGCCGCCGGGGGTCAGCCAGATGGGGGCGGCGGCGATCACGCGGCGGACGACGTCCAGGCCGTCCTCGCCGCCGTCCAGGGCGAAGCGGGGCTCGTGGAGGCGGGCTTCCGGGGGCAGGAGCGCGACCGATTCGGAGGGGACGTAGGGCGGGCTGGTGATGAGGACGTCGACCCGGCCTCGGAGCGACGGCGGCAGGGGGTCGTACAGGTCGCCCCGGTAGACGTGCGCGCCGGGCAGGTTGCGGCGGGCGCACCGCACGGCGGCCGGGTCGAGGTCGGCCGCGTGCAGTTCCACCCGCCCGGCCAGCCCCGCCGCGACGGCGGCGCCCATGGCGCCGGTGCCGCAGCACATGTCGAGGACCACCGGCCGCCCCGGCACCTCGCGGGCGAGGGCGACGGCGCGGTCGATGAGGAACTCCGTACGCGGCCTGGGCACGAACACGCCGGGCTCGACGTGGACGCGCAGCCCGCAGAACGACGCCCACCCGAGGACGTGCTCCAGGGGCTCGCCGGCGACCCGGCGTTCGAGCATGGCGGCGAGGGCGTCGGCGGTGGCGGCGGTCGAGACGAGCAACTCGGCTTCGTCCTCGGCGAAGACGCAGCCGGCGGCACGCAGCCTGGCGACGATCTCAGCGGAAGGAAGCGACGAGGAGGAGACAGACATGGGAACCTTTCGGGATGCCGTCGGGCGCTCCCGCGGTCACCTAGTCCTGGTGGGCCGCACGGTTACGGGAAGGGAGCACCCGGCCTGACACAGCGGCGATGGGTCTCACCTCCCTGGGACGAGCACGGACGATCACTTCTGCGAGCGCCACGGTACCAGAGCGCGTGACGCCGCCCGTGACGGGGTGCGAGCGGAAGCCGGGCGGCTGGTCAGATGCGGCGGGCGAGGGCGAGCTCGGTGGTGAAGGTCAGGTCGAGGCCGTCGCCCACCAGCTCGCCGACCTCGCCCAGCACCCGCTCCCGCACGCCGGGAGGAAGGATCCGGTACGCGGACAGCGTGCCGGTGAGGGTGACGAAGCGGTCGGCGTCGTAGCGCTCGGTCCTGGTGTAGCGGCGCCGGTCGAGGTCGGTGAAGCGGGGGTCGCCGTCCAGCAGGTGGCGGGACTCCTCGGCGCGGTCGCCCTCGTTCTGGTGCAGGCTCTGGCTGGCCAGGCCGTACCGTTCGGCCAGCCGGCCGAGTGCGGCGCGCACCCCGTCGTCGGCGGGGATGTAGTGGTTCCAGAACAGCGCCAGCGCCCCCGACGGGGCCAGCGCGGCATGGGCCAGGTCCCAGCGCCGGTCAGGGTCCACCCAGTGCCAGGCCTGCGCGGAGTAGAGCAGCGCGAAGCTGCGGTCGGGGACGTAGTCCTCGAAGATCCCGCTCACCACCCGCACGCCGGGACACTTGTCCGTGAGCGTCGCCGCCATCCTGGGGTCGGGCTCGACGCAGGTCAGGTCGCTCACGCGGGCGGCGAAGCCGGCGGTGGCCTTGCCCGTGCCGGCGCCGACCTCCAGCACCGGGCCGTCGGGCGCGTAGGCGAGCACCTCGGTGACGAGCCGCTCGGGGTAGCCGGGCCGCGCGGCCTCGTACTGCTCGACCGCCTCGCCGAACACCACGCTCCGCCGCCGGTCCACTCCCATGGCGCTGTCCCTTCGTCCGTACGCGGGTGCCGATTCAATCACGCCCGGCGCGGGCGGGCGGAAGGGAGTAGGGTCCGGTGACTGTGAGGGATGAGCGCGACGAGCCGGTCGAATACCGGCAGAGCCGGTTCCGTACGCCGCCGGGCGCGACCGAGGTGCTGCTGGTGCGGCACGGCGAGTCCGAACCGGCCCGCCCGGACCGGCCGTTCCCGCTGGTCCGCGGGCAGGGTGACCCGGCGCTCGCGCCCGAGGGCCGCGAGCAGGCCGAGCGGGTGGCGCTGCGACTGGCCGCCGAGCGGATCGACGCGATCTACGTCAGCACGTTGCGCCGCACCTCCGAGACGGCGGCGCCGCTGGCCGCCCGGCTGGACGTGACGCCGGTGCCAGAGGCCGAGCTGCGCGAGGTGCACCTGGGCGAGTGGGAGGGCGGGCTGTTCCGCCGCATGGTGGCGGAGGGCCATCCGGTCGCCCGCCGCATGGCGCAGGAGGAGCGCTGGGACGTCATCCCCGGCGCCGAGCCGGCCGCGGCGTTCTCCGAGCGGGTCAGGAAGGTGCTGGAGAAGCTCGCGGCCGCCCACCCCGACCAGCGGATCGTGGTGGTGACCCACGCCGGCGTGATCGCGGAGGCGCTGGCGGCGGCCACCGGGTCGCGGCCGTTCGCGTTCCTGGGGGTCGACAACGCCTCGGTCTCGCACCTGGTGCTGACCGAGGCGCGGTGGATCCTGCGCAGGTTCAACGACACCGCGCACCTCGCCCCCTTCTTCACCACCACCGCCGCGCTGCCCACCTGACCGGGGCCGTGTGGTGAAGAGGCTGATCGCCCGGCTGTGGCGGAGCCTGCGCGGGTCGGTGAAGTGGCGGCTGCTCTACCTGACGCAGGACAAGTTCATGGTCGGGGTGACCGGGGTGGTGCGCGACCGCGACGGGCGGGTGCTGCTGCTGCGGCACCGGTTCTGGTCCGAGGAGCGCCCATGGGGGCTGCCCACGGGTGGCGCGAAGCGCGGCGAGACGTTCGAGCAGACGGTCGTGCGCGAGGTGCGCGAGGAGACCGGGCTGGAGGTGCGGGTGGGCGAGCTGGTGCTGCTCAAGAGCGGGTTCCGGCTCAGGATGGAGGTCGCGTACGCGGCCGAGTACGCCGGTGGCGGCGCCCTGCGGCTGAACGCGATGGAGATCCTGGAGGCCCGCTGGTGCGCCCCCGACGACCTGCCCGACGGCCTGATCCCGTCGCACCGGGCCCTGATCGAGGCGGCCCGCTGACCGTGTCCAGTTGACCGTGCCCAGTTGACCGTGCCCAGGCTGGTCGGGCCCAGGCCGGCCGGGCCCAGGCCGGCCGGGCCCAGGCCGGCCGTGCTCAGCGGGTGTCGAGCGTCCAGTCGGCGCCGAAGGCGCCTTCGAGCCGGTGGCGCGAGCCCGGGTGGAGCAGCCGGGCCACGCTGACCAGCACGTCGCGCGACCAGGTGCGGCGGCGCACGAGCAGGCACGGCTCGTGGCGGCCGATGCGCAGCAGCCTGCGCTGGGCGGCGTCGCCGAGCACCGCCTCCACGATGTGCTCGCCGCGGGAGAGCGGGGCGACCTCGTTGAGGTAGGCGTGAGGGGTCTGCCGGGTGAAGTCGCGGTCGAGGTAGCGGGGCGCGGCGGCCGGGTTGACCAGGCGGTCTTCGAGCTGGATCGGGGTGTCGTCCTCGAAGTGCACGATGAGCGAGCGGTAGACGACCGGCCCCGCGGCGGCGCGCAGCTCGGGGTCGGCGGCGTCGGACGGCTCCGCGCGGACGAAGACGACCTCGGTGTGGTGGCGGTGGCCGTGCCGGCGGATGTCGTCGGCGATGTTCCTGACCTGGAGCAGCGCGGAGGCGGCCTTGGGCGCGGCGACGAACGTGCCGACGCCGGCCCGCCGCTCGATGAGCCCCTCGTGGGTGAGCTCGCGCAGCGCCCTGTTGATGGTCATGCGGGACAGGCCGAGCGCGCTGACGAGCTGATGTTCCGACGGCAGCTGCTGGCCGTGGGCCCACCGGCCGGAGCGCACGCCCGCGCTGATGACCTTCTTGACCCGCTCGTACGCGGGCGCCGAGGCGGGCCCGAGCTGCTGGAACTGGGCGGCGAGCTCGGACTCGACCACCGTGATGGGCACCATGGCTCGGCGGATCCTCCGGTCGGGGGACGGCGGGCGGAGCGATCTCCGGACTCGATGGCCCGAAGTTTATCTTCCCCCAAGGGTGGCGAGCTGTATATACAGGACTGTACATTTCCCCTCGAACCCCCGTTTCCCCCAGGGCGCGTGACGCGCGAGAGGCGGACCGCCATGACCGACCATCAATCCCTGGGCGCGGGTCCTGCCGTGGAGCGCCGGACGATCGACGTGATCCCCGACGCCGAGCGGCACGGCACGCCGCGCAGCCAGTTCACTCTCTGGTTCGGCGCCAACATGCAGATCACCGCGATCGTGGACGGCGCGCTCGCCGTCGTGTTCGGCGCCGACGCCCTCTGGGCGATCATCGCCCTGCTCATCGGCAACGTGCTCGGCGGCGTGGTGATGGCGCTGCACTCCGCGCAGGGGCCACGGCTCGGACTGCCCCAGATGATCTCCAGCCGGGCGCAGTTCGGCGTGCTCGGCGCCGTGCTGCCGCTGCTCCTGGTCGTGCTGATGTACCTCGGCTTCGCCGCCACCGGCAGCGTGCTGGCCGGGCAGGCGCTCGGCCGGATCCTGCACGTGCCGGCGACCGCCGGGATCCTGCTGTTCGGCCTGCTGACGGTGATCGTCGCGGTGACCGGCTACCGGCTCATCCACACCGTCGGCAGGATCGCGACCGTGATCGGCGTGTGCGGGCTCGGCTACCTGCTGATCAAGGTGTTCACCACGTACGACGTGGGCGCCTTCGTCGGCGTCAAGGGCTTCGAGGCGCCGACGTTCCTGCTGGCCGTGGGGCTCGGCGCGGCCTGGCAGCTGACCTTCGGCCCGTACGTCGCCGACTACTCGCGCTACCTGCCGCGCAGCACCAGTGAGCGCTCCACGTTCTGGGGTACGTTCCTCGGCAGTGTCATCGGCTCGCAGTGGGCGATGTCGCTGGGCGCGCTGATCGCCGCCGTCTCAGGCGCGGTGTTCGTCGGCGACCAGGTCGGCTTCGTCGGTGAGCTGGCCGGTCCCGCGGCCGTCGCGCTGCTGATCTACATCGTGATCGTGGTGGGCAAGCTGACGGTGAACACGCTCAACGCCTATGGCGGCTTCATGTGCCTGCTGACGACCGTGACCGCGTTCAACGGCCGCTCGCGGGTCTCGCCGGTGGTGCGCGCGCTCTACATCGTCGGCTTCACCGCCGTGTCGGTCCTGGTGGCGATCATGGCCAGCGCGGACTTCCTGGACAACTTCAAGAACTTCGTGCTGGTGCTGCTCATGGTGTTCACGCCGTGGAGCGCGATCAACCTCACCGACTACTACCTGATCTCCAAGGAGCGGGTGGACATCCCCGCCCTGTACGACCCGGCGGGCCGCTACGGCCGCTGGAACGTCACCGCGCTGGTCAGCTACGCCTTCGGCGTCGTCGTCCAGATCCCGTTCCTCGCGCAGAAGCTCTACACGGGGCCGGTCACCGAGCTGCTCGGCGGCGCCGACATCTCGTGGATCGTCGGCCTGCTGGCCACCGCCGCGCTGTACTACCCGTGGGCGAAGCGGACGTCGAACCCGCCCGCGGAGATGATCTATCCGTCCACCGAGCCGGTCGCAGAAAGGACCCGGTCGTGACTCCTCCGCTCCCTGAAGGGAGCGGCTTCTCGCTAGGCCGCTTCCGCAGCCCGGCGAAGGGCAAGCCCTGCCCTGAGAATGTTGACGGCCGCGTTCACGTCGGCGTGCGCGGCATGCCCGCACGCCGTGCACGCGAACGCGGCCTGGGTGACGCGGTTGTCCTTCGCGCGGTGCCCGCATCGGGCGCATGTGCGGGAGGTGCCGGCGGGGTTCACCGCGATCAGCTCCCGACGGGCGCTTTCAGCCTTGTACGCGAGGATCTGCAGGAACACCCCCCAGCCCGCGTCCAGCATGCTCCGGTTGAGGCCCGCCTTTTGCGCGACGTTGCGGCCGGGAGCCTCGATCGTGCCGGACGCGCTGCGGGTCATGTTCGTGATCCGCAGGTCCTCGTGCACGATCACGTCATAGTCGCGGACCAGCACCAGCGCGGCCTTGTGCGCGTGGTCCAGGCGCTGGCGTCGGACCTTGCCGTGCAGCGCCGCGACGCGGGCCACCGCCTTGCGCCGCCGCTTGGAGCCGCGCTTCTTGCGGGCCAGGTCGCGCTGAGCGGCGGCGAGACGATCGGCGGTCGCGGCCAGGTGGCGCGGGTTGGCCAGATGCTCACCACCGGAGGTGGTGACCAGCCAGGCGACGCCCAGGTCGATCCCCGTTACGGCGCCTGTGGCGGGCAGCGGCTCAGCGGGCACGTCGTCGCACGACAGGACCACATACCAGCGCGAGCCCTCCCGCTTCACGCTGATCGTCTTGACCCAGCCCCGGATCGGGCGGTGCCGGTGGACGCGGACGTGCCCGACACCCTGAAGTCGCACGAACGTGGCCGAGGGGTGCTCGGGCTGGGAGTCCCACCGGCAGCCATCGCCGTCCTTCGGCCATTCCACGCTGTCGAACCGGCCACGTCCCTTGAAACGCGGAAAGCCCGGCGTACGCCCGGCCTTGACGCGGTCGAAGAACGCGCGAAACGCCCTGTCCAGACGGCGCAGCGTGGCCTGCTGCGAGGAGAACGACCACCGGCCCTGCCCACCGGCATCGTCGGCGCGGATGTGCTTCAACTCGGCCGACTGGTCGCCGTACCGGACGCTCACCCCGGCTTTGGCGTAGGCCGTACGGCGGTGCTCAAGGGCTGCGTTGTACAACGTGCGATGATCCTCCAGGCACGCCCCCAGCGCGGCGGCCTGCTTGACCGTTGGGCGCAGCAGGAACGTGAACGACCTACGCACCGCCACCTCCCTTGCACGGCCGCTCATCCTGCGTCCCGATACAGCGCCGCACCGTCTCACCCGACACCGCGCCCGGCACCGCGCCGGCCGGGGCCACGAAGCAGGACCGCGACCACAGCGCGGGCAACCGGGAACCCAGGTGCGGGAACGTCACACGATCATTACAGCAGCGTTATCCATGTCATGCGCGATGAACGGAGATCTCTGATGCACGGACCTGACAGGTCACTTCACACTCGGGCCTTGACGGCCCTCCCGCTCCCGATTCCCCCGTCGTCCAAAGGCGACGGTCCCCTTAGGAGAGCCTGATGGAAGGCGCACGCCCGGTCAGGGCCGCCCGTGGCACCGAGCTGACGGCCCTCGGCTGGCAGCAGGAGGCCGCCCTGCGGATGCTGCAGAACAACCTCGACCCCGAGGTGGCCGAGCACCCCGACGACCTCGTCGTCTACGGCGGGACGGGCCGCGCCGCCCGTGACTGGCGCTCCTTCGACGCGATCGTCCGCACGCTGCGCACGCTCAAGGCCGACGAGACGATGCTGGTGCAGTCGGGCCGGCCGGTCGGCGTGATGACGACCCACGAGTGGGCGCCGCGCGTGCTGATCGCCAACTCCAACCTGGTCGGCGACTGGGCGACGTGGGAGGAGTTCCGGCGCCTGGAGGCGGCGGGCCTGACCATGTACGGGCAGATGACGGCCGGTTCGTGGATCTACATCGGCACCCAGGGCATCCTGCAGGGCACGTACGAGACGTTCGCCGCGGTCGCGGCCAAGCGGTTCGGCGGCTCGCTGGCCGGTACGATCACGCTGACCGCCGGGCTCGGCGGCATGGGTGGCGCCCAGCCGCTGGCCGTCACCATGAACGGCGGCGTCGCGATCTGCGTGGAGTGCGACCCGTCGCGCATCCAGCGCCGCCTCGACCACGGCTACCTCGACGTCGAGGCCGACGACCTGGCGCACGCCCTGCGGCTGGCCACCGAGGCCAGGGACGCCCGCAGGCCGCTGTCGATCGGGCTGCTCGGCAACGCCGCCGACGTGCTGCCGCGCATGCTGGCCGAGGGCGCGCCGATCGACGTGGTGACCGACCAGACCAGCGCGCACGACCCGCTGGCGTACCTGCCGCTCGGGGTGGCCTTCGAGGACATGGCGGCCGAGCGGGACAAGGACCCGGCCGGCTTCACCGAGCGGGCGCGGGCGTCGATGGCGCGGCACGTCGAGGCGATGGTCGGCTTCCAGGACGCCGGGGCCGAGGTGTTCGACTACGGCAACTCGATCAGGGGCGAGGCGAAGCTGGCCGGCTACGCCAGGGCCTTCGACTTCCCCGGCTTTGTGCCCGCCTACATCAGGCCGCTGTTCTGCGAGGGCAAGGGGCCGTTCCGGTGGGCGGCGCTGTCGGGCGACCCGGCCGACATCGCGGCGACCGACCGGGCGATACTCGACCTGTTCCCCGACAACGAGCCGCTGGCCCGGTGGATCCGGATGGCCGGGGAGAAGGTGCACTTCCAGGGGCTGCCGGCGCGCATCTGCTGGCTCGGGTACGGCGAGCGTGACCGGGCGGGCGAGCGGTTCAACGACATGGTGGCCTCGGGCGAGCTGCGGGCGCCGGTCGTGATCGGCCGCGACCACCTCGACTGCGGGTCGGTGGCCTCGCCGTACCGCGAGACCGAGGGCATGCGCGACGGGTCCGACGCGATCGCGGACTGGCCGCTGCTCAACGCCATGGTGAACGTGGCCTCCGGCGCCTCCTGGGTGTCGATCCACCACGGCGGCGGCGTCGGCATCGGCCGGTCGATCCACGCCGGGCAGGTGACGGTGGCCGACGGCACGGCGCCGGCCGGGGAGAAGATCAGGCGGGTGCTCACGAACGACCCCGGCATGGGGGTGATCCGGCACGTGGACGCCGGGTACGAGGAGGCCGAGGAGGTCGCCGGCCGCACCGGCGTGCGCGTGCCGATGAGGGAGTCGTGATGCCGTCGTCGTCGTTCCAGCCGTTCCTGTCGTGGGAGGGCCGCTGATGCCGCCGTCGTTCCAGGAGATGTGGGCGGAGCTGCTGCCCGTCGGCCGGCACGCCGGGTCCGGCGGTTACCGGCGCTTCGCGTGGACCTCGGCGGACGCCGAGTGCCGCGGCTGGTTCCGCGAGCAGGCGGCGGCGCGCGGGCTGGACGTCGAGACCGACCGCAACGGCAACCAGTGGGCCTGGCTCGGTGACCCTTCTGCGGGCGACGCCGTGGTGACCGGGTCACATCTGGACTCGGTGCCGGACGGCGGCGCGTTCGACGGGCCGCTCGGCGTGGTGTCGGCGTTCGCGGCGCTGGACGAGCTGGCGGCGCGGGGCGTGCGGCCGTCCCGCCCGGTCGCGGTGGTGAACTTCGGCGACGAGGAGGGCGCCCGCTTCGGGCTGGCCTGTGCGGGTTCGCGGCTCACGGCCGGGCAGCTCACGCCGGAGCGGGCCGCCGCGCTGCGCGACGCCGACGGCGTCACGCTGACGCAGGCGATGGAGCGGGCCGGTCACGATCCTGAGGCGATCGGCCCCGACGACGAGCGGCTGGCCCGCATCGGCGTGTTCGTGGAGCTGCACGTCGAGCAGGGCCGCCACCTCGCCGACACCGGATCGCCGGTGGGCGTGGCGTCGGCGATCTGGCCGCACGGGCGATGGCGCTTCGACTTCAGGGGCGAGGCCAACCACGCCGGCACCACCCGCATGCAGGACCGGCACGACCCGATGCCCGCCTACGCGGCGACCGTGCTGGCCGCGCGGGAGCGGGCGGCGGCGGCGGGCGCGCGGGCCACGTTCGGCAAACTGCTCGTCGAGCCGAACGGCGTCAACGCGGTGCCGAGCCTGGTGCGGGCCTGGCTGGACGCGCGGGCGGCCGACGAGGAGACGCTGGCGCTGCTGCTCGGCACGATCGAGGGCGCGGCCCGCGAGCACGCGGCCCGCGAGGGGGTGGAGGTCGGCCTGGAACGCGAGTCGTTCACGCCGGTCGTGGACTTCGCGCCCGCGCTGCGCGACGAGCTGGTGCGGCTGCTGGCGGCGCGGCGGCCGTACGAGGTGCCGGTGCTGCCGACGGGCGCCGGGCACGACGCCGGCATCCTGGCCGCGAAGGTGCCGACGGCGATGTTGTTCGTCCGCAATCCCACCGGGGTGTCCCACTCCCCCGCCGAGCACGCCCGCGAGGACGACTGCGTGGCAGGGGTGGAGGCGCTGGCCGACGTGCTGGAGGGGCTGGCATGCCGGTGACGTACCACGCCGAGCACGCCTGGATCGGCGGCGCGGTCGTGCCGGGGGTGGTGATCGAGGTGGCCGGCGGGCGCGTCTCCGGCGTCCGGACGGGCGTCGCCACTCCCCCGCCCGGCGCCTCGGTGCTGCGCGGCCTGACCCTGCCCGGCCTGGCGAACGCGCACTCACACGCCTTCCACCGGGCCCTGCGCGGCATCGCGCAGCGCGGCTCGGGCACGTTCTGGACCTGGCGCGACACCATGTACGACGTGGCAGGCCGGCTCGACCCCGGCACGTACCTGGACCTGGCCACCGCCGTCTACGCCGAGATGGCGCTGGCCGGGATCACCTGCGTGGGCGAGTTCCACTACCTGCACCACGCGCCGGGCGGCGCCCCGTACGCCGACCAGAACGCCATGGGCGAGGCACTGATCGAGGCGGCGGCGCGGGCCGGGATCAGGATCACGCTGCTCGACACCTGCTACCTGTCGGCCGGGTTCGGCGCGCCGCCCGAGCGGCACCAGCTCCGCTTCAGCGACGGCGACGCCGAGTCCTGGGCGGCCCGGGCGGGCGAGCTGAAGGAGCGGCCGCACGCCCGGATCGGGGCGGCGGTGCACTCGGTGCGCGCGGTCCCCGCGGACCAGATCGCGACCGTCGCGGAGTGGGCCGCGGGGCGGGCGGCGCCGTTGCACGCCCACCTGTCGGAGCAGCCCGCCGAGAACGAGGCGTGCCTGGCCGCCCACGGCCGCACGCCCGCCGCGCTGCTGGCCGAGCGGGGCGCGCTCGGCCCGCGTACGTCCGCCGTGCACGCCACCCACCTGACCGGCGACGACATCGCGCTGCTCGGCGGCTCGGCCACCACCGTCTGCATGTGCCCCACCACCGAACGGGACCTCGCCGACGGCATCGGCCCGGCCGCGGACCTGGCCGCCGCCGGGTCACCGATCAGCCTGGGCAGCGACAGCCACGCCGTGATCGACCTGTTCGAGGAGGCGCGGGCGGTGGAGCTGGACGAGCGGCTGCGCACGCTGCGGCGCGGCCACTGGAGCGCCGCCGCGCTGCTGCGCGCCGCCACCGAGGACGGCCACGCCTCGCTGGGCTGGCCGGAGGCGGGCAGGATCGAGGCGGGCGCGCCGGCCGACTTCGTCACGGTCGCGCTCGGCTCCGTCCGCACGGCGGGGCCGCCGCCGTCGCTCGGCGCGGAGACCGCGGTGTTCGCCGCGTCCGCCGCCGACGTCCGGCACGTCGTGGTGAACGGCCGCCCGATCGTCCGCGACGGCACGCACCTGCTGGTCCAGGACGTGCCCGGCGCGCTGTCCCGCACGATCGCCCACCTCACCACCCAGCTGTGACGCAGAAAGGAGCCGCGCCGTGTCCGTCGCCATCACCGGGATAGGCAGCCTGCTCACCAACGACCCCGAGCTGGGCACGATCACCGGCGCCGCCGTCGTGTTCGACGCGGGCCGGGTCGTCTGGGCCGGGCCGCAGGCGCGGGTGCCCGACGCCGACGAGCGGGTGGACGCGGGCGGGCGGGCCGCGATCCCCGGGTTCGTGGACTCGCACGCGCACCTGGTGTTCGCCGGTGACCGCACGGCCGAGTTCGACGCCCGCATGTCGGGCCAGCGCTACACGGCGGGCGGCATCCGCACGACGGTGACGGCGACCCGCGCGGCGAGCGACGCGGAGCTGGACGCGAACGTCGCCAGGTACGTCGCCGAGGCGCTGCGCCAGGGCACCACGACGATCGAGTGCAAGTCGGGCTACGGCCTGACGGTCGAGGACGAGGCCCGCGCGCTGCGCATCGCGGCAGGTCACACCGACGAGGTGACGTACCTGGGCGCCCATGTGGTGCCGCCGGAGTACGCCGGCGACCCGGACGCGTACGTGGACCTGGTGGCGGGACCGATGCTGGACGCCTGCGCCCCGCACGCCCGCTGGGTGGACGTCTTCTGCGAGCGGGGCGCGTTCGACGGCGACCAGTCCCGCAAGGTGCTCACGGCCGGGCAGCGGGCGGGACTGACGCCTCGGGTGCACGCCAACCAGCTCGGCCCGGGGCCGGGCGTGCGGCTGGCGGTGGAGCTGGGCGCGGCGTCGGCCGACC
This sequence comes from Nonomuraea sp. NPDC004580, assembly GCF_040609855.1. Lineage (NCBI taxonomy): Bacteria > Bacillati > Actinomycetota > Actinomycetes > Streptosporangiales > Streptosporangiaceae > Nonomuraea > Nonomuraea sp. NPDC004580. Next base: position 72,434 of record NZ_JBEXLH010000019.1, on the reverse strand, counting down.
ACTGCACGCACCTCGACGACGAAGACGTGGACGCGCTGGCGAGCGGCTCGACGGTGGCGACGCTGCTGCCCGGCGCGGAGTTCTCCACCCGCTCGCCGTACCCGGACGCGCGCCGCCTGCTGGACGCGGGCGTGACGGTGGCGCTGTCCACCGACTGCAACCCGGGGTCCAGCTTCACCAGCTCGATGCCGTTCTGCGTGGCGCTGGCCGTGCGCGAGATGGGCATGACGCCGGACGAGGCCGTGGCCGCCGCGACGCTGGGCGGCGCGCGGGCGCTGCGCCGCGACGACGTGGGCCGCCTGTCCCCCGGCGCCCGCGCCGACCTGGTGCTGCTGGACGCGCCGAGCCACGTCCATCTGGCCTACCGGCCGGGGGTCCCGCTGGTGGCGGGGGTCTGGCGGGGCGGCGTACGCGAGGTCTGACGGCGCTCACATGCGCTCGGCGCCGGCCCTGATCGCCTGCCGGATGCGGGGGTAGGTGCCGCAGCGGCAGATGGTGCGGATGCCGTCGAGGTCGTCGTCGGTGATGGCGCGGCCCTCGGCGGCGACCCCGCGCACGAGGTCCACGGCGGCCTCGCCGTGCCGAGCGTGGTCGTCGACCTCGACGACGAGCAGCCGGCCGGCATCGCGCGGCGGTTCCTCGTGCCGATGCTGGAGCCGCGCTGGTCAGCCCAGGGCGACCGGCAGGGCCGCCAGGCGCAGCGTCCCCGGATCGGGCAGGTACGCCGGCTCGCCCTTGAGCTCCATGCCGGGGAAGCGGCGCAGCAGGGCGCCGAGCGCGACGCCGGTCTCCACGCGGGCCAGCCCCGCGCCCACGCAGAAGTGCGGCCCGTGGCCGAACCCGAGGTGCGGCACGGGCTCCCTGGTGATGTCGAACCTGTCCGGCTCGTCGAACACGCGCGGGTCCCGGTTCGCCGCGGCCACCGAGACGGTGACCGGCTCGCCCTTGGGGATGCGCACGCCGCCGATCTCGACGTCCTGCGCGGCGAAGCGCGGCACGGTCATGATCTGCGGGGTGCACCAGCGGGCCAGCTCCTCCACCGCGCGCGGCATGAGCGCGGGGTCGGCGCGCAGCGCGGCCAGCTGATCCGGGTGGGCGAAGAGGGTGACCAGGGCGTTGGCGATGAGGTTGGCCGGGGTCTGGCCGGCCAGGACCAGCAGCCACACCATGGTGACCAGCTCGTCGTCGGAGAGCCTGTCGCCGTCCTCGCCGGCGAGGCGGGCCAGGTCGGAGACCACGTTCGCGGACGGCGTCGCGCGTGCCTCGGCGATCGCCTTCTTCGCGCCCTCGATGATGGCCGGCAGCGCCTCCTTGAACGCCTCGCCGTGGCCGCTCGCGACGGCGACGCCGTACTCGCGCCAGGCGGGGCGGTCGGCGGCGGGGATGCCGACCAGCTCGCAGATCACCTCCATGGGCAGCGGCCTGGCGAAGTGCGCGAGCAGGTCGGCCTCCTGGCCCGGCAGCTCGGCGAGCAGGCGGTCCACGACGGCCTCGATGCGCGGGGCGAACTCCAGTGCCTTGCGCGGCGTGAACGCGGGCGCGACGAGGCGGCGCAGGCGGGTGTGCTCGGGGCCGTTCATCTCGGACATCGTGCGCATGTAGCGGACGCAGTGCTCGGGGACGTCGGGGCGCAGGAAGCTGCCTGAGTTGATCTCGAGGCGGGGGTCGGCCAGCGCCGCCCTGGCCTCCTCGTAGCGGGTGACCGCCCACAGGTGGCCGAGCCCCGGCACCAGCAGCCGTACCACGGGGGACTTCTCCCTGGCCGGGGCGTACGCGGCGGCCAGGTCGCGCAGCACCGCGAGGTCGGACAGGTCTATCTCCGGCACGTCGGTCATGACGCCGCCTCTCATTTCGAAAGATGCCATCATCTGAATGTTGACGGTATCTTGCTTTTCGGGCGCACGGCAACGGAGGAGGGCGGTTGGTCAGGCTCACCAGGGCACAGACGCAGGAGCGCAACCGGGCGAAGGTGCTGGCGGCGGCCAAGGAGGAGTTCGCCGAACGCGGCTACCGCGACGCCAAGATCGACGACATCGCCGACCGGGCCGAGCTGACCCGCGGCGCGGTCTACTCCAACTTCCCCGGCAAGCGGGCCCTCTACTTCGCGGTGCTGGCCGACCTGGCCGAGCACGCGCCCGTACGACCTCCCGACGAGCCCGCGCTGACCGTGCGCGAGGCGCTCGGCGAGGTCGCGCGGGCCTGGGTGACCCGGCTGCCGCTGGTCACCGACGGCGAGCACGAGCCGAGCCGGCTGGGCATGCACCTGCTGCCCGAGATCCTCGCCGACGAGGCCACGCGCAAGCCGTACGCACAGCTCATGCGGCTCAACGCGATCCTGCTCGGGCTCGCCATGGAACGCCTGCGGCCGCCCCGCGAGCCGGACGGGCGGCTGGTGCGGCTCGCCGAGTCCGCGCTCACCGTCCTGCAGGGGGCCGCGCAGCTGTCGGCGGCGGCGCCCGGGTTCGTCGATCCGTTCGACGTGATCAGGACGTGCGAGCAGCTCGCCGGCCTCGACCTCGACGATCGCTGGTTCCAGGCCCCCACGACCCCCTCGGTCCTGTCCCCTGCCTCTCCCTGGGCACCGCCGTCCGGGACCGTCGACGCGGTCTGCGGCGAGCCCGCCCGCCCCGAGCGCGACGGGGTGGTGGCGGTGCTCGGCCTGCACCGGCTCTCGGCCGCCGAGGAGCTCGTCCGCGCCGCGCCCCCCGGCGCCGAACTGACCGTCGTCATCGTCACCGGCGCCCCCAAGGAGCTGCTCCCCCTGGCCCGCCTCGTCCTCGCCGAGGTGGTCACCTGCCTCCGCCAGGCCTTCCCCCGCGCCGCCTGGCCCCGTCTGCGCGTCCTGTACGACGACACGGGCGCGCTGGCTTCGGCCGCGGGCGTAGCGGACCCGGACGACCGCACGGAGGTGGCGCTGCGGGTGCGCCAGGGCCACGTGGAGCTGAGAGCCGAAGGCTTCGGCGCCTGCCACGCCGCCGCCCTCCACCCCTGACCTGCGGATGGGATGGGGTTCGCGTTCCGGTGGAACCGGGGTGGGTGGGTGCGCGGTCCAAGGTAAGGGCGACGCTCACGCCGGCGTCCAGAGCGGGCTCGACACCGCCGGGAGACCGGCCGACGCCGCCAGACGGCCCTTCCCGTCCGGCGGGTGCCGGGCGTCGCCCCCCGCCGGCTCCACCGCCCGCTTGCGGTGGCACGCCGTTCATAATGGGGACCGTGGTGGAGCAGGAGGCCGGGGCGGTCGTCGGGCGGCGTGAACGCAAGAAGCAGGCCACCAGGGCGGCGCTCAGCGCGGCCGCGCTCCGCCTCTCCCTGCGTCACGGCGTCGAGAACGTCACCGTCGAGCAGATCGCCGGTGAGGCCGACATCGCGCTGCGCACCTTCTTCAACTACTTCTCCAGCAAGGAGGAGGCGGTCGTGGCGACCCTCTCGGCCGCCGCCGAGCAGCTCATCGCCGAGTTCCGCGCCCGGCCGCCGGAGGAGACGGTGCTGGCGGCGTTCAGGGAGGCGGTGCTCACGGTCATGGACGCGAGCGACGCCGGCGGCCGGGACCACATCCGGGCGCTGCGGCTGGTCAGGACCACGCCGTCGCTGGTGCCGTACGAGCTGGCCGTCCTCGCCGCCCAGGAGCAGGCCCTGGCCGAGGCGATCACCGAACGCATCGCCCCGCCCTCTTCCGGGGCGGCCTCCTGCGACGCCGGCCTGGACGAGGGTGAGGGCGTCTATCCGATCGTGTGCGCCGGCGCCGTGCTGAGCGCGCTGCGCGTGGTGCTGGATCGGTGGTCGCGCCAGGCGGGCGAGACCGGCCTGGCGCCCGACATCGCGGTGCTGCGGCGCCGGTTCGACGCCGCCATCGCCGAGCTGGCGGCCGGCCTCGACCGCCCCGGCAGGGCGCCCGCCGGCCCAGACCCCGCCCCCGCCTGAACGCGCCTGCGACCGAGCCAGGCCCCACCCCCGGCGAGCGAGCATGCGGCCCTCCAGGCAGGTTAGGCCCCGCTCCTGCCTGAGCGAGCGTGCGAGCCTCCGGGCGGGCCGGCCTCGGTGGGCGCCCCCTCGGCCCCGTCCAAGGGCGCGTTCTGGCGGAAATCGCGTTGCGGGTGGTCGTCCCGGGTGACAGCATCGAAGACTTCTTACGGTGATGACTGTGCTGGTGGTGGCGGGATGCGGTGGGCGGGGGCGGTGCTGGCGGTCGGGTCGGCCTGTGGGTTCGCGTTCTCGGGGCCGATGGCGAAGTACCTCGTGGCGGGCGGGATGACGCCGGTCGAGGCGGTGTGGGTACGGCTGGCCGGGTCGGGGGTGCTCATGGTGCTCGTCCTCGGCCTGTTCCGGCCTGGGGCGTTGCGGATCGCCCGGTCGCGGTGGACGTTCGTCGGCCTGTACGCGCTGACGGCCGTGGCGGCCGTCCAGACCCTGTTCTTCGTGGCGGTGACCAGGCTGCCGGTCGGGATCGCGCTGCTGCTGGTGTCGATGGCGCCGGTGCTCGTGGTGGCCTGGGTCCGGCTGGTACGCCGCCTGCGCCTGCCCAGGTCCGCGTACGCGGGCGCGGTCGTCGCGGTCGCCGGCCTGGCGATCGTCGTGGAGGCGTGGCGGGAGATCCGCCTCGACGGGCTGGGCCTGGCGACGGGCCTGCTGGCGGCGGCCTGCTCGGCCGGCTACTTCCTGATGAACGAGAGCTTCGGCGACGAGGTGGACCCGCTCGCGCTCATCGCCTGGGGCACGGTGGGCGCGACCGTGGTGCTGGCGCCGCCGGCGTCGCCGTGGGACCTGCCCTGGGAGGCGTTCAGGACGTCGGTGGCGCCGGGCGGGGTCGAGCTGCCGGTGCTCGTGGCGTACCTGCTGATGGTGGTCGCGGGCACGGTGCTGCCGTACGTGTGGGGCGTGCACGCCGTGCGGCGGCTGTCGGCGGCGGTGGCCGCCACGATGGGCACGATCGAGGTCATCGCGGGGGCGGTGATGGCGTGGGGGTTCCTCGGGGAGACGCTGGGCGCGTTCCAGATCGCGGGCGGCGTGGTCGTGTTGTGCGGCGCGGTGCTCGCCCGCCGTTCGCAGCACGCTCCCGACCGCGTACTCGCGTGATCAGTCGCCGCCTCTGGGCGGCAGGTCGGCTCGGAGAAGCCAGCCGCCGTCGCCGTCGGGGCCCGAGCCGAGGGTGCCGCCCAGGGCGCGGACGCGTTTGCGCATCCCGGCCAGGCCGTGGCCGGAGGAGGGCAGGGGTTCCGACGTGGCCGGCGCGGGGCCGTTGTGCAGCCTGACCGACAGCCCGCCACCGGAGGCTACGACCGTGACCCGGACGCGGGTGCCGGGGCCGGCGTGTTTGAGCACGTTCGTCAGCCCTTCCTGGACGATGCTGGCGGCGCACGTGCGCAGCACCGGCGAGACCGTCGCCATACCGGGGTCGAGGCCGAGGTCCACGACGAGACCGGCGGCGGACATGCGGCGGGCCGCCGCGCGGATCAGCTCGGCCGCGTCGAGGTGGAGGCCGGCGCCGTGCAGCAGGTTGCCGAGGTCGCGCAGCACCTGGTTGCCCGTCTCGCGGATGTCGGTGAGCGCGTGGCCGACCGGCCCGTCGGGAGCGGCGTCGCAGGCGGCGCCGGCCCGCAGCACCATCGCGCCGACGTGGCCCGCCACCAGGGTCTGGACGTCGCGGGCGATGTGCTCGCGCTCGGCCAGCAGGTCGGCGCGGGCGCGGGCGAGCGTCAGGCGTACGGCCTCCTCGGCCCGCAGCCGCTCGGCCGCGGTGACGGCGCGGCGCATGCCGAGGTAACGGCCGACCGCGATCGGCATCGCCACCAGCGTCATCAGGAAGAGCACGCGCAGGGTGGTGATCCTGCTCAGCGGCTCGAACACGGCCACCGCGACCGCCACGCAGCCCGCCGCGTACGCCACGGCCGTCCGCGGCCACGACGCCACCCGTATCGCGAACACCCCCATCGCCACCATCAGGAGCAGCATGCCGGTGTCGGCGGCGCGGTGCAGGTGGGCGTCCGCGGCGAGCAGCAGCACCCCTTCGACGGCCACGACCAGGCCGGGCAGCCTCCTGGCCACCCCGAGCGCCAGCCCGGAGACGACCGCGGCGACCTGGACGATCGCGACCGGATGGCCGCCCGAGTGCCAGACGTCCCACGTGCTCAGCACGGCCAGCAGCACGCCGCCGGCCGCCAGCAGCACGTCGGGGGTGACGTCGCGGGTGCTGCGGTGCAGGTGGCCGCCGATGACGGCGGGCGCGGCGGGCAGCAGGAAGGCGAGCGCCATCGTGCCGGGGGTGACGCCGGGGGCCGCCACGGTGAGCGCCGTGGCCAGCATGGCGGCGGCCATCGGGCCGCGCGCCGCCCTGAGCCCGGAACGGTGGCCGGTCAGGCACAGCGCCACGCACAGCAGGATCTGCGCGCTGTCCGTGCCCGGCGCCAACCGGCCGGCGATCACGACGAGGGCGGCGAGGTAGACGGTGACGTGGCCTGGGCGCTGGCGTACGACGCCCATGGGCAGGCCGGCCAGCAGCGCCGCGGCGAACTCGGGCGGCGTCGGCGACGCGTTGCCCTCACCCGCGTACCCGTTGATCACCAGTTCCAGGGCGACGGCCGAAGCGGCGAACAGCCCATCCAGCGACACACCGCGCGAACGCATGCGCTAACGCTACCGATTGATCACCTCACCCGGGCACATCCTCGCGCCGAACGCGTTCGCGGCCCGGTCAGAGCGTGGTGGGCAGGACGGGGAGGCCGTGGATGCCGGGGTCGGCGGCGAAGAGGGCGCCTGCCTCGGGTTGTTCCGTGCGGTCCACGTCCAGGGCCGAGGTGGTGATGTAGAGGCGGTTGAGATCTGCGCCGCCGAAGGCGACGGCGGTGACCTTGCGGACCGGGAGGGTGACCACCGCGTCGAGCCGGCCGTCGGGAGCGTAGCGGTGGACGGCGCCGCCGTCCCACAGGGCCACCCAGACGCCGCCCTCGGCGTCCACCGTCAGGCCGTCGGGGGCACCCTGCGACGGGTCCACGACGGCGAAGGGGCGCCGGCCGCTCAGCCCGGTCTCCGGGTCGTAGTCGAGGACGTCCACGCGGCCGGTCCCGGTGTCGGCGTAGTAAGCCAGCCGGCCGTCCGGGCTGAAGCCGAAGCCGTTGGAGATCGTCACCTCCGGCAGCACCACGCGCAGCTCGCCGCCGGGCCCTGCCGCGTAGAACGAGCCGCGGCCGGGGGCGGAGTCGTAGGCCATGCTGCCGATGTAGAAGCGGCCGTCGGGGTCGCAGCCGCCCTCGTTCATGCGGACGCCGGGGTCGGTCCACGCCTCGCCGAGCGAGCGCAGCGGGGCGTCGAGGTCGTCGGAGTCGGCCAGCAGCAGCTCGCGCTCGGCGGCGACGACGTACCCGCCGGAGACGCGGGGGCGCACGACGGCGGCGACCTCGGCGACGTGACGGCGGCGCACCTCGCCGGCGGGCGTGAGCGCGAGGACGTCGCCGGCCAGCATGTCCACCCACCGCAGCCCGCCCCACCGGCCGGACCACACGGGCCCCTCGCCGTGCTGGGCGACGGGGCCGGTGACGGTGTACGCGGTGATGGTCATGCCGCTTCTCCTCCGTGATCGCCGGGGTAGGCCAGCCTAGTACGAGACGGGGTCAGGTCCGGCGGGTGGCCGTGACCAGCAGCAGGGCGAGCACCGCCAGCGCCGCGCCAGCCGCGTAGGTCACCGCCACCCCGTACGCCAGCGTCAGCCCGCCGGCGAGCGTGCCGGCGCCGATGCCCGCGTAGATGGCCGACGCGTTGAGCGAGACGACCAGGGACGCCTCCCCGGGGGCGACGCCGATGAGCCGGTGCTGCTGGGGCGGCGTCTGGCACCAGGTGCCCGCGCCCCACCCGGCGGCCAGCAGCCCGACGAGGACGACGGGCACGTCCTGTGAGCCCGCCAGCCGGCCCAGCCCGGCCAGACTGACAGCCATCACGACATATCCGGTCATGAGCACTCGGCCGGCGCCCCACCGGTCCGTGGCGTACCCGGCGGCCAGGTTGCCGAGGACGGCGCCCAGCCCGTACAGGAAGAGCATCGACGCCGTGGACTCCACGCCGACGGCGCGCATCGCGGGGGCGCTGTAGGCGTAGACGGTGTAGGTGGCGGCCATGCCGAGCACGGTCAGCGCCAGCACGGCGGGGACGGCGGGCCGCCGCAGCACCCTGAGCCGTACCCGCAGCGGCACCGGGGACCCGCCGGGCAGCGCCGGCAAGATCACGTACACGGCGGCGGCCACCACCACGCAGGCTCCCGCCACCAGGCCGAGCGCCGCCCGCCAGCCGAGCCACTGCCCGGCCAGCCCGCCCAGCGGCACCCCGGCCGCCGTCGCCACCGTGAGCCCGCCGACGACCGTGGCGAGCGCCCGGCCCCGCGCCTCGGGCCGCGACAGCGCCGCCGCCACCGCCCCGGCGTTCGGAGTGAACGCCGCCGCTCCCGCCGCCGCCACGACCCGCGTCACCAGCAGCACCGCGAACGTCGGCGCGAGCGCCGACCCCAGGTTGGCCAGCGCGAGCAGCAGCAGCGCGCCGACCAGCAGCGCCCGCCGCGACAGGCGGGCGGTCACGGTGGCGAGGACGGGCGACAGGATCGCGTACGCCACCGCGAACGCGGTCACCGACTGCCCTGCCGCCGTCTCGCTCACCTCTAAGGACGCGGCGAGCGGCGGCAGGAACCCCGCCACCACGAACGCGTCCGTCCCCACGGCGAACGCCCCCGCGGCCAGCACCGTCACGGGTGCGAACGTGCTCTTAACGGGGACATTCAGCATCCCGTTTTACCTCCTGGGTGTGTCATGACCCGGGCCGGGCCCGGTCAGTTGGCGAGGCGGGCGTAGTGGCGGCGGAAGCGGCCGGGCGCGGACGGGGCCGCCTCCCGCATGAGGTCGGCGACGGTCTGCGCCGCCAGCTCCCTGCGCCAGGCCAGCTCGGCGCGCCGCATCGCGATCACCACGCCGCACGGCTTCGCGAACGCGGTGGGCGGCTCCTCGGCGCCTGCCCCCTTCTGGCGGATCTCGGTGCACCTGAACGCTTCGTCCCGGCCTTCGATGGCGGCGACGACCTCCAGGAGCGTGATCCGTTCCGGCGCCCTGGCCAGCCGGAACCCGCCCTTCACCCCGGGCACCGAGGCGAGGATGCCGGCGCGTACCAGGTCCTGGAGCCGTTTCTTGAGGTAGACGGGTGGCAGCTCGAACAGCTCGGCCAGCTTCCCCGTCGGGATCGGCGCCTCGTCCTCCAGCCAGGCCAGGGCCAGGCAGCAGTGCAGGCCCCACTCGACCCCTTCACCCATCCGCATAAAAGGGGATATTACATGTCCTGTTTCGGACAAGGGGCTCCTAGGCGGGGCGGGGTTGGCGGCGGGTCCCACCCTTATAGACGGGGGGCCTGAGGTGAGTCCCGCCCATAAGGGCGGAGCGAGGCCCTTGGCGGCTTTCCGCCCTTCAGAGGTGTTCTTCGATCCTTAGTAGCGGACCTGCCCGATCCGGATGCCGCCCCACCATTCCGAGATATTCCTTGACACGAATATTCGTTGCGGTGAATACTTTTCGGCATGGACGCACTCCTCACCGCACTGGCCGACCCGGCCCGCTGGCGGCTTGTGGGCCTGCTGGCCGAGCGGCCTCGCCCGGTCGGTGTTCTCGCGCAGCTCGCCGAGGCGCGCCAGCCGCAGACGACCAAGCACCTGCAGGCCCTTGAGCGTGCCGGCGTCGTCACCTCCCAGCGCTCCGGCCAGCGCCGCGTCTACGCGCTCCAGCCCGCACCCCTACGGGAACTGGCGGCTGCGCTCACTCGGCTGGCCGACACCGCGGACCGAACCGGCGGCTCGCGCGAGACCTACGATCGCTACGAGCTCAGCCTCCGGACAGAGCGGCTCGCCGCCAAGGAGCCGGGGTGGGCCGACGGCCGCTCGTTCACTTTCCACCGGTCGCTGACAGCGGGTCCGGAAGAGGTCTGGCACCACCTGACCGAGGCCTCCCTGCTCGCCCGCTGGTGGACGCCGGCCGACCTGCGCGTCTCCGAGCTCGTCTTCGAGGCGCGACCGGGTGGGCGGATCGTCCATGAATACCGCGACGCCGAGGACACCGACGGCTCCGACCTGGTCGCCGGGCGCGCGCTGGGAGTCGTCGAGGACGTACGCCCCGGCGAGCGCCTCGCCTACCGGCTCTCCCCCCAGCTTCCCGACGGCAGCCTCGCCTTCACCGCCCACCTCGATCTCGGCCTCCGGCCCACCGGCACGGGAACAGAACTCGACGTCCACTTCCGCGTCACCGACAGCACGGTCGACTCAGCCGACTTCATCGCAGGCATCGAGATCGGCTACGGCCAAAGCCTTGACAAGCTCGCCGCGATCCTCGCTGCGGACACGCACGACACCGATACAAGGAGCACCAAATGACGAACTCGACCGGCCGCAGGGTGACCGCGAACCTGAGCCTGACCCTCGACGGGCGTTACAACGGTCCAGGCGGGCCCAACGACTTCGCCGCGTTCGCCCCCTATGTGACCAGCGAGGTCGCGCGGAACCACATGTGCGGCATCTGGGAGGGTGCGACGACGGCGCTGCTCGGCCGACTCAACGCCGAAGGATTCATGGGCTACTGGCCGGCGGTCGCCGAAGACGAGAACGCCGACCCGCGTGATCGCGGATACGCCAAGTGGCTGGTCGACACGGAGAAGGTCGTCTTCTCGACCACCTTGACCGAAGCGCCGTGGGAACGCACCCGCGTGGTGAACGCCCCCGCCGCCGATGTCGTTGCCGACCTCAAGGCCACTGGTGAGGGCGACATCCTCGTCAACAGCAGCGCGAGCATCATCAAGCCGCTCCTGTCGGCAGACCTGCTCGACCGGCTGCACCTCATGATCTTCCCTGAGATCGTGGGAGGTGGGCAGCGACTGTTCGACGATGGCCTGCCGGCTTCCAAGTGGATGCTCACCCGCCAGCAAAGCGGCGCACTGGGCGAGATCGCCATGGTTTACGACCGAATCCGCTAAGAAGGCAAGGCCCTCCATTTCGCCGCGTCGTCGGTGATGTACCTGATCGCATCGAACACGTCGCGGCGGTGATGCTTCTCCGGGCGACCACCCGTTCGGGCCTGGCAGGCGGGTGTCGGAAGAAGTGGCCTGTTAACTGAACTAAAGAGGGCATCGTTGCAGCTCAGAGGAGGTCGTGCTACGTTCCTCCGCCATGCGTCATCCGAACGATCAGCGGGACATTGCAGCGCTTGTCGTACCCGACATCGGTCAGCTCGTAGAGACCAGGGAGAAATGGGAGCCGTATCGGCTCGTAGACAGGGCCGGTGTGGTGATCGAGCCGGTCGCAGCCTTCTTCGCGGACCTGCAGGCGGCTGACCGATCGGTCTCGACGATCCGTTCCTATGGCCACGACCTATTGCGTTGGTGGCGCTTCTTGGTCGCGATCGGAGTCGCGTGGGACAAGGCGGTGCAGATCGATGCTCGGGACTTCGCGCGGTGGATGCAGATCGCGGACAAGCCGTCACGAAGCCGGCGCCGTTCCACACCCGACAGGGTGAACCCTGTGACAGGGAAGCCGCCACTGGGCCGGAAGTTCGCCTCGTCGACCAGAGCGCATGCCGAGACGGTGCTACGGGCCTTCTACGACTTCCACCTTGAGGCCGGGCGCGGCCCGATCATCAACCCGCTTCCACTCAACCGGTCGCGAAGGGCGAACAGGGCGAACGCTCACCACAACTTCTTGGACCCGTTCCGGGACGAGCGGCAGGGCCGCTATCGGCCGAAGGTTCCCAAACGGGTCCCACGGCGGATCCCCATGAGCAGTTCAACAACCTGTTCGCAGGACTGAATCACCACCGAGATCGGGCGTTGCTGGCGTTCTGGGTCTCGACCGCCGCGCGGGCGGAAGAGCTGCTGACAGCGCGACAGGGCCATGCGGATCCTGGGCAGCAACTCGTGGCGGTGGTCCGCAAGGGCAGCCGGGCTGTTCAGCAACTGCCGGCCTCTCCGGATGCCTTCGTCTGGCTCCGGCTCTACCAGGAAGAACTCTGGCGCAAGGGCGCCCCTCGCGGCGGCAGCGAACCGTTGTGGTTCACGCTTCGCCGTCCTTGGCGGCAGCTCGCCTATCCGGCCGCTCGCGCCATGTTCGCCCGCGCCCAAGTTCTACTCGGCTCGAACTGGACACTCCATGATCTCCGCCACACCGCGGCCTACCGGATGGCCCAGGACCCCGCGATGCCGTTAACCGACGTCCAGGGGATCCTCGGGCACGCACACCTGAGTACGACGCAGATCTACACCACGCCGACCCAGGAGGACGTCGTGGCCAGCGCGCTGGCCCATTACCGGCGGCAGGCCGAACGCCGGACGGTATCCGGCCCGCCGCCGAGCATCGGCTATAACCCCGACCCCCTGCAGGTCCTCTTCGGAGGCCGCTTGTGACGGCCGCGGCCAGGTCCACCATCCAGCCGGCGTGGTTGGGAGCCGACCCCACGCAGTTCCAGGGAGAGGCGGCTCGCAGACTGCTCACGCAGTTCCCGCCCAGGACACGGCCTTCCACCTGGCCGGCGACCGAGGAGACTCGGCAAGCGGTTCTCGCCAGGATCGACCGGCCCCCGATGCGGGCACGAGTTAAGACCACGCACGAGGGCCGCCGCTATGGCGCACGCTGGATCCTGAGCTGGCTGGAGACCTTCCCCGGGACGACCTGGCAGGATCGGTGGCAGGTCAGCCCGGCAAACGCCCTCGGCTTCCGCTGGGTGGACCAGGTGATGGCCTGGATGAGCGAGCACGGCGAGAAGCCGCGCGAGGAGGGCCTGCGGTCGGGGCTGCTCTGCCTGCTGGTCGCCGACGTGATCAGGCCAGATCTTGAGTTCCTGCTGAAGATCGTCCGCAGCAAGTACTGGCGAGAAGCGGTGGTCCAGCATCGGGACCCGGCAGGTTTCGCCCGCATCGAGGAATCCGCTGACCCGGTGCTGCTCGCCTCCAGGCTTGGCCTGTTGGCCTGTTCCCAGATCGCGACGATTGTGGTGGCCAAGGGAGGCGGGGTTGCCGACGTCACGGTTGGCGACTGCCTGGAACTGCGGCACGTCGAGCTTCAGATTCTCGGGCGTGGTGGTGACAGCCGATCCCTGTTCTACTCGCTGCTCAAGGACATGGGTCAGTTCCCGGACGACGCGCCGACCACTCTTCGGGCGGTTACGTTGTTCTCCGGGCAGCTCACCGTCGATCAGCTCGTCGACCGCTACCGGCTGCAATGCCAGCCGGTCCGTGACCTCATCGTGGACTATCTCGCCGAACGGCAGCCGGCCCTGGACTACGCCACCTTCGAGGATCTCGCCCGGGTCCTGGCCCTGCACTTCTGGAAGAACCTGGAGGACCTGCAGCCGGGCATCGACTCACTGCACCTGGACCGAGGGCTTATCGCGGCATGGAAGGACCGAGTGCGAAAATCACTCGTCGCCGGCTTCCAGACGGCCGGATGGTCGAGGGGAGCAGTCCCAGGGCCAGCTATGCCGCGCTGTTGGGGTGGGTCAGGGCCTTCTACCTCGACATCGCCCAGTGGGCTCTGGAAGATCCGGCTCGCTGGGGTCCCTGGGCGGCGCCCAGTCCGATCAGCTCCACCGAGATCACCTACAAGAAGGACAACACGCGGCGCAAAGCGCGGATGGACCAGCGCACCAGGGAGCGGCTGCCGATGCTGCCCGCCCTGATACGGACAGCCGAGGAGCGGCTCCACGCGGCGCGGATCCGGCTCGCGGCCCTCCGCGCGGCCAAGGCCGGCGATTCCTTCGCCGTCCTCGGCGAGACGTTCGTCAAAGCCAGCCGCGACAACCGGCTCGACAGTAGCGGCTCCTCCTGCGCCTACGACGAGTCCGGATCCCGCCGAAACCTCGTCCAGGACGAGCATCGCGCGTTCTGGGGCTGGGCCGCGATCGAATTCCTTCGCCACACCGGGGTCCGGATCGAGGAGATGCTCGAGACCAGCCACCACAGCATCACCCAATACACCCTGCCGGCCACCGGCGAACTCATCCCTCTGCTGCAGATCGCGCCGTCCAAAACCGACGAAGAACGACTTTTGGTCATCAGCCCCGAGCTTGCCGACGTCCTCAGCGCGATCGTCAGCCGGATCCGCGGCACGGACGGAGCAGTTCCGCTGATCCCCTTCTACGACAGCCTGGAGAAGGTCTGGAACACCCCTGCTCCACTGCTCTTCCAATGGACCAGCGGCGGGCAGCGCCGAGCCGTCTCCGGGAACACGATCCGCAAGGCGATCAACGAAACCCTGCTGGCCTCAGGCCTGACCGACGCCTCAGGGCGACCTCTGACCCACACACCCCACGACTTTCGAAGGCTCTTCACCACCGAAGCCATGCAAAACGGGATGCCACCCCACATCGCCCAGCTGCTCCTCGGCCACAAGGACATCAACACCACGATGGGCTGCAAGGCGGTCTATCCCGAGGAGGCGATCACCGGCCACCGCGCCTTCATCACTCGCCGCCGGGCCCTGCGGCCCAGCGAGGAATACCGCACCCCCACCGACGAGGAATGGTCGGAGTTCCTCGGTCATTTTGAACGCCGCAAGGTCGCGCTCGGGGACTGTGGACGAGCTTATGGCACCAGCTGCCAGCATGAACATTCTTGTGTTCGCTGCCCCGTCCTTCGCCTGGGCTCTGGGCAGCGGCCCCGGTTGGAGGAGATCCGCGACAACCTGAACGCCCGTATCGCCGAGGCCGAACGTGAAGGCTGGCTCGGCGAAGCCGAAGGACTGCGTGTCAGCCTTGCCGCCGCCGAAGCCAAGCTCGCCCTGCTCGACGACCGGACACGTCGGGCTACCACCATCAACCTCGGCATACCGTCGTTCCCGGACATCGTCGGCCGCACCGTCCCCCTTCCCGGCGCTCCCTCAGAAGCCCATACATAACTACCCTCGCACGGCCGCTAGTTGCAGGATTGACTTTAGTGTTGCTGCCCGTGGACGAAGAGGACCTCGCGAGCTGGCCAAGGAGCATGACGATCGTCATCTTCGCACACGACCCATAAAAGGGCGCGATGGCCGGATGAGGTCACCTCGCCTCCGTTGACAGGTAGATCACCGGGCGTAGCGTCGCTATCAAAGGCCAGGGGCTTCATACCATCTCCGGGAGGTCCCGTGGGTATGGCAACATCATCGCCCCACACACTGTCGGCCCGATTGGGCCGTTGTCTCACTTGTATGCGCCTGACCGCCTTGGGAGCCGCGTTGAGCTGGGCTGGTCTGGCCGCGGTCGTACTGTTCTTTCCGCTTGCGACGCTCCTGGCTGTCCTCGCCGTGGCGGTCAGCGTCGCTTCCGCGGCCGTGTTCACCATCCTGGGCTTGCTGCACCTTGTCGTCTGGTGGGTCAGGCACTCACCCGATTCGCCAAGGGCGACAGGAGGATGTGGTCCCTGCGGTCAGGCCTGACCGCAGGGACCACATGACCGAAGGACGAGGTAGCTCAATGGCCTGCAACATAGTGATCTACTCGATCAGCGGTATGGGACCACAGGCTGCGTTGACCGGCCTGCGTGTCACGGGCCGAGCGTTCAACTGCCCATCGGTCCAGGTCACCTCGAGCCTCACCGCTCCGGCCGCCGTGCTGGTCAACAACGACAGCTTCGACGTCACCGTCCCAATACCGGGACCGGTTGCCTGCGGCCAACTGGTCGACTTCGTCAAGGTCAAGTGTCTTTCCGGGGACCCGGCGCAGCAATGCGAGGACGAAGAGACCGATTTCAACCTTGAGTGCTGCAGGATCACCGTCAAATTCGTTCGCGGAGAGGTCGCTCCTGGGTCACTCACACCAAACGCCGTTGTGGTGACCGGGACGGCCTACGGTTGCACCGGAGATCAGGTCGAGGTCGTTACGTCAGCCAGTTCGGGACCGCCCGTGGCCGCTCAGGTCGACGCGGCTACCGGCACGTATATAGCTGTAGTCCCGTTGTCTGTCGCGATCACCTGTGACCAGGAGATCGATATCACTGTGGCGTGTAAGGCAGACCCGAACTGCCCGCCGGCCAAACAACGTGTACGAGTCGACTGCCCGCAATGTCTGCGTGCGACGCTGACATCGGCCTCCTCCGGCCCGTGCCAGGCCGGCCAGCAGCCGATTACTCTGTCCGGCACCGTGATGATCCCCGCCGGTCACCAGGTCAACCTAGTGTGGGACTTCGGCGATGGGTCGCCGCTCAGCGCTCCGTTCCCCGTGGACAACCAGGCCGGCACGTCGACGACGCCGCATCCTGTCAGCACTACTGCCCCCCACCTGTACTCACCAGGCACTTATCAGGCCTTCTTGCGGCTACAGCCACCCTCCGAATGCCCACCGGTCCCCGTGACCGTGACCGCTACCTGCGGCACCGGATGCCCCGTGATTACCGCGACGGCCAGCGTCGGCGACTGCGTGACCGAGCCGACCTCGCCTGTTGTCAACCATCGACCGATCACCTTCGAGGTCACCTCGTTCAACCCGGCACTTCCCGCGACCGCTTCCGCGTACGTGACCTGGTCCTACGGCGGGCCGGACAGTATGGGTGCGACCAGCGCGTCGACCACAATCACGGCACTTCCCCATCAGCACACTCGCTACTTCACCCACCAGCCTGGCGGGTACGCCGCGACCGCGACGGTAACGATCATCGACAACGGCCAGCTACTGTGCGCACCGCCCGCCGTCGTGAACTTCGCACTCCCGGCGAACGCGATACCTCCTGTTATCCCCGTGAGCCCGTGCGTCCCGTGCCCGATTCAGGTCAACGTTGTTCAAGCAGCACCGGCCAACCCACCACTTCCAGCTTCAAACGCGGGGTTCACGGCCTCGATCGTCTGGCCGGCGAACATCATGTCCCCGCCAATGCCGGTGGGTTTCGACTGGGTTGTGACGCTGCCAGCCGCCGCGGGGCAACCCGCTCCCCAGGCCAAGACGAGCACCACCGGAAACACCGTCGACACCACCGCTGCTGGCCACTGGACCGGAGCTGGCGCCACCGCTGCCAGCGCTGTGAATCTATCCGCAGGCGGGACCTACGCCGTTGGTGCCACCGCGAAATTCGCTCTATCCGCTGGTGTACCCGCCACCTGCAATCTGACGGGCTCGGCGGCGTTCCCCGTGGCTGGCCCACCACCGGAGTGCCCCACCGTCACCGCCCTCAACGTAACGGACATCGGCTGCGTATCGGCGACCGGCACCACTGCGACGAGCTTCACCGCCAGCGTTACCAACGCGGGTGCCGTCGTTGGTGATTACGAATGGGACTTCGGCGACCCGGCGTCCGGCACGACGAACACGATCACGACGGTCACACCGGCAGCGCAACACACCTTCAGCGCTCCGGGCACCTACAACGTCACCCTGACGATCAACAAGCCGGATGGGTGCGTGCCTCAACGACAAAGCATCTCAGCGATGATCACCGTGCCGCACTGTCCGTGCCCACCGGGTCAGCACCACGACGCGGCAGGCAATTGCGTGCCCGACACCCCGGACCCGTGCCCACCCGGTCAGCACCGTGACCTAGCGGGCAACTGCGTTCCCGACGATGACGTCGAGGTACTCGGCTGCGGAATCCTGCGGTGGGCAGCTGTGCTGCTCATCGCGCTCGGCCTCTTCGTCTTCGTGATCGTGGCTTGTGTGCCCGGGCTTGGCCAAGCCCTCATGTACGTGCTTATCGGCGTCGCAATCGGCTTGATCCTCGCTGGCATCATCCTGCTGCTCATCTGGGCGTTCATCTGTCCCAACAAGCCGTGCGCATGGTTCCTACTGATCCTCTGGCAGATAACACTCGCGTTCGGCGTCGTGTGCCTCTACTTCACCGTCTGCTGCCCGATCCTGTTGTGGATCGGCCTCGGTGCCATTGCCGGTGCGCTGGTTCTGCTTGGCCTGTGGATCAACGCATGCAGGCCGACCTTCTGCCGCATCATCGCCGAACTAGCACCGGTGCTGGCCAACATCATCGCTGGCATCGGCATTGTCGCGGCCATCCCTCTGCTCAACGCCTGCCTGAACCCGGCCATCGGCGTCATTGTCGGTGGCGTCTCGGCGATCCTGGTCGGAATTCTCGCCACGTGTGCCGTTCCTACAGCAGGCCAGAGAGGAGGGAGAGGCTAAGGACGATGACGACGGGCATCGCGGATCTTGACTGCTTAGAACGCCGACCCGTTGCTGCTGCATGGCGTGGAAGTGCCCGTGCCCGAGCGCACCTAAGTTGCACAAGGCCTTCACCAAGCGGTCCGTGATCGATCGCTTGGTTCAGAGAAGGTTCGATCAGTGTCCATTCTTCGTCGGTGGTGTCGGAGGGGTGGCGGCGGGGACGCACGTCGATCACACTCCCGCCTTGTCGACCGGGTTCCGTGCCGTCTGGACCACGTTGAGCCGGCCCAGCACCAGCTTGATCCACTCTTGCTCGCCAGGGATCGTCACGTCCCGTGATCTTTCGCTTTGCTCCGAGCGCGACCCAGGATCACTTAAGGGATCGAAGACACCTTCTCAGTGGCGGATCCCGCCCTTCATAGACGGGTCAGCGGCGGGGGCGGCGGGGCTTGGTGGTGCGGCGGGGTGCGCGGGGTTCCGGGGCGCTCGCCGTCCAGTGCGGCGGGCGGGTCAGCGTGGCGGGCAGGCGGGTGGCGGGGGTGCCCTTGGCGGCGTTGACCTGGGACTGGGTGAGGAAGATGGCGCCGGTGAGGTCGGCGTCCGTGAGGTCCGCGCCGCGCAGGTCGGCGCCGATGAGGTCGGCCTGCCGCAGGTCGGCCCCGCGCAGGTCGGCGCCGATCAGGTACGCCCCGCGCAGGTTCGCTCCTCGCAGCCGCGCACCACGGAGCCGGGCACCGATGAGGTCGGCGCCCCGGTGCTGCCGGCCGTCGAGCCCGTGGCGTACCAGCTCGCTGGCCCGCAGCAGCACCTTGTTGACCCGCTCGCGATGAGCTGCCACGTCGAAGCCTTCGAGCACGTCGGCGCTCTCGCGGGTGACCTTCTCGGTCTCCTCCAGCAGCGCGCGGGCGCAGTCGTGGACGGGCGCGGCGGCGGGCAGGGTGAGGATCTCCGCGAGGTACCACAGCAACTCGTGCAGCCCGCGCATCACCGGGAAGACGGCGTACATCTGCCGGGCCGTCTCCGGCGCCTCCCGCCAGCTCCGCCCCGCGTACGTGACCTGCGAGACCTTCTGCCCGGCCCCGAAGCAGTCGAACACCGTGCACCCGGAGAACCCGCGCTCGCGCAGCCGCGAGTGGATCGAGCACCGGAAGTCGTCACGCAGGTTGGTGCAGGGCCGGCCGGCGTCCTTGTCCACGGCGAAGTCGGCCGACGCCGAGAACGGCAGCGCCACGCAGCACAGCCCGAAGCAGCTCTCGCAGTCGGACAGCAGGCCGAGCTCGCGCGGGTGGGTTCCGGGCACCGGGCGGGTCTCCTCTTCACGTACGGGACGGCAGGTCAAGGGTACTCGTGGCGGCGGCCCGCTCAGCCGCCGTAGCGCCGCTGCCTGGCGGCGAAGCTGCGCAGCGCGCGCAGGAAGTCGATCTCGCGGAAGGCCGGCCAGAACGCCTCGCAGAAGTACAGCTCGGAGTAGGCCGACTGCCACAGCAGGAAGTTCGACATGCGCTGCTCGCCGCTGGTGCGGATGACCAGGTCGGGGTCGGGCTGCCCGGCGGTGTAGAGGTGCGGCGCGATGTCGTCCACGGTCAGCGTCGAGGCCAGCTCGACCATCGACTGCCCGGCCTCGGCCCGCTCGTACAGCAGCTCGCGCAGCGCCTCGACGACCTCCTGGCGGCCGCCGTAGCCGATGGCGAGCGTGAGGTGGAACCCGGTGTCACAGCTGCGGGTGGCCTCGACGGCGCTCTTCAGCGCGCGGGCGGTGGTGTCGGGCAGCATGTCGAGCATCCCCGCGACGTGCACCCGCCAGCGGGCGTCGGGACGGTCGAAGCGGTCGGTGACCATCTGCTCGATCACCCGCAGCAGGAACGCCACCTCCTCGTCGTTACGCCGCTGCAGGTTCTCGGTGGAGCACAGGAACACGGTCAGGTGGTTGATGCCGATCGTCTCGCACCACGAGAGCACGTCCTGGATGTGGTCGGCGCCGTACTTGTGGCCCATGCTCGGGTTGGCCATGCCCATCTGCCTGGCCCAGCGGCGGTTGCCGTCCATGATCAGGCCGACGTGGCGGGGCAGCGGGCCGGACGTCACCTGGCGGCGCAGGCGCCTGGCGTAAAGGGAGTGAAGGAGGTCGGTGGTGTGCACCTAACCAAGAATGGCGTGAGTGAGGGTCAGGAATCTGATCTTTCCTGATTTCCACCTCCGGCAGGTGTCCAACGGGACGCTAAGGGGTCGTCTGCCGGAACAACTTCCAGAACGCCAGCGCCGCCCCCTCCGGCCCGCCGGGGCAGGCGGCGACCACCCAGTGGGCGATGACGCCGGCCAGGGCCCCGGCCAGGTAGGCCGCGTGCACGTCGGCCGGCACGTCCTCCCATCCCGGCGGCCGGTGACCGGCGGCGAAGCGGCGGGTCAGCTCGCCGGTGAGGCGTTCGCGCAGGCGGGCGGAGAAGCGGGCGCTGCCGTGGGTGCCGAGCATGCGGGCGTAGAGGGTGGCGTGGTCGGCGACGTACGCGAACAGCTCGGCTAGCGGATCGGGGGCGCGGTCGCGGGGGGCGTCGAGCGGGCACAGGGCGGCCGCCCTGGCGACGGCGGCCAGGGTGTCCTCCATGGCGTCGGTGACGAGCGCGTCGACGTCGGGGTAGTGCAGGTAGATCGTGGCCCGGTTCACCTCGGCGCGCTTGGCCAGCGCGGACATGGTGATGGTGGCGGGCTCCTGATGGGCTGCCAGGTCGCGCACGGCCTCCTTGAGGCGGGCCCGGGTGCGCACGGCGCGGGGGTCGTCCGGGTTCACCCTTCCCACTATACGACATTCATCGCTTAAGCGACATGTGTTGACTAATCGACATTTGTCGCATACTTTGCTGGCATGCGTATTGAGATCTGGGCAGACGTGGTCTGCGGGTGGGCCCACATCGGCAAGCGGCGGCTGGAGAAGGCGCTGGCCTCCTGGGACGGCGAGCCGGTCGAGGTGGTCTGGCGGCCGTACCAGATCGACCCGTCCGCGCCCGCCCAGGCCGTGCCGATGGCGCAGGTGCTGCTCGACCCCGTGGCCGACGAGGCGCTGCGGGCCTGCGCTCCTGGCCTGTCCCCCGCCGAGAACCGGGCGCGGGTCGCCGAGGTGGCCGCGTCCGAGGGGCTGGGGGCAGAGTGGGGCTCCTCCTACCGGGCCAGCACGCTGGAGGCGCACCGGCTGATCGCGCTCGCGTACGAGGAGGGCGGGGCCGCGCTGCAGGACCGCGTGGTGGAGCGGGTGGTGAACGCCCACTTCGTCGAGGTACGCGACATCAGCGACCTCGCCGTGCTGACCGAGATCGCGGCGGACGCGGGCCTCGCCGAGGCGGCCGGCTACACCGGCGCGGGCCCCGACCGGCAGACGCTGCCCGGCGCCGAGCTGACCAGGGAGCTGCTGCTCACCGGCAAGGCCAAGGGCGTGCGCACGTCGCCGACCATCGTCGCCAACGGGCTCGCCCTGGAGGGCGCGCAGCCGCCTGAGACGATCGCCGCGTTCCTGCGCGACGCCGCCGGGCACCCGCCGCGCCGCCTGCCCGCCGAGGTCGAGCGGCTGCGGCACGCCGAGTCGCTGCTCGACCAGCGCGACCCGCTCGGGGCGCTGACGCTGCTGCGTCCCCTCATGGACGCGCACGGCGACGACCGTGGCGTCCGGATGCTGGCCGCGCGAGCCTACTTCGGGTCGGCGCAGCTCAACAGAGCGCGTACGGCACTGGAGTCGCTGGTCGCCGAATCCCCCGACGACTCCTACGCCCGCCACCTGCTGGGCCGCACCCTGCAACGCCAGGGCCGCCACGAGGAAGCCACCACCCACCTCACCCTGGCCGCCACCATGACCCCGGACTACGCCGCCTGACTCACCCCGGCCTCGGTACGCCGGAGGCCCGCCGGCCGCCTCCGGCCCAGGCCCCATCCGACCCGGGCGCCCGGCTCCACAGCCGAGACGCCCGGGCGACCCGCCTCCGGCGTTTGCCGGGTCATCCGGGCGTGCCCGGTCCGCGACCGAGACGCCAGGCGACTCACCTGCCCCGCCTCCGTCCTGGACTCCGTCCGCCCCGGGCGGATTCGTTCCGCGGGTGAGGCGGCCGAGCGACCCCGCCTGACCCGCATCTCGGGTCAGGCGTTCTGCCTGGCGCGACCTCTCGTGGTCGCGGCGGTGGTCTGCTCGGGCCGTCGCCGTAGGCCGCGGGCCGACAGGGCGATCAGGGCGGCCCACACTCCGCAGTAGAGCCCGAAGACCGCTCCCCCGCGGTCGGTGAAGAGCGCGCCGCCCACCATTCCGACGGCTCCGGCGGCGGCCATGAGGCCGCAGAGCCAGTGACCGGTCACCACGGTCAGGTGCACCCACCCGGCCTTCGCCTGGCCGAGGCGGAGTCGGCCGGCCAGCAGGATCGCCATGACGACGAGGCCCGACGCGGCGTTCGCCCACTGGGCCGAAGCGACCTCGCCGGGGCCGTAGGAGAGGTGGCTCTCCGGCTGCACCACCGGGCCGCCGGTGACTCCCAGGCGGCCTTCGAGGGCGTAGGCGATCTTGGAGGCGACGTAGAGGGCGGTCCAGGCGATTCCCGCGTCAGCGACCTTCATGGGCACCACCCTCCCGATCACCGCGCTCCTCGCGGCTCCCCCGTGCGGGGGGTCCCGCTCCCCCGCACGGGCGCTCAGAGGCCAGGGGACAGCAGCGCCTCGGCGCCGACGGGGGCTGTGAAATCGGCCGGGCGGCCGGGGGCGTGAAGGCGCGCTCGGCTTCAGCGCCGCCGCCGGGGTCGGCGGTTCGTCGGGGGTTTGGATGTGGGGCGGGGTTGGGATGTGGGGCGGGGGTTTTGCCGGGGGGCGGGATCCTGTTGATCAATTGCGGGGTGTGGCGGGCCGCCCTACCACAAGATCGCTACGTATAGTGATGGCCGATGTCACTTCGTGATTACAGGGGGAGATCATGAGAAGTAGCCTCGTGGCCGCCGGCGGCGCGCTGCTCATCACGGCAGCGGTGTTCGGAACGGCCGGCTCTGCGGCCGCCGACATCTGGTCCGACCACAGCTGGAACGAGCACCCGAGGGCGTGCGGGCTCGTCCTGAACGACGACAGCACCTACCACCACATCACCAAGCACGGCGTCTTCGCCGGTACGCGCGACGCCGACGCCTGCAAGGACGGCCACAAGCACCACTGGGGCTGGGACGACGACGCGGACGACGACGACTGAGTCCACCTGATGGCCGCCGCCGCCCGGGACACCTCGGGCGGCGGCGCGCCGTTTCCCGCGTCCGCGGAACGCCGATAGCCTGTGCCGATGCGACTCGGTGTGAACGTCCCGAACTTCGGTCCCGGCACCGACCCCGAGGTCCTGCGCCGCTGGGCGCTGACCGTCGAGGGGCTCGGCTACGACCTGCTCATGGTCTCCGACCACGTGGTCATCACCCCTGACGTGGCCGAGCAATATCCGGCGCCGTTCTACGACCCGTTCACCACCCTGGCCTGGCTGGCGGGCAGCACGACCCGGCTCACGTTCGGCACCACGGTCCTGATCGTCCCCTACCGCCACCCGCTGCTGATCGCCCGCATGGCGGCCAACCTCAGCGACCTGAGCGGCGGCCGCTTCGTGCTGGGAGTGGGCGCGGGGTGGGCGCGGCAGGAGTTCGAGGCGCTCGGGGTGGCCTACGAGCGGCGCGGCCGGCTGACCGACGAGCACCTGACGGCGATCAGAGCGGCCTGGGCCGACGAGGCCGACTACCGGTCCGGCGGGGTGCCGATCTGGGTGGGCGGCGGCAGCGGCGCGGCCCTGCGAAGGACGGTGCGGTTCGGCCAGGCGTGGCATCCGCTGCGGATGACGCTGCCGTGGCTGCGCGAGCGGTGGGCCACCCTTCAGGAGGTCGCCGCCGCCGAGGAGCTGCCGGTGCCGGCCCTGGCCCCGCGCATCCTGCTGCGCGTGACGGGCACGCCGGTCAGGGGTGACGAGCGGCTCCTGGGCGAGGGCACGATCGATCAGGTCACCGACGACCTTGAGCGGCTGCGGGAGATGGGCGCGGAGACGGTGGTGTTCGACCCGTTCTTCGAGGACCCGGCCGAGACCCTGCGCCCCGAGGCGGCCTGGGAGATGCTGGCCGCCGTCGCCGCCAGGATTCAGGAGTAAAGGCCGTCAGCGGTAGGCGAGCGCCTGGGTGCGATAGAGGTCGGCGTAGTCGCCGCCCGCCGCGAGCAGCTCGGCGTGGCCGCCCTGCTCGCTGACCCGTCCGTGTGACAGCACGACGATGTGGTCGGCCATGTGCGCGGTGGAGAACCGGTGCGAGACCAGGATGGTGACGGCGCCGCGCCGCACGGAGTCGCGGGTCTGCGCGGCACACAACTCCGAAAGGTCGTGTTCCGGCTGCGGGTCGAACGAGACCGTGGGCTCGTCGAGGAGCGGCCCGGCCATACCGGCGACCCGACTACGAAGAAGATATTCGGCTATGAATGAAACGTCTTCGAAGTCGTCTTCGCCCTGGCCACCAACGCCACCGAGGGGTTCACCCAGCTGTGGCCCTCGCTGCTCACGGCCGCCGCGGCGGCCGGCGGGATCTTCTTCCTGAGCCTGGCACTGAAGACCCTGGACGTCGGCGTCGGCTACACCGTCTGGACCGGCATCGGCTCGGTCGGCACCGTCGTGCTCGGCACCCTGATCTTCGGTGAGGAGATGAGCGCCTGGAAGGCCCTCGCCTTCGTCCTGATCATCGGCGGCGTGCTCGGGCTCAAGCTCTCCGACCGCCTGACCACCGCCTGACCACCCGCCCGACCCCATCCCTCAGGAGCTGCACCATGGCCTGGATCTATCTGTCCATCGCGATCGTCTTCGAGATCGCCTTCGCCCTCGGCACCAACGCCACCAAGGGCTTCACCCGGCTCTGGCCGTCGGTCTTCACGCTGCTGGCCGCGGCCGGCGGCATCTTCACGCTCAGCCTGGCGCTCAAGACGCTGGACGTCGGCGTCGGCTACACGATCTGGACCGGGCTCGGCTCGGTCGGCACGGTGATCCTCGGCGCCCTCATCTACAAGGAGAAGATCACGCCGGCCAAGCTGGGCTCGTTCGTCGCCATCATCGGCGGCGTCGCGCTGCTCAAGCTCACCTCGGGGATCTGAGCGGTTGCGGCACTGTTAGCCTTATGCCGTAAAGAATTGTCCGTACGGGGAGTTCCGCGTTGGTCGTCTACGCAGGCCAGGGTGACGCGCGACGGTCGATGGCGCTGCTGTGGCGCAGCGGCGAGCCCGGCGAGGCGCGGCCGGGCCCCAAACCGGGGCTGAGCGTCGACGCGATCGTGGACGCCGCGATCGAGGTGGCCGACGGCGAGGGCATGGCGGCGCTGTCGATGCGCAAGGTGGGCGAGCGGCTGGGCCGCACGGGCATGGCGCTCTACACGTACGTGCCGAGCAAGGGCGAGCTGATCGACCTCATGTACGACCGCGCCCTGGCCGAGCTGCCCGCCTCCTACGACCTCGACGCCGGATGGCGCGCGGCCCTGTCGGCGTGGGCCGAGCAGACGCTCGCCTTCTACCTGCGTCACCCCTGGATGTTGCAGGTGTCGCAGGCGCGTCCTGTGCTGGGGCCGAACGAGTTCGCGCTGCTGGAGAGCCTGGTGTCGATCCTGCGGGGCACCGGGCTCGGGCCGCGCAGGGTGCGGGGGATGGTGGCGCTGCTGTTCGACTTCGTCAGGGGCGCCGCCGCGACGGTCGCCGAGTCGCGCCAGGCGGCGACGGCGACCGGGGTGTCCGACGAGGAGTGGTGGCAGGCGCGCGCGTCGCTGCTCGAGGAGGTCGCGCCAGGGTTCGCGGGCCGCTTCCCGCAGGTGCGCTGGGTCGAGTCCGACGACTCCGAGCCCGTCGGGGACGAGCCTTACCTGGAGCATCGGGTGAGCGAGACGTTCTCGATCGGGCTGACGGTCCTGCTCGACGGCATCGAGGCGGCGGCGAAGGCCGCGAGCCGTCAGCCGCTGTGAAGCGGCCCAGCGGCGAATGCGAGACGGGCCGGGGCCATCGTCAACGCCGATGCCGGTTCGTCAGCGCGGAGTCAGCCGGGAGGTGAGTTCGGCGGCGTCGGGGACGAACCAGATGTGATGGCCGCTGTTGCACTCCTCGACCCAGGCGCGCAGCGCGGAGCCGGTCTCCAGGTGGCGGGAGATGTCGCCGACGATCGACAGGCCGATGCGGTAGTTGACGAACTTCTGCGCGATCTCGCCGGCCACGCCGGTGCTGAGCGTGAAGAAGGCGGCGGGCAACCGGTCGGCGGGGACGGCGACCCAGGTGGCGCCGCTCGACCACGCCTCGCCGATGAGGTCGAGCACGTCGCGAACCTCGGCCAGGGGCGGGCCGTCGTAGGAGTGGACGTCGGGCATGGGGGTCCTTTCGCGGGTGGTCATGGGCGGACGAGTGCGTCGATGATCCGCAGCACCTGGGCGGTCTCCTCCAGCCCGCCGAGTACGACGACCTTGAGCCGCCGCCGCCGCTCGTCGTAGGCGACCTCGACGCGCAGCCCGCTCCGCTCGGCCGACAGGGCGCCGAGGACCATCGTGCTGACGCGGTCCATCGCGGCCCGGTCGATGCCGTCGACCTGGACGATGCTGGTCGCCTCCGCGTGGCGGGGACTCGAGGGTGGTTCGGCGGGGAGCCCGGTGAAGGCCGCCAGCTCGTCTTTGGCGATGCGGTATTGCTTGCCGATGCGCACGGCGGGCAGACGGCCGTCGCGAATGTAGCCGCGCACGGTCTTGACGTGCAGACCGAGAAGGCCGGCCACCTGATCCACGGTGTAGTGCTCCATATCGTTCCCCATTATGCAGGACGATAGGGAGTGATAGGGAACGATCAGGCGTGCGCACCGACCGTGACGGTGCCGATGGTCAGACGGGGCGCCGCCTCCATGACGACCCCCAGGCGCTGCACCTGCTCGTCCAGCTCGCGGGCCTGGGCGGAGGTGAGGTCACGCAGCGGCTCGACCGTGACGTCCATCGTGCGGCCCTTGCGCCGCTGGTGCCAGACGCCGCTCACCTGCCCGCCCACCAGCAGCACAGGGAAGTTGCCGGCCTGCCCGCCGGCCAGCGCCCGCTCCGCCGCGGCCCCGGCGTAGAGCAGCTCGCGGGGGCGGCCGGCCACCACGTACGCGTCGAAGTACGGCAGCAGCCGCACCCCGCGCGGCGGCTCGTCGGGCAGCTCGGCCCCTGCCACCGCGTCGCGGATGACGGCGATGACCTGCTCTAGGCCTTGCGGGAAGGATCGTGCCGCGTTACAAGCGTCCGGTCAGGCGGCGGGCAGGGGCTCCCCCGGCATGGCGACCGGGACGCGGGCGGCGCGCGCGGCCCAGCGGCCGTCGTCGCTGCGCACGAGGCGGACCGGATGGTCGAAGCAGGCGCTCACCAGCTCGCTGGTGAGGACGTCGGCGACCGGGCCGCTCGCCAGGCAGCGGCCGTCGCGCAGCAGCATGGCGTGCGTGGTGGTGGCGGGCAGCTCCTCGAGGTGGTGCGTCACCAGGACGGTGGCCAGCGAGGCGTGCCGGGCGCGCAGGGCGTCGATGCTGGCGAGGAGCTGCTCGCGGGCGGCCAGGTCGAGGCCGGTGGCGGGCTCGTCGAGGAGCAGCAGGCGCGGCCGCGGCATGAGGGCGCGGGCGATCAGCGTACGGCCGCGCTCGCCCTGCGACAGCGTGGGCCACCTGGACTCCGCCTTGTCGCCCATGCCGAGCATGGCGAGGAGCCGGTCGGCGCGGGCCGCCTCCTCCTGCCCAGGCTGCCAGCGGGGCACGAGCGCGGCGGTGTTGGTCAGGCCGGTGAGGACGACGTCGCGCACCCGCATCGGCCCGTCGGGGGCGTGGCGCGGGTTGACGTGCCCCAGGTACGCGCGCAGCTCCCGGACGTCCACCCGCCCGAGCGTGCGCCCGAGCACCTCGACCACGCCGCGGCTCGGATGGTTGACGGCCCCCAGCAGGGCGAGCAGCGTGCTCTTGCCGGCGCCGTTGGCTCCGAGCAGCGCCCAGTGCTCGCCGGGGTGCACGGTGAGCGAGATGTCGCTCAGCAGGTGGCGCCCGTCACGGATGAACGCGACCTCGCCGGCCCGCAGCACGGGGCCGCTGTCGGCGGGGCGGGAGACCACGGTCATCGGGCCACCTCGCCGCCGCTCGCCGCTCCGGGCCTGGACGCTTCCGCCACCACATGTCTCCCTTCGTCCGGTCGCACCCGAGTCAAGCTATCAGGTTCTCAGACATCTGATCTTTGGGAGCCTTCGCAAGCGGCGCGGACCTCGGCGACGAGCTCGGCCGCGGCGTCCAGGGTGCGGCCGATCTCCTCAGGCGTGCCGCCCACGCGGGCCAGCAGCGCCTGGGCCCGCTCGCCGAACCGTTCGGGCGCCGACGGCAGCCGGGCGGCGGAGGTGATCATGCGATCCAGTCCACCCGCCACCCGTCCACGATCAGCCGGCCGCCGTCCACCCACGGGCCCCAGCCGCCCGGCTCGGTCACGCCGGTGTCCCGGCCGGTGACCTCGCGGGCCAGCGCGCGCAGGTCGTGGACGCCGAGCGGGCCACGGTAGTGAACCCGAGGTAGTGAACCCCGACCCTAGGATGGCGGGGTGGAAGTGCGCGAGGTCGAGACGTTGCTGCGCGAGCTGGCCCCGCAGGTCCTCGGCACCCTCGTCCGCCGCTACGAGCAGTTCGACACCTGCGAGGACGCCGTGCAGGAGGCGCTGCTCGACGCCTCCGTGCAGTGGCCGGAACAGGGGCTGCCGGACAACCCGCGGGCCTGGCTGACGACCGTGGCGGCGCGCCGGGTCATCGACCACATCCGCAGCGAGCACGCCCGCCGCCGCCGGGAGGAGAGCGCGGCGGTCAGCGTTCCCGCCGGCGCGTTCGTGATCGCGCCACCCGGCGAGGAGCCGGCCGGCGACTCCGACGACACGCTGACGCTGCTGTTCCTGTGCTGCCATCCGTCGCTGTCGGCGCCGTCGCAGCTCGCGCTGACGCTGCGGGCGGTGGGCGGGCTGACGACGGCGCAGATCGCGAGCGCGTTCCTGGTGCCCGAGGCGACGATGGCGCAGCGCATCAGCCGGGCCAAGCAGCGCATCAAGGCGAGCGGCCTGGAGTTCCGGATGCCGCCGCAGGACGAGCGGGCCGAACGGCTGCGGGTCGTGCTGCACGTCCTCTACCTGATCTTCAACGAGGGCTACGCCGCGACCTCGGGTCCCGAGCTGCTCAGGGCCGATCTGACGGCCGAGGCGATCCGGCTGGCCAGGGCGGTGCACCGGCTGCTGCCCGATGACGGCCAGGTGGCCGGGCTGCTGGCGCTGATGCTGCTCACCGAGGCACGCAGGCAGGCGCGCACGGACCGCGACGGCAGGCTGATCCCGCTCGCCGAGCAGGACCGGAGGCTGTGGAGCCGGCCGCTCATCGAGGAGGGCGTGGAGCTGGTCAGCAAGGCGCTGGCGACCTCGCCGGTCGGCCCCTACCAGCTGCAGGCGGCGATCGCGGCGGTGCACGACGAGGCGCCGGCGGCCGATGAGACGGACTGGCCGCAGATCCTGGCCCTGTACGAGGTGCTGCTCGGCATCGAGGACAACCCCATGGCCAGGCTCAACCACGCCGTGGCCGTGGCCATGGTGCGCGGGCCGCGGGCCGGGCTCGCGCTGCTCGACGAGCTGGCCGCCGACGAGCGCCTGGCGCGGCACCACCGGCCGGTCGCCGTCCGCGCCCACCTGCTGGAGCTGGCGGGCGACGCGGCGGGGGCGGTGGCGGCGTACCAGGAGGCGGCGCGGCTGACCACGAGCCTGCCCGAGCGGCGCTACCTGGAGGAGCGGGCGGCGGCGCTGGCGTGAGGCGCTCGTCGCGGTGGGCAGGGGTGCTGGGGTGAAGGTGGTCGCGCTGTCCGACACGCACGCGCCGAGGCGCTGGCGCTCGTGCCCGCCGCGGGTGGCCGAGCACCTGCGCGGCGCGGACGTCATCCTGCACGCGGGCGACGTGTGCGTGCCGTCGGTGCTGGCCGAGCTGGCGGCGTACGCGCCGGTCCACGTGGTCAAGGGCAACAACGACGGCCCGGACGTGGACGCGCCGGAGACCCTCGATCTCACCCTGGACGGGCTGCGGGTCGGCATGATCCACGACAGCGGCCCGGCCAAGGGGCGCCTGGCCCGGATGCGGCGCCGCTTTCCCGAGGCCGATCTGGTGGTCTTCGGTCACTCGCACATCCCGCTCGACGAGTCGGGCGACGGCCTGCGGATCTTCAACCCGGGTTCCCCCACCGACCGCCGCCGCCAGCCGCACGGCACGGTGGGGCTGCTCACCATCGAGGACGGCGCCCTGGTGCGGGCGGAGATCGTCCCCGTCACCTGAGGCGTGACGGGGCCTCAGGCGACCACGTCGTCGCGGGCCTTCTCCAATGCGCTGACCAGCTCCTCGATGACCTTGGCGTAGCCGAGGTGGCTGTAGCGTTCGGCGGCGTGCCAGGGGTAGAGCTGGCCGGCCTTGACGGCGGGCAGCTTGGCCCAGGTCGGCTTCTCGGCCATCTCGCCGATCTTCATCGACTGGGCGCGGGCGTCCACGAGGATCACGTCGGCGTCGTACTTGTCGGCGTTCTCCCAGCTCAGCACCTCCCAGAAGCCGCCCTCGCCCTCGGTGGGCCGCTCGGGGGAGACGATGTTCAGGCCCAGGTCGGCCCAGTACGCGATGTCGGGGTGGTCGGGCTTGTAGGCGACGTACAGCGCGTCGGGGGTCGCGGTGACGACCATGACCTTGAGATCGGGTTTCCTGGCGGCGAGGTCCTTGAGCGCGGCGCTCGCGGCGTCGAAGCGCCTCCTGGCCTCGGCCACGGCCGGCGCCCCGGGGTCGGCGCCGAGGGCGGCGGCGAGCTTGCCGTACTGCTCGATGACCGCGGTCAGCGGCTTGCCGCTGAGCTGAACGCCGACCGTCGGGGCGATCTGGTCGACGGCGTCCAGCGACTCGTCGGGGACGTACCAGAGCGTGTTCTTCTGGTACATGCCGGCCACGAGGAGGTCGGGCTGGAGCGAGGCGTACTTCTCGACGTTGAACTCGCCCCACACGTTGCCGATCGACTCGACGGCCGTGATGTCCACCTCGCCCACCTCGGGGTCGCGCCCGCCGCCCTTGAGCTTGTGGGGGCCGAACACGCCGACCGGCCGCACGCCGAAGTCCCACAGCGCCGCCGCCGCGCCCGACTGGGCCACGACGCGCTCGGGCCGCTTCGGCAGGGAGATCTTCTTTCCGCGGTCATCGGTCCAGGTCCACGCCTGCTCGGCCGCTCCTGTGGCGGGTTCCGGCGAGGTCTCCGCGCAGGCGCTGACACCGAGCAGGGCGGCGATGCCGAGGACGGCGAGAGTGCGGCGCGGGACAGCGGACATGGGTTCTCCTCATCGCGCAGCTTTTAGCTTAGCCTTACCTAACCACATGCCCGTCCCGACGTACGCCCCCGCCCCCGCGCTACGCCCCCGCGCTACGCCTCCGGGCGTAGCCCCGGCGGTGACGCGGGGCCGATTCGCGGGCCGCCCGCGCGGCCGATTCTGGAGCTCTACGAAGGGCTTAAGGGCGGCGGTAAGAGGAGCGGAACGCCGCCGTAAGCGCCCTCCAGCACAGTGATCCCAGATCGCGAAACAGAGAAGGGCCGACGACGATGAGCCAGCCGTACCGCATCCAGGACGACATCCGCCTCCCCGGCTTCACCGGGCCCGTGCACCGGCCGGGCGAGCCGGGCTACGACATCGAGCGCCGCGCGCTGAATCCGGCGCTCGACCCGCGCCCCGCCGTGGTGGCCGAGGCGTACGGCGTCTCCGACCTCCGCTCGGCGCTGCTGGCCGCCCGGGCCCACGGGGTGCCGTTCGCGGTGCAGGCCACCGGGCACGGCACGCACGTCGCCTGCGACGGCGGCGTCCTGGTCAAGACCGCGCCCATGGCGTCGGTGCTGGTGGATCCCGTCCGCCGGGTCGCGAAGGCCGGCCCCGGCGCGCGGTGGTCCGAGGTGCTGGCCGCCGCCGCGCCGTTCGGGCTGGCGCCGCTGTGCGGCTCGTCGCCCTCGGTCGGCGTCGTCGGCTACACGCTCGGCGGCGGGCTGGGCTGGCTGGGCCGCAAGCACGGGTTCGCGGCCGACAGCGTGCTGCGGGCCGAGGTGCTGCTCGCCGACGGGCGGCACGTGACGGCGAGCCGGAACAGCCACCCTGAGCTGTTCTGGGCGCTGCGGGGCGGCGGTGGCGGGTTCGGCGTGGTGACCTCGCTGGAGTTCCGGCTGTACCCGGTGGCGGAGGTGTGCTCGGGGTTCGCGTACTTCCCGATCGAGGCGGCGGCGGACACGCTGGCGGCCTACCGGACCTGGATCGAGGACGCGCCCGACGCGATCAGCACGGCGGTCGTGCTCAGGCGCATGCCGGACGACGAGGGCACGCCCGTCGCGGTGCGCGGCCGGCACGTCGTGATGATCAAGGTGCTGCACGCGGGTCCCGCCGGTGAGGCGAGGCGGCTGCTGGCGCCGCTGTGGCGCGCCGCGAGCGCGCATGGCGGGCCGCTGCTGGACGAGTTGCGCGCCACCACGTTCGCGGCCAGCTCGATGGGCGGTACGCCGGCCCGTCACCTGGACCTGTTCGACGGCGTCGGCGACGAGGTGATCGGCGCGCTGCTGCGGGCCGCCGAGCAGGCGCAGACCGTGGAGGTGCGGCATTGGGGTGGCGCGCTGGGGCGGCCGGGCCCTGACGCGGGGCCGGTCAGCCGGCGCTCCACGCGGCTGTCGGTGATCGTCGACACCGTGGTGCCGGGGCTGGCCGAGGAGTTGCGGCCGTACGCCAACGGCGGGTCGTTCCTGAACTTCACGGCGGACACGTCGCGGACGGCGGCGGCGTACGCGGAGGGCGACTACGAGCGCCTGCGCCGCGTCAAGCGCGCCTACGACCAGGACGGCTTCTTCCGCATCGGGCACGTGACCCGATGATCCGGGTGGTGATCCGAGCGGCGCACCCGCGTGACACGGCTGACATGGGACGGCAGCCGTGTCACCGTCGGGACGTCACCCCGGCCGACGGCCGGGGCTTGGCCTGTCTACGGCCTGTTGCCGCGGTGTGTGACGTGCTCCGCGGTGCCGACGTGATTGCGCTGCTTGCGCATGCCGGCCAAGCCCAGCAGGCCCAGGAGGCCGAGCAGGCCCCAGAGGCCGGCGTTGCCGCCCCCGTCGTCCCTGTTCTGCTGCGGTGCGGGTGTCACCTGACTCTGTGCCACCGGCGCGGCCGGTGCCTCAGCCATGGCTGCGGTGGCCGGTGCCAGCGTGAGAAAGAACGCCAGGCCCAGCCCGGTGAGGGTCTTGCGCATTGGGTTCCCCCGATCCGGCGGTCTCAACAACCGCGGAGACCGCCTATCACGCCTTCTCTCTTCGAAGGCTCCCGATAGCGGGGCGATCTCCTAATCCCCTGCTACCTGTGCCTCTACCATCGACGCCACACCATCAAACGCCTTCTCATCCCGCCTGACCGGCGGCGACGGCCCCGCATCCCCTGCCACGCACGGAAATCCGTTGCCCCCGGAATTCCTAGATCACTACACTCGCCACCGCCATCACCACGCGACGAAAGGAAGGGAGCCGGCCGTGCGCCACAGCACCGCTGCCGTCGTCCCCTCGTCGCGTCACGAGGTGATCCTGGTGTCTTCGTCGCCCCGGCGCCCGCTGCGCGGCCGGCGCCGGCCGCTGCCCTGACGAAGACCCCGTTCGCCGGGCTCAATCGCGCAGTCCTGTTCGGAAACGTCCCCGAAAGGCTGTAGGGCCGTGCGTGCTCACCTTTCCTCTCCTTTGACCACCGTTCGCAACCTCGGCATCCTCGCGCACGTCGACGCCGGCAAGACCACCGTCACCGAGCGCATGCTGTACGTCACCGGCGCCACCTACAAGCGCGGCGAGGTGCACGACGGCACCACCGTCACCGACTTCGACCCGCAGGAGCGCGACCGCGGCATCACGATCTTCGCCGCCGCGGTGAGCTGCGTGTGGGACGGCCACCGGATCAACCTCATCGACACGCCTGGCCACGTGGACTTCTCCGACGAGGTCGAGCGCTCGCTGCGGGTGCTGGAGGAGTTCTGTGCCGAGCCGTCGCTGTCCGAGGCGACGCTGGCCGGCGCGCTGCGCGACCTGACCCGTACGGGTGCGGGCGTGGTCGTGCTGTGCGGCTCCGCCTACCGGAACCGGGGCGTCGAGTGAAGGACTCGTCGGAGACGGCGTTCCGCACGGCGGGCAGGCTCGCGCTCCGCGAGGCGCTGCGGGCCTGCACGATGGTGCTGCTTGAGCCGGTGGCCGAGGTGACGGTGACGGTGCCGGAGGCCATGGCGGGCGCGGTGCTGGGCGACCTGTCGGCGCGGCGCGGGCGCGTGTCGGGCTCGCAGGCGCGCGGCGGTGCCGTGGTCATCACCGCGGTGGTGCCGCTGGCCGAGGTGTTCATGTACGCGACCCGGCTGCGCAGCCGTACGCAGGGCCGCGGCACGTTCACCACCCGCCCGGCCGGCTACGCCCCGGCCGGCTGACCGCTTCCCCGCCCCCGGCGACCGCGCGCCGGGGGCGGGAACCCGCTCAGGCCGTGGTGAAGGCGATCCACGTGTCCGGCGGCACCTCCGGCCTGCCCGGCACGGGACGGCGCTCCTCGGTCCAGGCGTCGCCGGCCAGGTCGGCGGCGACCCGGCGCCAGAACGCCACCGCACCGGCGTTGGCCTCCTGGAACGCGATCTCCCACCGCCCCGGGTGCCGGGCGACGACGTCCCTGACGGCCCGCAGGCCGAGGCCGGAGCGGCGGGCCGCGCGTACCACGAAGAAGCTGTTGAGCACCCTGACCGGCCCGTCGAGCCCGCGCACGAACGCGAAACCGGCGGGCCGGTCGTCGCAGCTCATGAGGTACGCCGCCCACCCGGGATCGGCGAAGGCCGACTCGAGGCGCTCACTGCGGAAGGTGGCGTCGGGGCGGGGCAGGCCGCCCTGGAACTCGGACATGTCGTGGCGGAACATCAGCCACAGCCGTTCGACGACGGGCCGGTCGGAGGCGGTGACGGGGCGGATCGCAAAAGAGGTCATAAGACAATTCCGGCCGGCATCGCCAAGGATGACCGGCCGGAAGGGATGGAGTAAGGAGAGATTACCAGATCATGGTGTGGTGACCGCTGCGCCGGTGACCGACGAGGCCCAGTACAACGCCCTCGCCACCTGCGGGAACAGGCCCTTGGGATGGTTGCGGAACATCGGCTCGGTGCCGAACATGACGACCGCCGCGCCGCGCTCGTCCCTGCCGCTGATCACCGCCGCCTGGCCCCTGGCCGACTCGGGCCCTCCGGCGCCGGCCGCGGTGGCCCGCCAGTGTCCCGAGACGAGCGGCCCGTCGGCCGCGTACGACTGCTCGACCGCCACCTCGGGCCCGAGCCCGGTGAACCAGAGCGGCGAGTACACGAACGAGTGACCCGTCGCGGCGCCGCCGACCTGGCCGCCGTTCGCGACCGTGCGGACCACGCCGTTGGCGTCCGAGCGGCCCTCCACCGTGGTGGCGGTGAGCAGCCCGGCGGCGGCGTTGAACGCGGCGCCCGTACGCCCACGGGTGATGACGCCGCCCGACCCGAGGAACGCCTCCAGGTCCGCCCGCGCCTGCGGCGTGAGCGCGGCGTGGCTGAGCCCGCTGGAGACGTACAGGACGTCGGTGCCGCTCCAGTCGAAGCCCTGGTTGAGCACGGCGGTCGAGACGGGCGTGACGTCGAAGCCCAGCTCGCGCAGCGTGAACAGCTCGTCGGCGGACGCCGCGGCGGCCACCCTGACCTGGGCGAGCGGGACCCCGCCCGGCTCGCGGGCCGGGGTGAAGGCGACGCCGTA
Source organism: Nonomuraea sp. NPDC004580 (assembly GCF_040609855.1). Classification (NCBI taxonomy): domain Bacteria; kingdom Bacillati; phylum Actinomycetota; class Actinomycetes; order Streptosporangiales; family Streptosporangiaceae; genus Nonomuraea; species Nonomuraea sp. NPDC004580. Next base: position 36,524 of record NZ_JBEXLH010000019.1, on the reverse strand, counting down.
GCGGTCGGCGACCACCCTGGCCGCCTGCCGGGCCGAGGACGGAATCACCGCGGCGCCGCCGTCCCAGCGCACGGTCACGCCCTGGGCGAGCAGGTCGTTGAGCGCCCGCACGTCCTGGGCGTCGGCCACCTTCAGGGCGAGCGGCCCTGACGTGCGCGGCACCGAGCCGGTGGGCGCGGCGACCTTGACCGGCGTGGTGTGCGCGCGCAGCGAGGTCAGCGGCTGCACCTGGGCGCCCCAGAGCAGGGCGTGGCTCCAGCCCGAGATGTCGTACATGGCATCGACGCGGGGTGAGATGTCCGCGCCCGGCTCCAGCATGACGTTCGCCAGCCCGCGCTTGGGCTGGCGCATGTCCACGACGTACGTGCCCGCCGGGTACGTCTTCCCGCCCTGGCGGAACGCCGTCCTCGCCCGCTCCACCCGGACGTCGTTGGCGATCAGATGGTCCACCAGCCGGGCGGCGGCCGGCGTGCCGGCCGGGATGGCGTAGGCGCGGGGGAAGGTGGTCGTGTAGACGTCCTCGGGGCCGAAGCCCGGCACGATGCCGAGCGGCACCGTCCTGGCCGGCTCGCCCGCCGCGCCCCGCCTGAACACCTCGATCTGGTCGGCGATCAGCCGGTCGTGGCGGTCCTGGACGAAGCGGTAGGTGGCGCGGATGGCCGCCGCGGCCACGTCGGTGTTGATCGCCGAGCGCCGCCGCAGCTCCTCGACCGGCAGGTTGGCGTAGTCGGCGTTGTTGACCCGCAGCGGGATCTCCACCGTGTGCGCGGCGACGGCACCGTGGAAGGGCGCGTACTGCGGGGTGAAGATCGGCGGCCAGTCGTCCCAGCCCTCCGCCGAGTCGCGGAACGGGATCTGCGCCGGCTGCACGCCGTCCTTCTCCGGCGTGTAGCCGAGCCCGTTGACCGCGGCCTCCATGCCGAGGCCGTTGGCGTAGGTGTTGGTGATGAACAGGTCGTACTCGTAGTTGGCGCCGTGCGGCGGCGTGGTCGGCTCGATGAGCGTGCCGTTGACGTAGCCGTGCAGGTCGATCATGGCGACCGGCTGGGCGTCCATCATCACCTGGCGCATCGCCCTGACCTCGGGCTGGGAGGCGGTGACGAAGTCGCGGTTGAGGTCGAAGCCGGCCGCGTTCTGCCGCGAGTTCGCGATGCGGCCGTCGGGGTTGGCGGTGACGTTGAAGTAGAGGCGGGTGCGCCTGAGCAGCGCGGTGATCCCCGGGTCCTCGGTGGTGGCCAGTTCCTCGATGGTACGCAGCGCCGCGTCGGTGCCCTCCCACTCGTTGCCGTGGATGTTGGCGTTGACGTACAGCGGCGCCTTGTACTTCTTGGCCAGGCCGCGGTCCCTGGCGGCGGCGGCCGGGTCGTTCTCGATGCGCTCGCGCAGGCGGGCCTGCTCGCGCGCCTGCGCCGCGCTCTCCGGCGCGGTGACGGTGACGAGGTAGAGGTCGTGGCCGCCGGCCGAGCGGCCGATGATCTCCGCGCTCACCCGGTCGCTGCGCCACTGCAGCTCGTTGAGCTTGGGCGCGATGCCGTGGTACGGCACCAGCCCGAGCTTGATCGCGGCGTCGGCCGGGTTCTCCCGCGGCGGCGGCAGCTTCGTGCGCCTGGGGTAGCCGCGGTCGTGCGGGATGCCGTACGAGCGCTCCTCGCCCTGCGTGGCGGCGCGGGCGGCGGCGGCCTGCTCGGGGAGGCCGGCCGCGACCTCGTTGCGCTCGGGGCCGTTGCCGAAGTCGCGGACGGCCGGCGGGGGCGGCTGCGCGGGCTCGGCCATGGACACGTTCTGGGGGACGGTGAGCAGGGCGGCCGCGACGGCGGCGCCGAGCAGGGCTTGGGGTAAGCGCACGGAAGAGCCTCCGGGGTTCCGGCTTGCGATGCGGGACGTTCATCCGAAAGGGCGGCCGGGCGCGGGCCCGGCCGCCGCGGTCCGTCAGTGTTCGCGGTAGTCGGCGGCGATGCCGACCAGGGAGATCAGGCCGGCGGCGAACTCCATCGCCTCCTTGTGGCCCTCGTCGAACGGCGGCTGGAAGCCCACGCCCTGCCACGTGCGGGTCTCGGCGTTCCAGAGGTCGGCGCCGACCTCGAAGTCCCAGCCGTAGATGCCGTGGTCGTACCAGAGCTCGTCGGCCGAGTTGCCGGCCGCCGAGTACAGCACGTCCGTCACGGGCCCGGTCTGCTGCGGCCAGATGACGGTGCCCCGCTCGGCGGCGATGGCCTCCAGGATCGTCTCGGACGAGCGCTCGAAGAACGCCTCCTCCTTCTTCGTCGGTCTCGGCAGGGTGACGCGGCCCTCGGCCTTGTACGCGCCGGGCGGCCACATGAAGTAGCCGCCGTAGCTGTGCACGTTCATGGCGAACTTGATGTTGCGGAAGCGCTGCGCCAGCCAGATGACGTTGCGGCTCTCGGGCTCGGAGTGCGCGGCCGGGCCCGCGTACGTGCCGCTCTGGCAGTTGGCGGAGGCGCCGAAGTAGCCGTCGTCGTGCGAGCCGACGGCGTAGTTGCGGTTGACGTCCACGCCCCACTGGTTGCGCAGCGCCGGGTCGGACTGCTGCGGCGGGCAGTGGTTGGTCATGTTCTTCCGCTGGGAGTTGAAGTCGTAGAAGCTGTAGTTCGCGCCGTCGGGGTTGACGGTCGGGACGATGAAGATGTCCGTACGCTCCAGCAGCCGCCTGGTGGCCTTGTCGCGCCCGTGGTTGCGCAGCAGCCGCTCCGCGGCCTCGATCGTGACCAGCGGCGTCACCCATTCGCGCGCGTGCTCCTGGGCGTAGGCGAGCACGCCGGTGCGCGAGCCGTCGCGGCGGGTGCCGATGCGCAGGGCCAGCACCTCGGCCGGCTTCCTGGAGACGTCGGCGGGAGCGTTCAGGAAGTCGTCGAGCTGGACGGGCTGCGCGGGTGACATGACGCCGGTCCCCGGGTCCGTACGGTAGAGCGCAGCCTTGAGCGGCAGCCCCGGCGTCGCGTTGATCGCGGCGACCACGTCGGCGGCGGTGCTGACGGGGTCGCCCGCCTCGCCGGTGCCCAGGCTGACCGTGACGAGCTTGCCGTCGAGCTTGACGCTCAGCGCGCTGCCCGGCGTGCCGGGATCGACGAGCTCGACGGACAGGTCGTTGCCGCCCTCCGAGCCGTAGGCGTTCGAGGTGATCACGACGGCGGCGCCCGGCGGGGTGCCGATGACGGCCTGGGCGTGGCGGCGGTAGCCGTTCGTCCGGTACGGCAGCGTGATCAGGTCGGTGAGCTTGGGGAACTGCCGGTGCAGCGCCTTGATGCGCTCGTTGAGCTGGGCCGGCGGCATGTACTGGGTGATGAAGTCCTTCTGGTAGCCGCGGTCGTGCTTGTCGGGGCGTTCGCCGTCGGGCCACTCCCGTACGTGCGCGTCGGCCCTGCCGCCGCCCGTCGAGGTGACGGTGATCCTCTGCGGCCGGTCGTCGGCCGGGACCGGGGTGCTGAACTGGTGCCCGAGGTACGCGCCCGCGTCCACGTACGCCACCATCTCGGCCCGCCCCGTCGTGCCGCGCTTGCCCCGCCACTCGACGGTGAGCGTGGCGGCCTGGGCGGCGCTGCTCGACGCCTCGACGGACAGGAAGTAGCCGTCGCGCGACTTGTACCAGAGTGCCCGCTCCACCACGATCTGGTCGCCCGAGGGCGGCTTCTCGCGGGCGTCCGCTCGTGTCCCGGCCGGCGCCTCGGACGCGAGCGCGGCGCCGAGCGCGCGGATTTCGGTCAGCTGGGTCGGGGTGACGACGGCGTCGACCTGGACGCTGCCGTCGGGCTGGGGACGTACGCGTTCTGTGAGGTCGGCGCCGGACGCCACCAGCCGCTCCATGACCGTCCGGTCCGGCACGGACAGCGTGACCAGCGACGCCGCTTCGGGATCCGCCGGTCCGGCGACCGCGGGAACGGATGGCGCCGCCCCCGGCAACGCCGTGGCGGCGATCAGCAGAGCGACTACGGACGCCCGTAAACCACGCATATGGACCCTCCTGGATCTTCCCGTATGGGGCTCATTGAAAGCCGACGAACCACATCAAGCAAGACCCAGGACGACCTCTTCCGGCGATCACGTGCGCGCGTCGCCTCAGTGAGGACGGCGTCTACCGGCGATCACGTACGCGCGTCGCCTCCATGAGGACGGCGGCTTCAGGCCGTCATGAGCGTGAGCTGAGCCACTCCCGAGCGCGGTGACGACAGCACCGGCACCGCGCCCGCCGGCGCGTCCCCGACGATGCGCGCCATGGACGCCTGCGCCAGCACCACCACGTCCACCTGCGCCGCGAGCCTGCCGAAGCCGTCGAGGACCAGCGCGTCGTGGCGGGCCGGGTCGCCGCCGCGCAGCGCCTCGAAGGCGCCCTCGCACAGGTACGGCACCACCTCCCGCGCCAGCCCCTGCCTGGCCGCCGCCCGCTCGACCACCCGCGTGGTGGGGCCCAGCGTGGACGCGAGGGTGGCCAGCACGCCGATCCTGGCGCCCGTACGCACCGCCTCCTCCGCCATCGGCTCGTCGATGCGCAGCACCGGCAGCTCGGCGTACGGGCGGGCCCGCTCGGCCGCCTCCCCGATGGACGAGCACGTCACCAGCAGCACGCCCGCGCCCGACTCCTTGGCGTAGGTGGCGTAGGCGATCAGCCGGCGCAGCACGTGCGGCGGCGGGTCGCCGGCCGCGATGGTGTCCTGCAGCAGGCTCTCGTCCACGAAGTTCAGCACCTTGGCATCGGGACGCGCCTCCTTGGCAAGCTCGGTGAGCGAGGCGGCGAGCGCGGGCACGGTGTGCAACATCGCGACGGTCTCCCGAGCGCCGTCCCGGCGGTCCTGCCCGGCCGCCGCGCCTTGAGCACCTTCCCGGCGCGTCTCGCCGGTCATCGGGCGGTCCAGGGGCGGGCGTGCTCGTCCACGATCGCGGCCAGGCGCCGCACCCTCGGCACCGACGTGGCGCGCAGTTCGGCCGCGAGGTCCGCCGTACCGACCAGGTCGCTCCAGACGGCCCGCCCGGCCAGCATGCCGGACGCGCCCGCGCGGCAGGCGGCGCGTACGGCGGCGGGGAAGTCGTCCCGCTCGACGCCCTGCGACAGCACCACCCACGGCACGGGGATCACCTCGTCCAGCGCCGCGCACTCCTCGACCAGCCGCTCCTCGGGCGCGGCGCCGCCGAGCGGGACCTGCGCCTTGTAGAGGTCGGGCCGCAGCCCGGCCAGCTCACGGGCCGCCTTCCTGATCGCGGCGGGCCCGTCGAACCCGGCGGCGTCCCCGGCCGGCTTCGCCACACCCTCCAGCACGGACAGCAATCCGGCCGCGGCGCACCTCCTGACGAACTCGGCCGCCGTCTCCAGCCGCCGGCCCCGCTCCTCGTCGTCCCGCCAGATGAGCAGCAGCTTGGCGGCCACCGCCCCCGCCTTGCGGGCCGCCTCGAGATCGATCCGGTCGTCGATGCCGGTGTCCTCGACCGGGCCGTCCGGGTCCTGCTGGAGGCTGTCCACCGCCACGATCAGCCCGCCGGGCACCGCGCCCTCCGCGGCCACCTGCTCGAACCCGTAGTCCTGGTCGATGAGGAACCCCGAGGCGTACGGGCCGACCTCCCGCGCCACGGTCAGCTTGAACTTCCGCAGCGTGTCGTCGCCGGCCCGCTCCCCCGTCGCGGCCGTGAACATCTGCCTGAGGCTCTCCCGCTGGTCCATGGCGACCATGGCGAACCCGCCGGAGGGGCGGGCGAGCAGGTCGAGGGTGGGTCGGTCTGGGGTGGTCATGCATGCTCCCGTTCGGGTGATGGGTTTCCTGAATGCGCGGCTCGCGTCCGGAAGGTGTCGTATGCGGGGAGGTAGGCGGCGCGCAGGGCCGGATCCTCGGGGTGGCGTCCGAGCGGCAGCACGGGAACGTCGGCCGGCGAGCCACCGGCCCGGCCCGCGATGAGCGCGGCGCCCGCGCAGACCGCGTCGCCGGACCGGACGATCTCGACCGGCACCGGCGAGACGGCGGCCTTGATCCGCATCCACGCCGGGATCCTGACCTGCCCGCCGAAGACCGCCAGCCGTTCGGGAACGGCACCGGCCACGGCGGCCAGCTCGTCGAGCATCCAGCGCGCGTGCAGGCAGGTGCCCTCGACGACGGCGGCCAGCAGCTCGCCGGGCCCGTGGGCGGCGTCCAGCCCCGCCAGCACCGCCCGCCGCTCCCGGTCGGGCGCCGGAGCCACTCTCCCCCTCAGGTACGGCTCGACCACGATTCCGGTCGGCAGCCGCACCTCTTCGAGCAGCCCCGGCAGGTCGCCGTACCCCTTGCCGCCGACCAGGCGCAGCGCCCAGTCGAGCATCGCCCCGCTGGTGGGCAGTCCGCCGACGAGCACCGTGCGCGCGCCGTCCAGCGACGGGTCCGCCGTGACGCCCAGCGCGATCCCGGTACGCGGGTCGGGCGCCGTTTCCGCGGGCACCATGAGGGCCTCGGCGGTGCCGAGCGAGTCGGCCACGTCACCCGGCCGCCGCACGCCCGCCGCCCACGCTCCTACCGCGTGGTCGTGCCCGGCGATCACGACAGGCACCCCCCGCCGCACGCCGTTCACGTCCACGTTCAGCCCGCCGACCGGTTCGGTCGCGCCGGTCACGGGCGGCAGGCGGCCGGGATCGATGCCGGCGTGCGCGGTCAGGTGCGGGTCGTAGCGCCCGGTCCGTACGTCGTAGGCGAGCGTGCGCGCCGCCAGGGTCGCGGTCGAGCGCAGGACGCCGGTCAGCGCGTACGCCACCGCCTCGGGCACCCCGGCCCACCAGCGCATCGCCTTGAGCAGCGCCGGCTCGTGGCGGCCCAGCCACATCCACTTGGCGAGCGGCGCCTTGGCGTCGGCCCAGCGGCCGGTGGCGGCATAGAGCGCGGCGTCGTCCGGCTTCAGCCCGGCGATCTCCTCGGCGCCGCGCGGGTCGTTCCACCAGATGAGCGGAGTGAGCGGCCGTCCTCGTACGTCGAGCGGCACCCCGGTCTCGGCCATGCCCGCGATCCCGATGGCTTCCGGCCCCCGCCCGGCCCGCTCCGCGCACTCCCCGAGCGCGTCCGTCACGGCCTTGACGAGGGCGGGCAGGTCGGAGGGCGTCCTGCGCCGGACGGTGGCCGCCTCGCCGCCCCATTCGTCGAAGAAGCCCACCTTGACGTGGGTGGTGCCCACATCGATCCCGGCCAGCAGCCCGTTCGGCGTCATGTTGTCACTATAAATCCATAAGTTGGCGGAAAAGTGCCAATTTATGGTGCATCATGGCCATAAGCCCAGCGTAGGAGCAACGGGCAGCACCGAAACGATCTACGCTACGTCCCAGCGATCGATGGAACGAGCAGGAGGTGAGAAGGCTGCGCTCCGAGCAGAACCCGGGCGACCCGCACGCCGGACACGAGCCCACCACCGCGCAGGAGGCGGGAGGTCTGCGTTACGGATCCGCGCCCGGCCGGCGGGCCGCCATCCTGCGCCGGGTCTCCCAGGACGGCTACGTCTCCGCCGCCACCCTGGTCGACCAGCTCGCGGTCTCCCCCAACACCATCCGCCGTGACCTGCGGAAACTCGCTCAGGACGGCCTGATCAGAGCGGTGCGCGGCGGAGCCACCCCGGCGGACGCCGGCGCCCTGCCGTTCTCCGACCGCTCGACGCAGGCCGCCGGCGCGAAGCACGTCATCGCCGCCGAGGCCGTACGCCTCATCGAGCCCGGCACCACGGTGGCGCTCGACTCGGGCACCACCACGCTGGAGATCGCCAAGCTTCTCCCCGCCGACGCCGGCCTCACGGTCGTCACCCACTCACTGCCGGTCATCGCCGCCCTCGCTCCCCGGCCGGACATCACCCTCATCGGCATCGGCGGCCAGTACAGCCGCGACACCCGCTCCTTCGGCGGCCCGGAAACCGTCGCGGCCCTGGAACACCTCGGCGTGCGCACCCTCTTCCTGGCCGCCACCGCTCTCGACGAGGCCGGCGTGTACGGCGCCACCCCCTACGAGGCCGAGACCAAACGCCGCCTGATCGCCATCGCCCGCGACACCGTCGTGGTGAGCGACGCCCGCAAGTTCGAGCTGAGCGCCCCGATCAGGGTCTGCACCTGGTCAGCCGTCACCCGCCTCATCACCGACGCCCTCCCCGAGCCGTTCACCCTCCCCACCCCCACGACCGTCACCCCGTGACTCCCGCACCCCCGGATCAGGCACTACTCCCTAGCCGTAGTACTCCTCGGCCTTCCCGTAGGCGTCTTTCCTGCGCTCCAAGAGCCGCATCCACGGGTCATCCCAGTTGCTGCGAGGCAAGCTCAGTTTGCTCTCGTGAATGTCCTGGACCCTCCACCTGAGTTCGCGGTGGTTCTGGTCGTTGACGAGCAGCCCGGGCAGGTTCTCCTCGATCCGCTTGGGCATCAGCTCGTAGACCTCCATGAACGCCTTGTTCGCCTGGGCGAGGAAGTCCCGGGCACGGCTGTCCGCCGTGCCGCCGAAGTCCCAGAGCTCGTCCCAGCCGCTGCGGTCGGGGTCGGCCATCGCCTCGAAGTTCTGGGCGCACCACGTGATGACCTGCAGGAAGCGGCTGCTGGCCCTGTTCATCGCGCCGGTGACGGCGGCCAGCGCCGTCACGCTGCCGTAGGTCTGCCGCAGCGCCCACTGCGCCTTGACGGCGGCTTCGCCATGCCACGGGCTGTCACGCAGGTCCTGCGCCCGTAGCCGCAGCGTGTGGGTCAGATCGACCAGGGACGCGGCCATCTGCGCGTAGCTTTGCGGGTCGCGGTGACCGCCGTTCATCACCAGGGTCTCGATGTCCCGCTTCGCCTGCTCAGCGGTCATGTGGTCGACCCCGTAGTCGATCGCTCTCGACAGTGTCAGCGGCACGATGCCGTTGGGGTAGATGTCGCTCGGCCCCCTCAGCCTGCGGTTCGCCAGGCCATCGACCCGCTCCTGCAGCTCCTCGATCGGCGCGTCGCCGAGCAGAGGATGGTCGGCGAGCTTGTAGTTGGCCGCGGCCCGCTCGATCAGCATCCCGGCCATGCCCGTCTCGGCGTACACATCGTTCCAGAAGCCTGCGATCGCTCTGTCAGCCTCGGCCATCATCCGGTGCAGCTCGCGCGGCAGATCCCAGCTCATCCTCGAAACGCCGATGTCGTCGGCGCTGCTGTGGTTGAACTCGCCTGCCGCGGCGGCCAACGCGACGAGCTTGCCCCCCACGGATCTCACGGGGCCGCGAGAGATCTCGAATCCCTCCGGACGGTCCAGATCGAGCCCCGGCCAGGAGTTGGGGATGGTCGGCTCCATCTCCCACGCGGACCACTGGTCGGCAGGCGTCGGCTCAGGCTCGCGCATTGAGGCTCCGATCAACACATGTGGGGTTGCCATACCCTACGAAGATCGTCATCATCTCCGCAACCGCTGACCTGTTGGCGAGGACCGCCGAAGCCCGCCGATGCCGCGCTCAGCGGCTGAGCGGGCGCGGCGGCAGGAACAGGGCCACCTGGAGGGGGGCCTGGCCACCCCGGCAGGACCACCTTGGCAGGGCCGCTCGGAACAGGGCCACCCGAAGTGGGGTCTGGCCACCCCCGGCAGGACCACCCCCGCAGGGCCGCTCGGAACAGGGCCACCCGCGGCAGGACCACCCGGGCAGGGCCGCTCGGATCGCGTCCATGACGGCGCGGCGCTGAGCGGCTTCCTCCGTTCCCTCGCTGAACGCTTTCAAGGCCGTTCGCCGCCCCCACCTGCACTCCCCCACGTCCGACGCCACCTGGCGAAACGAACCCTTGACAAACCTCGCAACCCCACATAATCTCCAGCCCAAAATTTAATCGATTCAACGAGCGGAGCTCGTCACGATGAGACCCCCCAGCAGCATCCGCCGCACCCTGGCCGCAGGCTTAGCCGCCCTGCTGTGCCTCCCCCTCACCGCCGCCCCCGCGCAAGCCGCCACGGCGGCAGGCGGCAAGCACCGTCCGAGCCCGCGTCTGGAGCATCTCGATCGCGGGCTGGTGGCGGCCTCCACCAGCGAGGGCGTCTTCCTGAGCTGGCGACTGCTCGGCGACGAGGTCACCGGGCACGGCGCGAAGGGCATGACGGGCACCGACTTCCGCGTCTACCGCGACGGCCGCCCCATCGCCACGGTGACCGACAGCACCAACTACCGCGACCTCGCGGGCACGTCCCGCTCCACGTATCAGGTGGCGCCGATCGCCAAGGATCGCGAGGGACGGAAGAGCTCTGTGGCCGCGCCTTGGCTTAAAACGTTTTATGATCTTCGGCTCAGCAAGCCGGCCGACGGCGTGACCCCGGCGGGCGAGGCGTACACGTATGCGGCCAACGACCTGAGCGTGGGCGACGTGGACGGCGACGGCCAGTACGAGTACGTGGTCAAGTGGGACCCCTCGAACTCCAAGGACGTCTCGCAGCGCGGCTACACCGGCACCACGTACGTGGACACGTACGAGCTGGACGGCACCCTGCGCTGGCGCCTCGACCTCGGCGTGAACATCCGCTCGGGCGCCCACTACACGCAGTTCCTGGTGTACGACTTCGACGGCGACGGCCGTTCGGAGATGATGCTCAAGACCGCACCCGGCACGAAGATCCTTCGCTACAACGCCAAGGGCAAGGTCGTCTCCGAGCGCTACGTCACGATGCCGCGCGAGGACCGCCGCGCCGGTTACTCCGACACCGACGACTACCGCCTGAGCGCCGCCGGCTACTTCGACCATCTCACGGGGATGTTCGCGAAGTGGCACAAGCACCCCGAGGTCGTCGCCGGGCACTGGCCGAAGACGATCGAGGAGGCGCTGGGCATCGAGCCGAAGTACCGCTACCCGCTCTCCCAGGCCGACGCGGCCGAGCTGGCCACGTACTTCATCGACGTCTACGCGCCCGCCCGCAGCGGCAACAACCGGCTGCGCGAGTTCGCGGGCTACATCCTGACCGGCCCCGAGTACCTGTCGGTGTTCGACGGCGCGACCGGCCGCGAGCTGCAGACCGTCCGCTACAAGCCGGGACGCGGCGACGACGGCCTCCTGTGGGGCGACTACGCGATGGGCAGGATCGAGCCGGGCAACCGGGTGGACCGCTTCCTGTCGTCGGTCGCCTACCTCGACGGCAAGCGCCCGTCGGCGATCTTCGCACGCGGCTACTACACCCGCAGCGCACTGGTGGCCTACGACTGGGACGGCAGGCGGCTCAAGGAGCGCTGGTACGTCGACAGCGGCCACGCCCCGATGGCGAACCCGTTCAACGCCTCGCCGCACGGCGTCCCCGGCAGCAACCCGAAATATGCCGACCTGACCACGCAGGGCTTCCACTCCATGGGCGTGGCCGACGTGGACGGCGACGGCAGGCAGGAGATCGTGTACGGCTCCGCCACCATCGACGACGACGGCGACCTGCTGTACTCCTCCTTCGACGTCGCCCCGCCGCAGAGCAACGTGCCGGGGCAGAACGTCCGGCTCGGCCACGGCGACGCCATGCACGTGGGCGACTTCGACCCCGACCGGCCCGGCCTGGAGATCTGGACCGTGCACGAAGGCGGCGCGTGGGCCCCGTACGGCTGGGCGCTGCGCGACGCCGCCACCGGCGCGGTGATCCACGGCGGCTACAGCGGCATGGACACCGGCCGCGGCATGGCCGGCGACATCGACCCGGACGTCCGCGGCGTCGAGACCTGGTCCTCGATGCCGCCCAACCAGGCGATCGAGGCCGGCCTGTGGTCGGCGCGCGGCGACTACCTGGGCAGGAACGCGCCCGGCACGAACATGAGCATCCGCTGGGCCGCCGACATGACCACGCAGCTCGTCAACGGCACCGCCACCGACGTCCTGCAGACGCCGACCATCGACGACCACCGGCGCGGAACGCTGCTGACCGCCGAGGGCACGCTGACCAACAACTGGACGAAGGGCAACCCGGGCCTGGTGGCCGACGTCTTCGGCGACTGGCGCGAGGAGCTGCTGGTCCGTACGACCGACAGCACCGCGATCCGCATCTACCTGAGTACCGAGGTGACCGACAGGAAGCTGTACACGCTCATGCACGACCCGCAGTACCGCGTGGACGTGGCCAGGCAGCAGACCGGCTACAACCAGCCCGCCTACCCGAGCTTCTACTTCGGCTCGGACATCGACTGGTCCAAGGTCCCCGTACCGAACCAGCGATAACCACCCCGCCCCACACGAGACAGCCACCCGCCCGGGTCCGGGACAACCGCCCCGCCCGGACCCGGGACAACCGCCCGCCCGGACCTGAGATACCCGACCCCAGTTCCGGGCGCGCCACTCCGAGCCGTAACCCCGCGCCGGGGCTCCGGGCTCCGGGCTCCGGGCTCCGGGCTCCGGGCTCCGGGCTCCGGGCTCCGGGCTCCGGGCTCCGGGCTCCGGGCTCCGGGCTCCGATAACAGCAAAGCACCGGCCCTGCCTGGCGGTCGCCAAAACTTGCGGCCAGCGCATCGGGGCTTACGCTCCTAGCACGGGCGCTGCGGTGACGGTTTCGTCCCGACACCGAGGAACGGCGAAGAGGGCGCTCCCGCTGCGGGAGCGCCCTCTCCGAGGGGGTTCAGGGGGTGTGGGGGTTCTCCGGCCGAACCGCCAGGCCGTTCACCTGGCCGGTTCATCCGGCCGCTTCAACGGGGCCCCGCAACGGGGCGCCGTCCAGCTGGGGTCGGGGAACCACTCAGCTGGAGCCGCTTTACTTGGCAGGGACCTTGACGGACACCTGCTGGATGACCGGGTTCTGGTCCTTCTCGGACCAGGCGCCGGTGGAGAACGCCACGGGGTAGCTCTTCTTGCCGACCCCATCGCCCCACTTGGTGATGATGTAGTCGACCTTGATGTGGCCCTGACCCTTGACGCCGTCGACACCCAGCGTGCGGGAGTTGAACGTGCCGCCGGTGAGCTCGGCGAAGGTCTTGGCGTCGAGGTCGAGCATCACGCCACGGTTGGAGGGGTCGCCGGGGCCGCGGTCACCCACGAAGAAGGGCAGCTTCTTGCCCTGGTAGAGCACGTAGCCCTCGGTCATGAGGGGCCAGCTCGGGCTGGCGGCCAGGCCCTTCTGCATGGGCTTGCCCGCGGCGGGCAGGCCGGTGTCGCCGGCTCGGCCGGAGGCGTCGTCCCAGAAGTAGGACGCGGTCGTCGAGCCCTTCAGCACACCACGCTGCTCGACGTCGGTCTCGGCGTGAGCGGTGGTCGCGCCGACGGTCATGGCCGCGATGGCGGAGGCTGCGAGCATGGCGACGGAACGCAGGCGAGCAGACATAGGAAAATTCAGGTCCTTTGTTAGGGGACGGGAACTTTGCGCTCGTCAGGACGAACGTAGCCGGGCAGCACGCCATACAGACGCTACGTAGAGCGCGAGAATCCACGGGAACGGGATCCAGGGAAACCGGGGCAGGCCCCGCCTCTCTTGGTCAGGCGCGGGTCACTGCTCGGTAACGTCTACGACAGTACCCTCCTAAACCGGACATTGGCAAACATATCACCACGAAACCGGCATAGATCTACCTTGCCGGTAAAGCGTCAGGTCACATCCCGCTTCAGCACCCGCAGGGTGCCCACCGCGGCGGGGACGGCGATCCAGAGCGCCACCGACGCCGCCAGCCGGGCCAGACCGCCGGCCGTCACGTCGTCGCTCATCAGGACGTCGCTGGTGGAATTGAGGTCCAGCCACTGTGCCACGGCTTTACCTCCGGCGCCAAGTTGGGCGGCGAAGCTCCCCACCATGGGGCTGACCAGGTAGATCACGATGGCGGCCGGGGCGTTCAGCAGCAACAACCCGAGGGCGAGGCCCTCTGCGGTCAGCAGCACCATGGTGGCGATCCAGCCCACCAGCACGTGCGCCTCCAGCCCCCACGTCGCCTCAACGCCCTGCACGGACGCCACCACCGCCGTCGTCGGCACCGCGACCAGCACCGCCAGCAGGCACGCCAGCACGGCCGCCACCAGCACAGACAGGCACTTGGCCACCAGCACCCGCGCCCTCCTGGGCTCCAGGGTGAACGTGGTCAGCGCCGTACGGTGCTGCCATTCGCCGGTAATCGACAGGATGCCCAGCACAGGCAGCAGGACCCCGAACACCGTCCCCGCCGTCCCCGCCAGCATGAACAGATCGGCCGTCTCCGTCACGACCCCCCGCCCGACGACGAGCGCCACCGCCACGACGACGAGAACTCCGGTCATGATCAGGCTGGTACGGGTATCGAGCAACTTCCGCGCCTCAACCCGCAACAACCTCCCGAACGTGACGCGCTGCGGAAGCTGGATGGCGGTGTGGGTGGTCATGCCAAAGTCCAATCACTAAGGAAAGACGGGCGGTCGGTTCGGAATCGCTGACGGTGGTCGCTACGATTTCGGGCCGGATGTGCAGGGGCTGTTGCCGGCGGCCGGCGCAAGCGGCGGATGGTGGCACAGCAGCAGCAGAGCGGGCGTGGTGAGGGCAGGGCTCAGGCACGCTGGGTGCGGCAGGCGAGAAGACGGAGTCACGAGTGGTGGGCAGTCGGCAGTGCGGCGGTGAGTGGCGGGTGCTGAGTGCGGATCAGATAGAGGATTGAGGGTGAGTGGCGGTTCCCGAACGCGGGTCAGGCAGAGGTGCAGCGGCGGTGAGAGGTGCAGCGGCGGTGAGTCGCGAGTACCGAACGCGAGTCAGATAGAGGTGCGGCGGCGGTGAGTGGCGGATTCCCAACGCGCGTCAAACGCAGATGCGGCGGTGGATCGCGAGTTTCGAACGCGAGTCAGACAGGGGTGCAGCGGTGAGTGGTGGGTTGTGAGTGAGGTTAGGCAGGGGTGCGGGAGGTTGGGGAGGTGAGGTCGAGGAAGGTTTGTTCGAGGCTGCGGCCTTGGCTGAGCTCGGCGAGAGTGCCGTCGGCCAGGACGCGTCCTGCGCCGATCATCACGATGCGGTCGGCGACCTGCTCCACCTCGTACAGCAGGTGGGAGCTGAGCAGGACGGCGCAGCCGGAGGCGGCCAGGCCGCGCAGAAGCTCACGCATCCACTGGATGCCCTGGGGGTCGAGGCCGTTGGCGGGTTCGTCGAGGATCAGGGCTCTCGGGCGGCCGAGCAGTGCGTGGCCGATGCCGAGTCGTTGCCGCATGCCCAGGGAGTAGCCGCGTATCGGGCGTCCGGCCTCCTTGCCGGTCAATCCCACCAGGCCGAGCACTTCGTCGACGCGTGACCTGGGCAGGCCGAGCATGAGGGCGCCCAGGGTGAGCACCTCGCGGCCGGTGCGGCCCGGGTGCTGGGCGCCGGCGTCGAGGAGGGTGCCCACGTCGTAGCCGGGGCGGGCCAGCTCCGCGTAGGGCTTGCCGAGCACGGTGGCGCGGCCGGAGGTAGGTCTGGCCAGGCCGGCCAGGATGCGCATGGCCGTCGACTTGCCGGCGCCGTTGGGGCCGAGGAAGCCCGTGACGGAGCCGGGGTGGACGGTGAAGGACACGTCGTCGAGCGCCTTCACCCCGTTGTACGTCTTGGTGACGCGGTGGAGTTCGATCACGTGCCCCAGTTCATCGAAAACGCGGCCCGGCCTCATCGGACCAGGGTCGAGAGTCTCCGTCGCCGGGGATACAACCACCGGCCGGGTTATGGCCGAGGGTCTACACGGGGATCGACCCAGGGTGCTAATGCGCAGGCCAAGCGATGTTTAGGCTTGGTGCCGTGCACGACCACCCCGGCCCTCCGCACCAGCCCTCAGGCGACGCCCCATGGCCCCCGGCCCCTTCCCCCGGCGGTCGCCCGGTTTCACCGGCCCCCGCTCCGGACGAGCGGCACGGCGTGGCGGCCCCGTCCTCGGACGAACCGCGTCGCATCGCAGGTGCGGCCTCGGACGGACCGCGTCGTGCACCAGGTGCGGCCACGAACGAGCCGCACGACGCCCCGGGCTCGGCCTCGAACGAGCCGCACAACGCACCGGGTCCAGCCTCGAACGAGGCGCATGACGTCCCCGGTCCGGCATCGGATGAGCCGGGGCCGGGCTGGGAGCAGGCGCCAGGCGTGCCCGTCCCCCGGGACATGCCGCGCCCCCTCCCCCGCGGCCTGCCGGGTTCCTCTTCCGGTGAGCGGTCTGTGGAGTGGCTGGGGGTCGCGCTCTTCTATCTGTTCGCCTCGGCGCCGCTGCTGCTCCTCGTTCTGGTGCTCATCAGCGGCAGCGTCGGCCGGCCGGTGGCCGACGTGGGCGTGCTGCTGGCCGACATGACCGCGGGGGCGGTGGGCATCGCGTTGCTGCCGTTGCGGCGCCGGTGGCCGTGGCAGGTCGCGACGGTGCTGGCGGCGGCGTCGGCGTTCTCGTTCGCGGCGAACGGGCCGGCGATCGCGGCGTTCACCTCGCTCGCCACGCATCGCCGGTGGCGCCAGGTGGTGCCGGTGGGGGTGCTGTTCTGGGTGTGCGTGGCGATCTCCACCCGGTGGAAGGGCGACTGGCGGCTGACGGCGGTCTACGCGGTCGTCTCGGGCACGATCCTGGCCGGGCTGACCGTGTTCGGGCTCTACCTGCGGGGGCGGCGGGAGCTTGAGGCGGAGCGGCGGGCGGCGGAGCGGCGCGGGCAGGCGCAGCGGGTGGAGCAGGCGAAGCTGGCCGAGCGGCTGAAGATCGCGCAGGAGATGCACGACGTCCTGGCGCACCGCATCTCCCTGCTGGCGATGCTGGCGGGCGGACTGGCGTACCGGAAGGATCTGACGCCCGAGCAGACGCGGGAAACGGCGCTGGCCATCCAGGAGAACGCCCACCAGTCCTTGACCGAGCTGCGCGCCGTGCTCGGCACGCTGCGGCGCGGCGACCTCGCCGATCAGGACGGACCGGCCGGGCAGGGCGGCGCGACGGAGGGCGGGCCCGCGCCGCCGCAGCCGACGCTGGCGCATCTCGGCGCGCTCTTCGCGGAGGTACGCGGTGCAGGTCAGGAGGTCGAGGTGGACGACACCGTCACCGACAGGGAGCTGCTGCCGACGCAGACGGGGCGGCACGCGTACCGGATCGTGCAGGAGGCCCTGACCAACGCACGTAAGCACGCGCCCGGGAGCGTGGTGCGGGCCGAGATCGGCGGGCGGCCCGGTGACGGGCTGCGCATCCGGGTCAGCAACGCGGTGGTGCCCGGCAGGTCAGGGCCTGGCGGGCGGCTGGGGTTGGTAGGACTGGCCGAGCGGACGCGGATGGCCGGAGGAAGGATCACTCATGATGTACGCGACGGGCGCTTCGTCCTCGACGCGACGCTGCCGTGGGAGGCTTGAGCCGTGGTGAGAGTCGTGATCGTGGATGACGATCCCATGGTGCGTACGGGCCTGCGGCTCATCCTGGGCGGCGAGGCCGACCTCGACCTCGTGGGTGAGGCGGCCGACGGCAAGCAGGCCATGACGGTGATCCGCGACCTGCGGCCCGACGTCGTGCTGATGGACATCCGGATGCCTGAGCAGGATGGGCTGACCACGACCGAGCTGCTGCTGCGGCAGGCGTCGCCGCCCCGGATCCTGGTGCTGACCACGTTCGACGCCGACGACATGGTGCTGCGGGCGTTGCAGCTGGGCGCCAACGGGTTCCTGCTGAAGGACACGCCGCCGCCGAAGATGATCGAGGCGGTGCGTGCGGTGGCCAAGGGCGAGCCGGTGCTGTCGCCGACCGTGGCCCAGCAGGTGATCGCCGCCGCCACCGGCCGCTACGAGCCGCGCCGCCCCGACGCCGCCCGCGAGCTGGCCGAGCTGACCGATCGCGAGCGGGAGGTCGCCATCGAGGTGGCCAGGGGCAGCTCGAACGCGGAGATCGCCCGTGATCTGTCGGTGAGCGTGGCCACCGTCAAGGCCAACATCACCCGCATCTTCGCCAAGCTCGGCACCGACAACCGCGTTCACGTCGCCATGAAGGTCCGCGACGCCGGCCTCCTCTGACCGCATGCCGGTTTCTGGGGCAGGAGGGGCCCCGAAGATGATGAGGGCGTGCGAAGAATTGGGCCATGGAGGCGCGCGTGAGGCCTCGTGGGCGTGGCCGTACGGCGTGGGGTCCTGGAGGGGGGCGGGAGCACGGGCCGCGCGACGTTGCTTTGGCTGGTGGCAGCGCTATGTCGTCGCGGTCGGTGCTGGGGCGGTTTCGGGCAGGACGACGCCCCGCTGACGGGCGGACGAATCAGGCCGCAGCGGAGCCGGGGGACGGCTCAGGCCAATCAGAGCGCAGCGGAGCCGGGGGACGGCTCAGGCAAAGGGTCGGGTCAGGTTCGGGCGGTCTGGGGGGCGGTGCTGCGGCGGATGATCAGGTTCGTGGCCAGTTCGATGCGGGTGCCCGAGGGGCCTCTGGGGTGGGTGAGCTCCTCGTGGACGAGACGGACGGCCTCGTTCGCCATGTCGTCCAGCGGCTGACGGACGGTCGTGAGCGGCGGTGAGAGCATCTCGCACAGGGTCGAGTCGTCGAAGCCGACCACCGACAGGTCGTCGGGCACGCGCAGGCCGCGCTCGGTGGCGGCCTGGTAGACGCCGGCGGCCTGGAGGTCGTTGCCGGCGAAGACGGCGGTGGGCGGGTCGTCGCGGTCGAGCAGTTCGCCGCCGAGGCTCTTGCCGCCGTGGACCATGAAGTCGCCGTAGCGCGTGAGCGTGGGGTCGGGTTCGATGCCGAAGGTCCGGTGGGCGGCCAGATAGCCCTCGTACCGGTCGAGCGTGCACTGCGTGTCGAGCGGCCCGCCGATGAACCCGATCCTGGCGTGCCCGAGCTCCAGCAGGTGGGTGGTGGCCATGACGCCGCCCAGCCAGTTGGTGGCGCCGACGGTGGACAGGCGGGGGTCGCGCTGGCCGACGGGGTCGAGCAGGACGAGCGGCACGTGCAGCAGCTCTTCGATGGCGGCGATCTCGCGCTGGTCGGCCCGGGAGAGCACCAGCACGATGCCGTCGGTGTTGCGCTTGCGCACCATGCCGATCCAGCGGCGCAGGTCGAAGTCGGCGCGGTAGGAGGAGGTGACGACGAGGGAGAAGCCCCAGCGGGCGGCGGCCTGCTCGGCGCCGCTGATGAGCACCTGCGCCCATGGCGAACCGAGGCCGTCGATGAGCAGGTCGATGACGCCGACGCGGGGCTTGGTCGGCGGGCGCGGCGCCTCGTAGCCGGAGGCTCTGACCGCTTCGAGCACCTTGTCCCTGGTGGCTGCGGAGACGTGTTTCTTGCCGCTGAGCACTTTGGAGACCGTCGGTACGGACACTCCGGCGGCCGCGGCGACGTCGGCCAGCGTGGCTCGAGGCACAGGACCTCCCGTTTGCCATGGCACCGCCGTTGGGCGGCACCGGCGAAGTTACAAACTTTCGGAAAACCGCCGGACCCAGGCGACCCGCTGACCAGGCGGGATTCCGCCATGTGAGCGGGTTATTGACAGGGCCGCGAGCCGGACCCTACCGTAACAGCTCGGCAATGTCACGAGAGTTTTTCGGTAAGTTGCCCAGAAAATTTCCGCAGCTAGGGAAGTCGCGAGGGGTCATGCCAGCACTTGTTGATCCGCCGGAGCCGGAGATCGCCCGCGAGCGGGCGCGGCGGGTCGAGGAACTACTCGCCGGCATGTCACTGCGGGAGAAACTCGCGCAGCTCGTCGGGGTGTGGCTGAACGTCAACAGGAAGAAGGGCGTGGTCGCGCCGCTGCAGGACTCGATGCAGGGCGAGGACCTCGGGTTCGAGGAGTTCGCCCGCGACGGCGTCGGCCACATCACCCGCCACTTCGGCACCACGCCGGTCGAGCCGGAGGCCGCGCGCAAGACGCTGGCCGAGCGGCAGCGGTGGCTGCGCGCGAACACGCGGCTCGGCATTCCGGCGATCGCGCACGAGGAGTGCCTGACGGGCCTGGCGGCGTGGCGGGCCACGACCTATCCGGCGCCGCCGGCGTGGGGCGCGTCCTTCCACCCGGAGCTGGTGGAGGAGATGGGCCGGGCCATCGGGTCCGGCATGCGGTCGCTCGGCGTGCACCAGGGGCTGGCCCCCGTCCTCGACGTGATCCGCGATCAGCGCTGGGGGCGGGTCGAGGAGTGCGTGTCGGAGGACCCGTACGAGGTGGCCACGGTGTGCGCGGCGTACGTACGCGGGCTGCAGTCCGCCGGCGTGATCGCCACGCTCAAGCACTTCGTCGGCTACTCCAACTCCCGCGCCGGCCGCAACCTGGCTCCCGTGCACGCGGGCGCCCGCGAGGTGGCCGACACGCTGCTGTTCCCGTTCGAGGTAGCGGTACGCGACGCCGGCGCCGGCTCGGTGATGAACTCCTACGCCGAGATCGACGGCATCCCGATCGCCGCCGACGACCACTACCTGACCGGCGTGCTGCGCGACACGTGGGGCTTCGACGGCACGGTCGTGGCCGACTACTTCGCGGTCGCGTTCCTGCACACCCTGCACGCCGTGGCCGAGGACGCCGGTGACGCCGCCGCGCAGGCGCTGACCGCGGGCATCGACATCGAGCTGCCGACCGGGGTGACGTACCTGGACCCGCTGCAGGAGGCGGTGACGGCGGGCCGCGTCGACGAGGCGCTGGTCGATCGGGCGCTGCGGCGGGTGCTGCGGCAGAAGGCCGAGCTCGGCCTGCTCGACGACGACTACGACCCGGAGCCGCAGGGCGAGGCGGACCTCGACGACCCCGTCTCGCGGGACGTCGCGCGCCGCCTGGCCGAGGAGTCGGTGGTGCTGCTGACCAACGACGGCGTGCTGCCGCTGGGCGACGCC
Source organism: Nonomuraea sp. NPDC004580 (assembly GCF_040609855.1). Classification (NCBI taxonomy): domain Bacteria; kingdom Bacillati; phylum Actinomycetota; class Actinomycetes; order Streptosporangiales; family Streptosporangiaceae; genus Nonomuraea; species Nonomuraea sp. NPDC004580. Next base: position 15,920 of record NZ_JBEXLH010000019.1, on the reverse strand, counting down.
GCGGGCCGCAAGGTCGCGGTCGTCGGGCCGAACGCGGACGAGGTGGCGGCGCTGTTCGGCTGCTACTCGTTCGTCAACCACGTGCTGCCGCACTTCCCCGACGCCGAGACCGGCATCAACGCGCCGACCCTGCTGGAGGCGCTGCGCGAGGAGCTGCCGCAGGCGCACATCACGACCGAGCGCGGCACGGGGGTGGACGACGGCGATCGCTCGGGGATCGCCGCCGCCGCCCGCCTGGCCGCCGAGTCCGACGTCGCGATCGTCGTGCTGGGCGACCGCTCGGGGCTGTTCGGGCGGGGCACCTCGGGCGAGGGCTGCGACGTGGAGTCGCTCGACCTGCCGGGCGCGCAGCAGGAGCTCGCCGACGCGGTGCTCGCGACCGGCACGCCGACCGTGGTGGTGCTGATGACCGGCCGCGCGTACGCGGTGCCGGGCATCGTCGAGCGCGCCGCGGCCGTCGTGCAGGCGTACTTCCCCGGTCAGGAGGGCGCGGGCGCGCTCGCGCGGGTGCTGAGCGGCGCGGTCAACCCGTCCGGGCGGCTGCCGATGAGCCTGCCGCGCGGCACGGCCGGCCAGCCGTACAGCTATCTGCACCCCAAGCTCGGCGGGGCGGGCTCGGTGAGCAACCTCGACCCGGCGCCGGTGCTGCCGTTCGGCCACGGGCTGAGCTACACGAGCTTCGGCTACTCCGCCTTCACCGCCGACGGCGAGGTGCCGGCCGGTGAGACGATCCGCTGCGCGGTGACGGTGACCAACACCGGCGACCGCGCAGGCGCCGAGGTCGTGCAGGTGTACGCCTCCGACCGGATCGCCTCGGTCACCCGGCCGCTGGCCCAGCTCGTCGGGTACGCCCGGGTCGAGCTAGCGCCGGGGCAGTCGGCGCAGGTGGAGTTCGCGGTGCCGGCCCGGCTGCTGTCGTTCACCGGCCGCGACGGGCGGCGCGTGGTCGAGCCCGGCGAGGTCGGCCTGTCCGTCCGCCGCTCGGTCACCGACGTGGTGGAGGAGCGCACGGTGCTGCTGACCGGCCCGGTCCACGCGTGCACCGGCGACGAGCCACGGCTGACCACCGTCGTCGTGATGGCCGAGGAGCGCTGAGCATGGATCGCATGGAAGCGTTCAGGCGGCGCGTCGGCGGTTTCGCCTTCGGCGGCGACTACAACCCCGAGCAGTGGGACCGCACGGTGTGGAAGGAGGACGTCCGGCTCATGCGGCAGGCCGGCGTCAACACCGTCAGCCTGGGCGTCTTCGCGTGGGCGGCGCTGGAGCCCGAGCCCGGCAGGTACGAGTTCGGCTGGCTCGACGAGGTCATGGACCTCCTGCACGACAACGGCATCAGCGTCAACCTGGCCACGCCCACGGCGGCGCCGCCCGTCTGGCTCACCCACCTGCACCCCGAGGTGTTCCCGATCAGGGAGGACGGCCAGCCGTTCGGCTTCGGCAACCGGCTGCACTACGACCCTTCGTCGCCGATCTACCGTGAGTACGCCGCGCGGATCACGACCAAGCTGGCCGAGCGCTACTCCTTCCACCCGGCGCTGGCGATGTGGCACATCAGCAACGAGTACGGGCCCACGTCGTACGGCGAGGCCGCCTCGGTGAACTTCCGCCACTGGCTGCGCCGCAAGTACGGCACCCTCGACGCGCTCAACGAGGCGTGGACCACCCGCTTCTGGGGCCAGGTCTACACCGACTGGGAGCAGGTCGACGTGCCGCACATCCCCCGTACGTGGATGAACCCCACCCGCCGCCTCGACTTCAAGCGCTTCACCTCCGACGCGCTGCTGGAGTGCTACATCGCCGAGCGGGACATCGTGCGCTCCTTCCGCGACGACATCCCGGTCATGACGAACTTCATGCGCTTCTTCCGTCACGCCGACTACTGGAAGTGGGCGCGGGAGGAGGACGCCGCGGCGCTCGACATCTACCCCAACCCGGCCGAGGCGGACTCGCACGTGTCGGCGGCGTTCAACTACGACCTGTTCCGCTCGCTCAAGGGCGGGCAGCCGTGGATGCTGATGGAGCAGGCGGCCAGCGCGGTCAGCCAGTGGAAGCTCAACATCGTCAAGGAGCCTGGACGCATGCGGCTCGGCTCGCTGCAGGCCGTCTCGCGGGCCGCCGACTCGGTGATGTACTTCCAGTGGCGGGCCAGCAGGGGCGGGCAGGAGCGCTTCCACTCGGCGATGCTGCCCCACTCGGGGCCCGAGTCGCGGACGTTCAAGGAGGTCACCGATCTCGGGCGGGAGATGAAGCTGCTCGCGCCCGTCGCCGGCACCCGCTCGTCGGCCGACATCGCGATCCTGTTCGACTGGGACGGCTGGTGGGGCCTTGAGGAGGTCTTCGGCCTGCCGCGCAACGACTGGAGCTACACCGACACGGTGATGCGGCACTACACGCCGCTGTGGGAGCGGCACCACGCGGTGGACGTGGTGTCGGCGTCGTCCTCGCTGGACGGCTACAAGGTGCTGGTGGTGCCGAACGCGTACCTGATCGACGACGCGGGCGCGGCCCGCATCGAGGCGTTCGCGCGCGACGGCGGCACCGTCGTCATGTCGTTCTTCTCCGGGGTCGTGGACGCCGACAACCGGGTCAGGCCGGACGGCTACCCGGGGGCGTTCCGGCGGCTCATCGGCGCGAAGATCGACGAGTACTGGCCGGCGCGCCCCGACGAGTCGTTCACCGTCGAGTTCGCCGACGGCCGGCGGGCCACCTCCACCTGGTGGCGCGACGACCTGCACCTGGAGAGCGGCACGGCGCTGGCCACGTACGCCGACGGGCTGCTCGCGGGGCGGGCGGCCGTGGTCGAGAACCGGTTCGGGTCCGGGCGGGTGGTCTACTTCGCGACGCTGCTGGAGCGGGAGGCGTTCGACGAGACGGTGGCGCGGGTCGTCGCCGAGTCGGGCGTGCGCTCCCGCTTCGAGGGCGTGCCCGCGCACGTGGAGTGCTCGGTACGCGGGGACGCCTCGCACGAGTACGTGTTCCTGCTCAACCACAGCGCCGAGTCGGACGCGTCCGTGCCCGTGGGAGGTGAGGGCACAGACCTGCTGACCGGGCGGCCGGTGTCCGGCGAGGTGTCCCTGGCCCCGCTGGGAGCGGCGGTCGTCCAGCTCTCCCGCGGCTAGGACCGCCGGGCGTAGGTGACGGCGAGGTCCAGGACCGGGTGGTACGCGGCCACCCGGTCCTGGGTCCAGCCGTCCTCGCCCAGGGTGAGGTCGTCGGTGACGATGCGGTAGATGAGCGCCCTGACCAGGAGCTGCCCCCACTGCGGCAGGTGGGCCCAGCGGGCGGCCAGGCCGGGGGTGGCGCCGTACCAGCACAGGGCGTCGGCGACCGCGACGGCCGACGCCCACGGGGCGGGCCGCCAGTAGACCGGCCAGTCGATGATCGCGGGTGGCAGGCCGGGGGCGAACAGCACGTTGCCCGGCAGGTCGCCGTGCACCACCTGGGACGGCAGCCCGACCGGGCGGCGGGCCCGGACAAGCGGCGCGAGCAGGCCGGCCGCGTCCGAGGTCACCGGTCGTTCCTCCCATGCCACCCGGTCCCCGGACGCCCAGGGGTCGTCGCGGGCGTCGAGGAAGCCGGGCCTCGGCAGGTGCGCGATCGCCGCGTGGAACGCCGCACCGGCCCGCAGCACGTCGTCCTGCCTGCGCATGTCCGGCTCCCCCGCCACCAGCCGCGCCGCCTCCCACCCGTCCACCACCCATACGCCGCCCGCCCGGACGGGGCGGGCGAGCCGGAACTCCGGCGACTCGGGCAGGGACGCCAGCACCTCGGCCCGCCAGAGCGTCTCCGGCAGGAACGCCACCCGCTTGAGCACCACGGGCCCCGCCCGCCACGCTCCACCCAGCCACACCGGCTTCCCCACCCCGCCGAACGCGGCCACCACCTCGCCGCACGGCGCCTCCCCGCCCTCCGGAGAGGCCGCGCCCTGAGGCGAGGGGCCGGGGCCGGTGGGGGCCGAGGTGTCGTGGTCGCTGGTCATGCGGGCTGCTCCAGCCAGGCGTCGACGCCGGACCGGAGGGCCGACTTGAGGGGGTCGGGGGCGAAGGAGGCGTCGATGCCGGCGCGGGCCAGGCCGGCGAGGTCGGCGTCGGTGAACCCGTGGACGTCGCGCAGGCGGGCGTACTCGTCGGCCAGCGCCGTCTCCCCATCCGTGTTGACGGTGACGGCGAGCCCGGCGGCGCGCAGCCGGGGCAGCGGGTGGTCGGCCAGCGACGGCACGAGCCCGAGCAGCACGTTGGAGGTGGGGCACACCTCCAGCGGGATGCCGCGCTCGCGTACCTCCGCCACCAGCAGGTCGTCGTCGAGCAGCCGGATCCCGTGCCCGAGCCGCTCGGCGTGCCCCACGTCGAGCGCCTCACGGATGCTGGCCGCCCCCGCCGACTCCCCCGCGTGGTGCACGAGGTGCAGCCCGGCCTGCCTGGCCTCGTCCAGCACGCCGGCGAACGGGGCGAGCGGGTGGCTCTCGTCGCCGGCCAGCCCGATGCCGATCACCTCGTCGTGCCGCAGCGCCAGCTCGTACGTCCGCCGCAGCCGCTCGACGGGCCGCCGCCTGGAGTGGTCGAGCAGCACCCGGCACTCGATGCCGTAACGGGCCCGCCCCTCGGCCAGCCCGTCGACCACGGCCTGCAACGGCATCTCGGGCTGCCCCACCCGCTCGCCGTGGGCGGCGGCGGTGAACGTCACCTCGGCGTAGCGGGTGCCCTGGGCGGCCTCGTCGGCGCAGAACTCCAGCGCGACCCGGCGGAAGTGATCGGCCGTGCGGAGCAGCCCCCGCACCTGGGCCCGCTGGTCGGCGAACTCCCTGAAGGTGCGGAACACCCCCTCGGGCGCGGGCTCGCCACCCAGCTCGCGCACGGTCTCGGGACGGACGGTGCTCTCGAGGTGCACGTGCAGGTGGGCTTTGGGCAGGGCGCGAAGATCTCTCACGTGCCCCCACGATAGACAGTCGCGGGCACCGGCCGCACCGCATTATCGCCAGGTCAGACGGCCGGTCGCTTGGTCAGGCGCATCTTCGACTGCTTGTGCGGCGAGCGTTCCCAGTCCTCCATGAACGTGGCGGTGAAACCGTAGGAGGCGGCCAGGGCGGCCAGCGTCTCGGTGCGGTAGTAGAAGTCCTCGCGCAGCACGTGGTGCTCCTTGCCCTCAGTGCGGTCGAAGGTGAAGTCGAACCACCCGCCCGGCTTCATCACCCGTCCCACGTGGGCGAAGCACTCCTCGATGACGTGCAGCGGCGAGTGCGAGAACACGCTGTGGGCGTGCACCACGTCGAAGTGCGCGTCGGGCAGGAACGCGAAGCGCAGGTCGCGTACGGGGGTCAGGTGGGGCAGCTTGTCGGCCAGCCCGTGCCGGACGAGGGTGTCCTGGGCGGCCATGAGGATGTCGGGCGAGATGTCGATGCCGTAGTAGTTGCCGGTGTGCAGGTAGTCGATGAACAGGTGGCCGGCCCGCAGGTTGCCGCAGCCGATCTCCAGCATCCGGCACTCGGGCTTGAGCCCGTGCTCGACGAGGTAGTCGAACTGCATGCGGCCGAGCGCCAGCCAGCGCTTGTGGGTGTGGGAGCCTACGGCGCCCTCGGGGTCGCGGGCGGTGTCGGAGCGCATGACGGCCCTGTAGTAGGCGACGTGGTCCCGCGTACGCAGCCTGAACCACGTGTCGCGGGCCAATCGCCGCAGATGGGGCACGATCTTGTGCGGATGCTTGATCGCGTACGTCGCCTGGTGGACGAGGCTCGAACGGGAGCGTTTCACGCTTCGAAATGTAGGCCGACGGCCCCTGCCCTCATAGGGCTGTGGCGACACTCTTGATGAGCCTTTGGCGCAGCCTTTCTCCGCGGCCCGGCCGTGGGGCGCCGGCTCAGCTCAGGTAGTCGCGCAGGGCCAGGGAGCGGGACGGGTGGCGGAGCTTCGACATGGTCTTGGCCTCGATCTGGCGGATGCGCTCGCGGGTGACGCCGTAGACGCGGCCGATCTCGTCGAGCGTCATCGGCTTGCCGTCGTTGAGGCCGTAGCGCATGCTGATCACCCCGGCCTCGCGCTCGGAGAGCTGGTCGAGCAGGGCGCGCAGCTGCTGCTGGAGCAGCGTGAACGAGACCGCGTCGGCCGGCGAGACGGCCTCGGTGTCCTCGATGAGGTCGCCGAACTCGCTGTCGCCCTCCTCGCCGAGCGGCGTGTGCAGGGAGATGGGCTCGCGGCCGTAGCCCTGGATCTCGATGACGCGGTCGACCTCGAGCTCGCACTCCTGGGCGATCTCCTCGGGCGTGGGCTCGCGGCCGAGGTCGGTCTGCAGGCGGCGCTGCACCCGCGCGACCTTGTTGATCAGCTCGACCATGTGGACGGGGATGCGGATCGTGCGGGCCTGGTCGGCCATCGCCCGGGTGATCGCCTGCTTGATCCACCACGTGGCGTACGTGGAGAACTTGAAGCCCAGCCGGTAGTCGAACTTCTCGATCGTCCTGATCAGGCCCAGGTTGCCCTCCTGGATGAGGTCGAGGAAGAGCATGCCGCGGCCGGTGTAGCGCTTGGCGATGGAGACCACCAGGCGCAGGTTGGCCTCCAGCATGCGCTGCTTGGCCCGCGTGCCGTCCTCGGCGATCCATTCCAGGTCGGCCCGCAGGTCGTCGGGCAGGCCCGGCTCGGTGTCGAGCCGTTCCCTGGCGAACAGCCCGGCCTCGATCCGCTTGGCCAGCTCGATCTCCTGCTCGGCGGTGAGCAGCGGCACGCGGCCGATCTCCTTGAGATAGGCCTTGACCGAGTCGGCGCCGACGGTGGTGACACCCTCGGCGGTGCTGTCGTCGAGTTCGAGAACCTCTGCTGCTTGGGACAAAACCTTCTCCTCGCTCACGTACGGCACGAACGGCGTCCTAAACTTAGGTCACGCCTAACATTAGGCTCCCCCGATAGAAGAGTCAACCTAAAATAAGGTCGAACCTAAGTTTTTGTGTAAGACTGGAGCTATGAGCATCGACACCTTGGGCTTGAGGGAACAGAAGAAGCGAGAGACCAGGCAGGCCATCTCTGACCACGCTACCCAACTGTTCCTGGAACGTGGCTTCGACCGCACGACGATCGCCGACATCGCGGCCGCCGCGCGGGTCGCGAAGATGACCGTGACCAACTATTTTCCCCGCAAGGAGGACCTGGCGCTCGACCACCACGAGGAGTTCGTGGCGGGCCCGGCCGCGACCCTCGCTCGCCGGCCCGAGGGTGAGCCCGCGCTGGGGGCGATGCGGCGGGAGTACATGGCCGCGCTCGAGCGCCACGACCCGGTGATCGGCTTCACCGGGCCCGCGTTCGCCCGCATGATCGCCGAGAGCCCGACCCTTTTCGCGCGCCTGCGCGAGCTGCACGACCTCAGGGAAGAGGCCCTCGCCGAGCGCCTCACCGCCGAGACGCCTGACGACCCGATCGGCGCGCGCGCGATCGCGGCCCAGCTCGCCGCCGCCGACCGCCTGCTCTTCCGCGAGCTGCAGTCCCGCATGCTGACCGCCCCGGACGGCGACCCGCTCGACGGCATCGCCACCGAACTCGCGGAAATAGCCCACCGCGTCTTCGACCTCCTGGAACCCTCGCTCGGCACCGCGGCCATCCGCTGACCACCCCGCGCGGGGCGGTGTGTGGGTGGCCTGAGGACGGGGGCTGCTCGGGCAGCGGCAGTGCGCGGGCCGCCCCTCGCGCCACGGCCGGTCAGCCGGCCAGCTCTTCGCCGTAGGCGGCGGCTTCGCCGAGGAGGTGGCGCCAGGTTTCCTCATCGGGCTGGGCGAGGCCGACCCACTCGCGCATGCGGCGGCCGCCCATGCGCATCTCCTCCGCCGTGCCGTCCTCGACCAGGGCGGCCGCCCGCGGAGCCGGCAGCTTGACCACCACCCGCCCTCGTGATCTGGCGTAGAAGGCGTAGACGCGTCCCCTCACCTGCAGCCCCTCGGAGTTGAACATGCGTCCCATCCGCACCCCCGGCCGGGCGAGGTGTTCGGAGACGAGGTCCTCGTAGAGCTCCTCGGCGGTGGCCATGCGATCTCCCCTTCGTATGGGCGCCGGCCGGCCCCGGCCGTGTGCACGCCGAGGTCCAAGATTTCACATGCCGCCGACAAAAGCCCGCACAGGCCGGGGCTTTCAGTGCGGCAGGCCGGACTCGGCCGCGCGCAGCTCCCGCAGGGCCGCGCGCAGGTCGGTGACCAGCTCCCAGGCGTCGGGCACCATCTCCCTGTCGGTGACGACGCCGACGTCCAGCGAGCCGTCGTAGGAGAAGGCGGTGATGTTGACGCCGCCGCTGACGTCGGTGATCACCGAGACGGGGTAGTGGGCGAGCAGCCGGACGCCGCACACGTACAGGGGGAACTGGGGCCCTGGCACGTTGGAGACGATCAGGTTGATCGGCGGCGCGGCCTGTCCGACCAGGTCGAACGCCGAGCGTGAGGCGAGCCCCATGAGCGCGGCCGGCATCGACTCGCTGAACTCGCGCAGCCATCGCGCGGACACCGGCGCGAAACGGTCCTTGATGCGCTGCATGGAATGCCGCACGTGGTACAGCCGCTCCACCGGGTCGGCGAGGTGCACGGCCAGCGGCGCGGTCATGATGGCGACCTGGTTGCCCGCCTCCCCGCCCGCCCCGCCGCCTTCCCCGCCGCCCTCCTCCGGGCGCACCGAGAACGGCACCCCGGCCACCAGCGGCCGGCCCGGCACACCGCCGTGAGCGGCCAGCCACCGCCGCAGCGCCCCCGCGCACACGGCCATGACGACGTCGTTGACCGTGACCCCGAACGCCTTGCGCACCTGCTTGACCTCGTCCAGCGGCAGCGAGACGAAGGCGAAGCGGCGGTGCGCGGAGACGGGACCGCTGAACGGCGTGCGCGGCGGGGGCAGCGGGGGCAGCGCGGGAAGATCGGGCGCCTGGCCCGCACCGGCCAGGCGGCGGGCGACGGCGGAGACGGCGCCGGCACCGGGCAACTGCGACAGGACGGGGATCTCGTCGAGGTGCGGAACGGCCTGGGCGGCGAAGCGTACGGCGTGGGCGGGGTTGGCGGCCAGGCGGGCCAGGCCGCGCGCCACCATCTCGGCGGTGCCGGGCGGCGGCGCGTCGTGCTCGGGCTCGTCGCGGGGCGGCGGCGCGGGCTCGGGGCCGACGTCGAGCAGGGCGGCCAGCACGTCGGCGCCGCCGATGCCGTCCACCGCCGCGTGGTGGATCTTGGTGTAGAGGGCTGTGCGGCCGCCGGGCAGGCCGTGGATCAGGTAGATCTCCCACAGCGGGCGGTTCCTGTCGAGGCGGCGGGCGTGCAGGCGGGCGACCTGCTCGGCGAGCTGCCGGTCGTGGCCGGGCGGGGGCAGGCCGATCTCGCGTACGTGGTAGTCGAGGTCGAGGTCGTCCTCCTGCCGCCAGTACGGGTGGTCGAGCCCCAGCGGCACGGCGGCGAGCCTGCGCCGCAGGGCGGGCACGTACGGCAGCCGCCGTTCGAGCAGATCCTGCAGGTCGGCGCGGTGCAGGTGGCCGTCGAGCACGGCGAGCCCGGCGATGTTGGCGACGTTGGTGGCGGTCTCGAAGTGGAGGAACTGCGCGTCCAGGGCGGAAAGCTGCGGCATCGTCACACCTCCGCCCCGAACGCAATCACTGTGCGCCGGTCACTTCAAGAGCGGTCGTCGTCGCGTCCGGCTCGGCGAAGGCCGGCAGCCGGAGCCCTTCCTCCTTCACCTGCCCCAGGTCGGTGGCCACGAACGGGCTGACGAGCAGCTCGGCCTTCTTGCCCGAGCGTTCGCTCTGCCACCCCCCGACGTACGGCGGGCGCGGCTCCTGCGCCTGCAAGGCCCACCAGCCGGTGCACGACGTCGGCCACGTCACCCTCGTGACGGGACAAAAGATGCCGGCGAGTCAGTGTGGCACGGTTGAGGTCGCGCAGGGTGAGCATCTACATATCATGCCCTTCCCCATCAAAGAGGTACGCGCCGCGTACCCTGCTCTCTCCGACGGTCACGCCTATCTCGACGGCGCCGCCGGCACCCAGGTCCCTCAGTCCGTGATCGACGCCATCGCCACCGCCTACCGGACGGGGATCGGCAACGTGGGCGGCACGTTCCCGGCCAGTCACCGCTCCGACGCGATCGTGGCCGCCTGCCGTGCCGCCGTCGCCGACCTGGTGGGCGGCCGGCCGGACGGCGTCATCCTCGGCCCCAACATGACGACGCTCACCTATCGCCTGTCCAGGGCGATCGCGGGGCCGGGCGACGAGGTGGTGGTCTCGCGGCTCGACCACGACGCCAACGTCCGGCCGTGGACGCAGACCGGCGCCACCGTACGGTGGGCCGAGGTCGATCCGGTCACCGGGGAGCTGCCGGTCGAGCAGTACGCCGACCTGATCAACGAGCGGACCAGGGTGGTCGCGGTCAGCGCGGCGAGCAACATCCTCGGCACCCGTCCCGACGTGGCCGCCATCGCCGAGCCGGCGCACCGGGCCGGGGCGCTGGTGTACGTGGACGGCGTGCACGCCACCCCGCACGGGCCGGTGGACATGGGGGCGATGGGCGCCGACTTCTACGCGACGAGCGCGTACAAGTGGGGCGGGCCGCACATCGGCGCGGTCGTCGCCGATCCCGGGCTGCTGGAGACGCTGCGTCCTGACAAGCTGACGCCCTCGCCCGACACGGTGCCGCAGCGGTTCGAGACGGGCACGGCGGCCTTCGCCGACCTGGACGGCGTGACGGCCGCCGTGGACCACCTGGCCGCGATGGTGCCCGGCGCCGGCAGCCGCCGCGAACGCCTGCTCGCCTCCATGGCCGCGGCCGAGGAGCACGAGCTGGGGCTGTTCGCGGAGCTGGTGGCGGAGCTGGAGTCGATGCCGCACGTGACGCTGTACGGCAAGCCCGCCCGGCGCACCGCGACGGCCTACTTCAACGTGGCCGGGCACGAGCCGCGCCAGGTCGCCGAGCATCTGGCGAAGCTTGGGGTCAACGTGTGGAGCGGGCACAGCTACGCCTGGGAGCTGACCGGGGCGCTGGGCATCCGCGACTCGGGCGGCGCGGTGCGGGCGGGCCTGGTGCACTACAACGACCGTACGGACGTGGAACGCCTCCTCGACGGCCTGACCCGCCTCCGCTGACCGATGCTCAGCCCTTGTGGCGGTCCGGGAACGTGACGATGCGGTCGAGGACCGCGGCGCCGTGCGGGCTGCTGAACAGGGCGGAGGCGTGCAGGCTCTCCCCCGGGATCACCATGGTCTCGCTGGCGGCCGCCTTCGTGGCGGCGGCCTGGGCGGCGGCGAGGTCGTCCGCGCCGCCGAGCTGCAGAAGCTCAGGGCCGCCGGGCTCGTCGCGTACGAGTCGGAGCACGGGCCGGGCCCGCAGGACAAGAAGGTCTACCATCTGACGCCCGAGGGCCGGCGGGCGCTGCGCGGGTGGGTCACCGAGCCGCCGCGCGAGCGGCCGGAGCGGGACGAGCTGGTGCTGAAGGCGTACGCGTCGTGGCTGGCCGAGCCGGGGATGGTGCGGCGGATGTTCGCCGAGCAGCGGGCCGCGCACGAGGAGCGGCTGGCCGAGTACGAGCGCCACGAGGCCTCCTTCGGCGGCCCGCCCGCCCTCGGCGACCCGCGCTTCGGCAACTACGCGACCCTGCTGTGCGGCCTCGGCTACGAACGGCACCGCATCGAGTGGTGCCGCTGGATGCTCTCCCGCCTCGACGAGGACGCGTGACCCGCTCATCCGGGGGCTCGGTGGGTAGGGGTCACAGCGAGGGCCGGTGGAAACGGGCGCGGCCCTCACGGCGACGACGGTCAGGCGGGGCCGATGGCGGGGCTGATGGCGGGGAGGTCGTCGCAGGCCGGGAGGCGGACGACGAAGCGGGCGCCGGACGGGCAGTCCTCGACCGTCAGCGTGCCCCCGTGCGCGATGCACGTCTCCCGGCTGACCGCCAGGCCGAGCCCGCTGCCGCCGGGGTCGAGCCGCTGCCCCTCGGCCAGCCGGACGAACGGCTGGAAGACCCGCTCGCGGTCGCCGGGCGCGATGCCCTTGCCGTCGTCCTGCACGACCAGCACGGCGTGCCCGTTCCGGCGGGCGATGGAGACGTCGATCCTGGACTGGGCGTGCCGGCGCGCGTTGGCGAGGAGGTTGTCGAGCACGCGCGAGAGCTGCACGCGTGAGCCGAGCACGACAGGACGCCCGGCCCGGTGCAGCTGGATGCGGGTGCCGGTGCGCGGCTGGGCCGCCAGCTCCTCCTCCACCAGCGCGGTGAGGTCGATCGGCTGGTGCGCGACCGGCCCCGCGTCCTTGACCTTGGTGTAGGCGAGCAGGTCGTCGATGATCGCCTGGAGACGCTCGGTGGTGCGCAGCGTCAGCCGCAGCGCGGAGCGCGAGTCCACCTCGTCGGGATACATGAGGGCCTCCTCCAGCTGCACGTGCAGGCCGGCGACCGGAGCGCGCAGCTCGTGGGAGACCAGGGAGGCGAAGCGGCGCTGCGCGGTCACCGCCTTCTCCAGCCGGTCGAGGTAGAGGTTGGAGGTGCGGGCGAACCTGGCGATCTCGTCGTCGCCAGGCGGGGTCGGGACGCGCAGGCTGAGGTCGGTGGCGGTGGCCTCGCGCATGGTGTCGCTGATCTTGCGCACGGGGCAGAGCATGCGGCCGACGACCACCCAGGTGACCCAGGCCGCGGCGGCGGAGGCGATCAGCGCCGCGGCCGCGAAGCCGATCGACATGTACGGCATGGTCAGCGCGGGCGGGAGGACCTCGCCGGCGATGATGTAGTGCTCCTCGCCGCCGAACAACGTCTGGGCCACCGGCCCGTCGAACCGCAGCACCGCCACCATGAGGCACGGGCTCTGCTCGGGGCAGGTCACGACGTCCTCGAGGCGCTCGCCGAGTGCGGGCCGTACGTCGGTCAGCGGCGGCACTTGCGACCCTGCGTCGTTGGCCGCCACCACCCGCCCCTCCTGGTCCACGAGCTGCATGTAGTCGGTGCGCAGCTGTGGCTGGGGCGGCGGATAGACGCCCGGCGCCATCTGGTTCACCCAGCCCAGGATGTCCTGGCGCAGGCCCTCTTCGAGGTCCTTGACGATGCTGTTGCGGATGCCGAGGACGGCGAGCGTGGCGACGATCGACAGGACGACGAGGAACAGCGCACCGACCCAGCAGGTGTAGCGCGCGCGGATCGACCGCAGGAACGGCCGTCGCCGTCCCGCTCGGCTCAGCCCCATGCCACCACCTCCTCGAGTGGCCGCGATCGTCCGGCCCGGACCCGGGCGAATCCTTCGCTACGCTCCCTCCGTCATGGCCTCGGCAGGTGTTCGAGCAGCAGCAGCGCGATGTCGTCGCCGCGCTGCTCGGCGGCGGGCGCCTGGTCGAGCATGGCCTCGCCCAGGCTGTGCAGCGGTTGCGGGCCCGCCTTGGTCAGGTGGGCGGCCAGGCGGGCGATGGCGTCGCCGAGGTAGACGCCGGGCGCCTCGATGAGGCCGTCGGTGTAGAGGGCGAGCACGGCGCCGGGCGAGAACGGCACCTGCATCGTCGGATACTCCGCGTCGGGGTCGATGCCGAGCAGCGGTCCGGGCGGCACGTCCACCGGCTCCGCGACGCCGCCGGGTGCGCGCAGCAGGGGCGGCAGGTGCCCGGCGTTGGCCACGGAGAAGGCGCGCAGCCGCAGGTCGAGGTGGAGCAGCAGGCAGCTCGTGAACAGGTCGGTGTCCAGGTCGAGCAGCAGCCGGTTGGCGTTGCGCAGCACCGTGCCGGGGTCGGCGTCGGGGTCGGTGGCGGTGGCGTGGATGGCGGTGCGCACCTGCCCCATGAGGGCGGCGGCGGCCAGGTTGTGGCCCTGCACGTCGCCGATGACCGCCACGGCGGCGTGGTCGTGCAGGCGGATGAGGTCGTAGAAGTCGCCGCCGATGCCGACACCGCGGGTGGCGGGCACGTAGCGGGCGGCCGTCTCCAGGCCGTCGATCTCGGGCAGGCGGTGCGGCAGCAGGCTGGTCTGCAGGCAGTGGGCGGCGTTGTCCTTGGCCTCGTACAGCAGGGCCCGGTCGAGCGCCTGCGCCATCATGCCGGACAGCGAGGTGAGCGTGGCCCGTTCCGAGCAGGTGAAGGGGTGTGGCTGCTCGAAGGCCACCACGCAGGTGCCGGCCGCCCTGTCGGACAGCGACAGCGGCAGGAACGCCCACGCCTGCATGTCGTCGGCGTCCAGCGCGGGCTGGTAGAGCCCGCCCATCTCCTCCCGGTCGCTGTAGAACCTGGCCTCGCCGGTCCGCGCGACCTGGCCGGTCATCGTACGGGAGTCCACCGGCAGCCCGTTGAGCCGCTCGAGGAACGTGCTGCTGAACCCGTGCGAGCCCAGCGCCCGCAGCCTGCCGCCCTCGGCGAGGAAGACCGCCATGGAGTGGACGCCGCAGGCGGCCATCATGTGGTCGCTGACCAGCTCCACGACCTGGCGTACGGTGAGCGCCCTGGTCAGGGTGGCGGCCAGGTGCAGGAGCTCGTGCAGGTGGTGCGGCTGCGGGTGCGCCGAGCCGTCGCCGAGCGCCGTCTGGCCGATGGTCATGAGGTGCAGGCTGACGCCCGAGGGGTCGGGGTGCAGGCGGGCCTCGACGGTGGTCCCGCCCGAGGTGCCGAGCCGGCAGGAGGTGGGCTGCTGGCCGACCACGGCGTGCCTGAAGCGCTCCTTGAAGGTGGGGCCGCGCAGCCAGTCCACCGCCTCCCAGACCACGCGGCCGAGCAGCGCGGTGGGTGCGCCGCCGAGCAGCGCGGCGGCCGGGTCGTTGAGGTAGGTGATGTGGCCGTTCAGGTCGAGCGAGACGCAGCCGTCGCGCAGCCGGTCGGCGAAGCCGAAGGCGGCGAGCGAGCGCCCCACGTCGGACGGAGGCGGCGGAAGGGGGGTCAGCGTGCGGGGCTGCGGGGTGACGGGGGGCCGCTGCCCGTCCTCCGCCGTCTCGGCGAGCAGCTCCTGCATGCGGCGGGTGGCCTCGTCGACCACCCCGAGCTCGTACGCCCCCAGCCGCGGCGCCTGCGACGACGACCACATGAGCACCCAGGACCCGGCGACCCGGCCGCCGACCCTGAGCGGCGTGGCCAGCACGGAGAAGTGGTACGGCACGAGGAAGGCCATGGCGGGGAAGCGTCGGGCCAGCTCCTCCAGGTCGGGCACCCAGACGCGCTCGCCCTTGCGGACGGCGACGGTCGCGGGGACGCCCGCCTCGGCCCGCAGCCGGCCCCACTGCCCGATCATCGGGCCTGGCAGTCCGAGCTGGGCCTGCATGAGGAGCACCTCGTCGTCGGCGTCCAGCAGATAGAGCACGCCGATGTGGGCGCCGGTCGCGCGCGCCGCGCGAACGAGCGTCTCGTCCACTGCCGAGGTGGCCAGGGGCCCGGCCGGCCGGAGCCGGTGAGACGCGCTGAGCCACTCGGTCCCGCGCGACAGCATCGGCTCCTCACGCCTCCCTACGCGAGCCATACGGTCACGGTATCTACCGCTTTGTCCCGATAGGGGATTGCTTGTCGTAATCTGACCGCTTTCCGGGGTGCGGATGGCGGTCTCCAAACCCTCCCATGGCGTGCTCGCCCGCCGTCGCGGCGGACGGGTCCCGTACCCCCTGCCGGGCCGCTACTCCGCGAGACTTCCGCAGGTAAAGCCCTTCTCCCGGTCGGGCGAGAACATCTGCGCCTCGGTGAGGATCGTGCCCAGCAGCCGGCCGAGCAGCACGGACTGGTCGATGCCGGCCTGCTCGGGGGTGATGCCGTACATGCCCTGGTAGCCCATGGAGAGCAGCGCGTACAGCGTGACGCCGAACGGGACGACGACGGAGCCGACCTTCTCCAGCAGGTTTCCCCGCGCCGAGAGAACGTGCCGCCGGTGGCGGTCGTCACAGTCCGGTGGGGGGGGGGTGCGGGCCCCCCCCGGGGGAACTGGCGGGGTGGATTGGCAAAGTTTGGGGGGGTGAGGGCGGGGTGTGGGAGGGGAAAGCG
>NZ_JBEXLH010000018.1:126096-143904 GCF_040609855.1 Nonomuraea sp. NPDC004580 | reverse complement strand
GCCCACCTCCGGCCCGCGGATGCCGTGGGCGGCCAGCTTCTCCGGCAGCATGCGGCGGCCGAGGGGCTCCTGGACGCGGTAGCCGTAGGACTCGACGGGATGGGACAGCCGGCGCGCGATGACCGGCCCGACCGAGTCCGGATCGCCGGAGACGGGATGTTCGGAGATGACCGCGGTGTCGGCGAAGGCGGCGGCGTGGCGGAGCCTGCGCCAGTACGTCTCGCCGGAGGCGGGGAAGACGGCGCGGACGGGATGGCGTACTTTGTCGCGGGCGATGCGCTGCACGATGCCCGGCACGCCGAGGCAGTGGTCGCCGTGGAAGTGGGTCAGGCAGATCCAGTGGACGTCGTTGGCGCTCACGCCCGCGTACGTCATCTGGCGCTGCGTGCCCTCTCCCGGGTCGAACAGGAAGCCCTGGCCGTCCCAGCGCAGGAGGTAGCCGTTGTGGTTACGGTGTCGGGTAGGAACCGCGCTGGACGTCCCCAGCACCACGAGCTCACGTGAGGACACGATGACCCCTAGCGAGGAGACGGTCGCCATCGCCGAGGTGCCCACGCCGGTGGGCACGTTCGCCCTGGCCCTGACCGAGAACGGCCTCGTGGCGTCGGGCTGGGGGTCCCGCGCCGGGGTGGCGGGCCGGCTCGATCTGGCTGTGATCCATGACCCGGATCGTACGGCCTGCGCCGTCGCCGAGCTGAAGGCTTATTTCGCGGGCGAGCTGAAGACGTTCGGGACGCCGATCGACTGGCGGCTGATGTCGGGCTCGCGGCTGCGGGTCCTGCAGGCGCTGCACGAGGTCCCGTACGGCACCGCCGTCACCTACGGCGAGCTGGCCGCGCTCGCGGGCTCCAGCGTGCCCGCGAGAGGCATCGGCTCGATCATGGGCTCCAACCCGATCCCGATCGTGATCCCCTGCCACCGGGTGGTGGCGGGCAACGGGCTGGGCGGGTTCAGCGGCGGCGAGGGCGTCGAGACCAAGCGGTGGCTGCTGACCCACGAGGGCTACCTGCAGCCGACCCTGCTGGATCTCTAGCAGACTTGTCGCCGTGCGCCAGCAGCCAGTGATCGCCGTCGTGGGTCCCACGGCGGCAGGAAAGTCCGATCTCGCCGTCGACCTCGCCCTCCGGCTTGGGGGTGAGTGCGTCAACGCCGACTCCATGCAGCTCTACCGCGGCATGGACATCGGCACGGCCAAGCTCACCCCGGCCGAGCGCCGCGGAGTGCCCCACCACCTGCTGGACATCTGGGACGTCACGGTCACCGCCAGCGTGGCCGAGTACCAGAAGCTGGCCAGGGCCGTCTTCGACGCCGTCGAGGTGCCCGTGCTGGTCGGCGGCAGCGGCCTCTACGTGCGGGCGGCCATCGACGACCTGGAGTTCCCCGGCACCGAGCCGGAGATCAGGGCCAGGCTGGAGGCCGAGCTGGCCGAGCGCGGCCCTGCGCCGCTCTACGAGCGGCTGCGCGAGCAGGACCCGGCCGCCGCCGCCGCGATCCTGCCGACCAACGGCCGCCGCATCGTCCGGGCGCTGGAGGTGATCGAGCTGTCCGGCCGGCCGTTCTCGGCGACCATGCCGTCGTACGACGCGGTCTATCCGAGCGTGCAGATCGGCATCGAGGTGCCGCGGCCGGTGCTCGACGAGCGGATCGAGCTGCGGGTCGAGCGCATGTGGGCGGCCGGGCTGGTCGACGAGGTGCGCACGCTGCTGGGCCAGGGCCTGGCCGAGGGGCGCACGGCGAGCAGGGCGCTTGGTTACGCCCAGGTCGTCAAGTTTCTCGAAGGGGAGTGGAGCGAGGAGCAGGCGAAGGCCGAGACGGTCAGGCTGACCAGGCGCTTCGCCCGCCGGCAGGAGTCGTGGTTCCGCCGGGATCCGCGGGTGCGGTGGCTGGCGTACGACGCCCCGGACCTGCTTGAGCGATCCCTCGATCTCATAGCCGGACACCCGTACGAATAAACTTTGAAGATGCGCTTTCTCAAGGGGCACGGCACCGAGAACGATTTCGTCATCCTGCCTGATCACGGCGGTGAGGTCGATCTGTCGGCTTCGCTCGTCGCGAAGATCTGTGACAGGAGGGCCGGCATCGGCGCCGACGGCGTGCTCCGCGTGGCGCCCACGAAGCAGAGCCCGGAGGTGGCCGACCAGGCGGCCGCCGCCGAGTGGTTCATGGACTATCGCAACTCCGACGGCAGCATGGCCGAGATGTGCGGCAACGGCGTGCGGGTGTTCGCCCGCTACCTGGTGGACGCCGGGCTCGCGCACGGCACGGAGTTCGGCGTGGCGACGAGGGGCGGCGTGCGCAGGGTGCGCGTCGAGCCGAACGGCGACATCACGGTGGACATGGGCAAGCCCTCCGTCCACGGCGAGAGCACGGCGACGGTGGGAAACCAGGAGTACACCGGCATCCACGTCGACATGGGCAACCCCCACCTGGCCTGCGCGATCGGCGACCCGGTCGCGCAGCTCGACCTCAACCACCAGCCCGGGTTCGACACGGGCGTCTTCCCCGCCGGGGTCAACATCGAGCTGTTCAACCCGGTGGGCACGAGCCGGGCGGTCATGCGCGTCTACGAGCGCGGCTCGGGCGAGACCAGGGCCTGCGGCACGGGCGCGGTGGCCACGGCGGTCGCGGCGGCGGCGCTGACCGGCGACACCACGGGCACGTGGACGATCGAGGTGCTGGGCGGCACGCTGACGGTGATCCTCGACGAGGACACCAGCTACCTGTCGGGGCCCGCGGTGATCATCGCGAGCGGCGAACTGACTCTTGCAGAATGATGTTCTGCTAGGGGATGCTGGGTTCACTTCCTGAACTGAGAGGTGGACATGGCGCACCCACGCACCACGGCGGCCCGGGTCAAGACACCCATAGGGCAGTTCGGCGGCGGATGGATGATCTCGCGCGAGGTCAAGGCCATCTGCGACGACTACGGGCTCGGCCCGCGCGAGGCGTACTTCCGCGGCCGCTGCGGCGTGCTCGGCGAGTGCGCGGCCGACGTTGTCACGTCGGTCGCCGTCTTCTTCCCGCCCGAGCACGTCGAGGCGAGCTGGAACGGCGGGCGCAAGCTGGCCGCGGACCGCGCCGTCGCGCTGTACGCCGCGGCCTGCCACGAGTGGGGGCGGCGCAAGCTGGGCGGCTACGACGGCTGCGCCAGGATCGCCGAGCTGCTCGAGCCGGTCGTCGAGCGGGCCTCGCCCGTGGGGGCGCCGCTGTTCGCGGGCTGGCGGGCCGTGCCCCTGCCCGACGACCCGCCCGCGCGGGCCGTCCAGCTCATGCACGTCGTACGCGAGCTGCGCGGCGGCCTGCACGCCAACGCCGTGATCGCGGCCGGGCTGCACCCCCTGGAGGCGACGCTGGCCGCCGAGCACGACGCGCTGCCGCTGGGCCGCTCGTCGGGCGAGGACGTCGCGCGCTTCTTCACCTGGCCCGAGCCGTACGAGAAGCCGGGCCCGGAGGTCGTGAAGCGGCGCGCGGCCGTGGAAGAGAACACCGACGATCTCATGGCGGAGGTGTTCTCGGTCCTCACCGACGCCGAATCGGACGAGCTGATCGAGCTTCTGCGTTTTGGGGACGCTCGTTGACCTGGCAGACTGACTGCCCATGGACGTGGACATCTGGGCCTGGGTCGGCGAAACCCAGCAGCAGCTTTCCGAGGCGGGCAACGTTGGCCTCGCCATGGCGCTGGGAGACCTTCCCGCACAGGCTTACGAGGGCCGATACCCGCAGCTCGACGTCATGGCTCCGGCCATCGCGCAGCAGGCGGAGGCTCTGGAGCTGCCCTGGCTCGAGTTCTACGCCCGCTACTGGCACCTGATCGGCCGCATCGGCGACCGCGCCCAGGGCGCGGTCGCGGTCGACGACGCCAAGCAGTTGCTGGCGTTCGCTCAGCGCGAAGACGTACGCGAGTGCCCGGCGACTCCGGCGGCGGCCGAGGCGATGGCCATCGCGTGGGCCAACGCCGACGGCCCCGGCCACGCCACCGAGCGGATCGAGACCGTGGGCGCCTTCCTCGAGGGCATGAGCCCGGAAAATCCGGCCTTCTCCGGCCTCACGACGCAATACGTCGCCGCTCTCATCGACGCCGGCAAGGCGGGCGAGGCCGTCACCTCCGCCGAGTCCGCCGTCGAGCGGCTGCGCACGGCGGGCCGCGAGGCGAGCTGGGAGCTGGGCGCCGAGAGCGCCCGCGCGCTGCTGGCCGCGGGCCGCGCCGAAGACGCGCTCACCGCGCTGCAGGCGGCGTCCGAGTTCAAGCCCGACGACCCGGTCGCCAAGGAGCACCGCGACGGCGTGCGCAGGGCGCTCATCCTCGCCACGCTCGGCCGCATCGCCGAGTCCGTCGACGCGCTGCCCGACCTCGACGTCGTGGGCGACCACCCGCGCGTGTGGGTCGAGTGGACCCACGCGGTCAGCAAGCTCGCCGGCTCCGCCCAGATCACCAACACCTGGCAGCTCGGCCGCGTCGTGCGCCAGTGGATCGACTACTTCGGCATGATGGGCGGCTACCGCGCCCGCGTCGAGCTGGCGCTGGTCGCCGGCGACCTCGCACTCGGCCGGCAGGGCGTGTGGCAGGCCAGGCTGCTCGCCGACCTCGCCGAGTCCGGCACCGCCGAGCTGCGCGAGAGCGGCGACCTCGCCGAGCGCATCGCCGCGCTGCGCGCCGCCGCCGACGGCACGGAAGAGCCGGCCCCTCCCGGCCCGCTGGAGGAGCGCGTCGGGCTGTTCGACGCCGCCGACGGCTTCAACGCCGACCCCGAGAAGTGGGTGGGCTGGCTGGCCCCGCTGTCCGGCGACGACCTCGAGGCCACCCGCCGCCACACCACCACGCTCGGCTTCCTCGGCTACCCCGCCACCGGCGCCGACATCTACTGGAAGAAGCTGGTCGACAGCGGCGAGATCGCCACCGCCGACGGTGACGACGTCGCCTACCTCACCACGCTGCTCATCGAGGCCCGCCAGGACGAGCGGCTCGAGCAGATGGCCGCCATGCTGCCGCACGCGGCCCAATACCTCGCGCTCGCCCGCCTCCACAGCGCCCGCGAGCGCTGGCCCGAGGCGGTGGAGGCGGGCGAGCACGCCGTCGCGGCCGGGGCCGGCATCGACGCCCGCCGCCTGCTGTCCGGCGCCGCCCAGCAGGTCGACCAGAACGCCAGGGGCGCCCAGGTGCTGCTCGAGGTGCTCGACGAGCTCACCGAGGAGGACACCTGGCGCATGATCGTCATGGCCACCTCGGCCGAAGACTGGGAGACCGTGCGCAAGGGCGCGGCCAAGATCGGCATGCCGATCAAGTCCGCCGAGGGGCCGATCGAGGAGGAGATGGGCCTCATCAGGCTCATCCTGCCCGCCCCCGACGGCGGGCAGCGCCAGGTGCTGTCCATCCGCACCGGCCCGGCCACCGCCAGGCTCGCCCTGCCGCAGCCGCGCGGCATGGACTACAACGCCGGCGACCTCGTCGTCTTCGACCCGCAGCTGCTTGAGCCGGTGCCGGAAGACCCGCAGGAGCAGCAGAACTTCGTGCCGCCCTTCGCCGCGGTGCGCATCCTGCGGCCCGGCGGCTACACCAGCTACTTCTTCGACGGCGCCGCGCCGAGCGAGGAGGACTGGGCGGAGTTCACCGAGGTCATGGCCGAGCGCGGCTGGCCGATGTGGGTCTACAGCGACGAAAACTACACCATCACCCACCCCTCCACCGGCGAGTCGCTGCCCGGCGTCTTCGGCTGGGTCGCGGTGCCGCCCAACGTCTCGGCCGCCGAGGTCGACGCGCTGCTCGACGACGCCACCGAGCGCTGGGTGCACCCGCTGGCCTGGCTCGACCTGGCGCGCGAGATCGACGTCGAGGTCGAGCGGCACGAGCGCATCGTCAAGGAATACGGGCTCTGAGCCGGGCTCTCAACCGGGCTCTGGATCTGGTGGAGGGCGGTCAACGGTGCTGGAGCGGTTCCGGCTCGACGGCAAGGTGGCGATCGTCACGGGTGCGTCCTCGGGCCTGGGCGTCGCCTTCGCCCGCGGCCTCGCGGAGGCCGGCGCCGACGTGGTGATCGCCGCGCGCCGCGCCGATCGTCTCGCCGAGACCCGGCGGCTGGTCGAGGAGACCGGCCGCCGGTGCCTGGCCGTCCCGACCGACGTCTCCAAGCCGGACGACTGCGACGCGCTGGTGGCCGCCGCCGTCGAGGGCATGGGCGCGGTCGACGTGCTCATCAACAACGCGGGGGTCGGCACGGCCGTGCCCGCGCTGCGGGAGACGCCCGAGGAGTTCCGTCAGGTCATCGACATCAACCTGCACGGCACCTACTGGATGGCGCAGGCGTGCGCGCGGGTGATGCGGCCGGGCTCGTCGATCGTCAACATCGGCAGCGTCCTCGGCGAGACCACCGCCGGCCTGCCCCAGGCCGCCTACAGCGCTTCGAAGGCCGGCGTCGTGGGCCTGACCCGCGACCTGGCCCAGCAGTGGACCGGCCGCCGCGGCATCCGGGTCAACTGCCTCGAGCCCGGCTTCTTCGCCTCGGAGATGACCGAGCAGTACAAGCCGGGCTATCTGGAACGCATGACGGAGTCCCGCGTCGTCATGGGCCGGCCCGGCGACCCCGCCGAACTGGTGGCGGCCGCCGTCTTCCTGGCCGCCGACGCCTCGTCGTACATCACCGGAGTCACCCTCCCCGTGGACGGCGGCCTCCTCATCACCTAGCGGCCGAAGACGAAGGTCACGCCGGGGGTGTCATCGGGCCAGGCCCAGCCGTGCACTTCCATCAGGTCGCGTTCGAGCTGGGACAGGGAGCCGGCCACACCCACGCCTTCGGTCTCGCCGGTGGGGCAGCGCGAGACCCAGCGCTCGTTCTCGTAGGTGACGACGTACGTGATCGGCTCGGTCATCACGGATCCTTGGGGAGGAGGTCGTGTTGGGCGGCCAGGTAGCCGGCGTGGAAGCGGGTGCGGGCGCCCAGGCGTTCGGCGAGCATCTGGACGCGGCGTTGCACCGTGCGGGGGCTGAGGCCCAGTTGGCGGGCTATGGCGTCGTCCTTCAAGCCGGCCGCCAGCAGAGCCAGCACCTCCGTGTCCGGGGGTGAGGGCCAGGATTCTGGTTCGAGGCCGTCGGTTGCGAGGCGGAGTGGGACGGCCGCGCGCCACAGGGTTTCGAAGAGGCCAACGAGGGCGTCCAGCAGGGCCGACGGGTGGACGACCAGGGCGCTTTCTACGGCTTTGTCCGTGTCGGAGACCAGCGGCAGGATGGCGGTGCGGGCGTCGGCGACGGCGAGCTTGACGGGCACCGGGCCGAGCCTGGCCTGCTCGCCGTCCGCCACGGCGCGGCGGGTGTGGTCGAGCATGCCGGGCTGTTCGAAGGCGAGCGGACTGTAGATGCCGCGTGTGACGGGGGCGCCACGGCGGGCGGCGCGGCGAAGGTTCTCCTGGTCGTCGCTGACGTCCACCGCGTACGGCGGATGCACCAGCACCAGCAGCTCCGTGGTGGCGTTGCGTTCGAGCTGGAGGTAGCGCCGGGCGACGGCGTCGCGCCCCGTCACCACCTCGAGCACCTCCTCGGGATGCGGCCCGCCGCGCTCGGCGACCTCGGTGGCCAGCAGCGCGGCGGCGGCCCTGCTGTGGGTCAGCTCCTCCTGGCGGCGCGCGACGAGGATGTCGATGGCGATGGTCGGCGGTGTCGCGACGAGGCGGAGCGGGCGGCCGGCGACGCGCGAGATGAGGCCGAGGTCCTCCAGCCTGGGCAGCATGCGGCGGATGGCGGCGGCGGACGAGCCGGTCTCGGTGGCCAGCTCACTCAGCGTGGCGGGACCGTGCCGCAGCAGGGCGCGGTAGGCGCTCTCCTCGGCCGCCGTGACACCGAGCCCTTCCAGTAAGCGCCGCTGCGCCATGGTGCCGTGACGCCCCCTCCCGTGCGATGATCCGAGGTCAGCGTACTGGTACGCCGCCCCGCTCGATCTCCCCTCGCGGGCACAGTCCGGATGCGGCCGTTGTGTACCGAAGTGACTCTTGTTCCGGCGGTCCCTGGAATCTATGGTCGTTGCGTAGTGCGGTGCGTGTTGCGTCATAAGGAACAACCGGAGGCACCATGAGCCGACCGCGTACGGTGATCGTGGGAGCGGGGATCGTCGGCTGCGCCCTCGCCGACGAGCTCACCGAGCGGGGGTGGACGGATGTCACCGTGGTCGATCAAGGCCCGCTCTTCACCGCGGGCGGCTCCAGCTCCCACGCCCCCGGCCTGGTCTTCCAGACCAACCCGTCGAAGACGATGACCGAGTTCGCCGCCTACACGGTCAGGAAGTACACCGCGCTCGGCGCGGACTGCTTCCGCCAGGTCGGCGGCCTGGAGCTGGCCACCACCCCCGAGCGCTGGACCGACCTGCACCGCAAGCTCGGCTGGGCCGAGTCGTGGGGCGTCGAGGCACGGCTGCTCGACCCCGGCGAGTGCGCGGAGCTGTGGCCGCTGCTCGACAAGGACAAGGTGCTCGGCGGCTTCCACGTGCCCTCCGACGGGCTCGCGACGGCGGTCGCGTGCGGCGAACGGCAGGCGGCGCGGGCCACCGAGCGCGGGGCCAGGTTCCTGGGCGGGCACACGGTGGTGGGCATCGACCAGCGCGGCGGCCGGGTGACCGGCGTCGCCGTCGTGGTGGAGGGCGAGCACCGGACGATCCCCGCCGACGTGGTGGTGTGCGCGGCGGGCTTCTGGGGGCCGACGGTCGGCGCGATGGCCGGGCTGAGCGTGCCGCTGCTGCCGCTGGCCCACCAGTACGCGAAGTCGGGCCCCCTCGGCACCCTGCGACCTGGCCCGATCCTCCGCCACCAGGACCGCGACCTCTACTTCCGGCAGCACGGCGAACGCATCGGCATCGGCTCCTACTCCCACCGCCCGATGCCGGTCACCCAGGACGAGATCGGCCCGCGAGGCACCACGATGCCATCGGTGCAGGCGTTCACCGAGGAGGACTTCGACCCCGCCTGGCGCGACGCCGTCGAGCTGCTGCCCGCCCTGGCCGAGTCCAAGTACGAGGACGGCATCAACGGCGTCTTCTCCTTCACCCCCGACGGCTTCCCGCTGATCGGCGAGGCGCCGCACCTCGACGGGTTCTGGCTGGCCGAGGCCGTCTGGGTGACCCACTCCGCCGGCGTCGCGCGGGCGGTGGCCGAGGTGCTGGTGAACGGGCGCTCCGAGGTCGATCTGCACGAGTGCGAGCTGGGCAGGTTCGAGCAGGCGCAGCTGTCGCCGGCGTTCGTGGAGGAGCGCGGCAAGCAGAACTTCGTCGAGGTGTACGACGTCATCCACCCCCTCCAGCCGATGGAGTCGCCGCGCCCCCTGCGGACGAGCCCGTTCCACCTCCGGCAGCGGGAGCTGGGCGCGTTCTTCCTGGAGGCGGCGGGGTGGGAGCGGCCGCACTGGTTCGCGGCCAACGAGGACCTGCCCAGGGCGGCCACCGGCGCCGAGCTGAGGGACGCCTGGGCGAGCCGCTACTGGTCGCCGATCGCGGCAGGGGAGTCGCTGGCCACCAGGGAGGGCGTCGCGCTCTACGACATGACGCCGCTCAAGCGCATCGAGGTCAGCGGTCCGGGCTCGGCGGCGTTCCTGCAGCGCATGACCACGAACAACGTGGACAGGAAACCCGGCTCCGTCACGTACACGCTGCTGCTCGACGCCAAGGGCGGCATCCGCTCCGACCTCACCGTGGCCAGGCTCGACGAGCACACCTTCCAGGTCGGCGCCAACGGCAACCTCGACCTCGAATGGCTGACCAGGCACGCGCCGGGCGGCGTACGCGTGCGCGACCTGACGCCGGGCACCTGCTGCGTCGGGGTGTGGGGGCCGCGCGCCAGGGAGCTGGTGCAGCCGCTGACCGACATGGACCTCTCGCACGAGGGCCTGCGTTACTTCGGCTGCCGCCAGGGCCACATCGGGCACGTGCCGGTGCTTGCGCTGCGCGTGTCGTACGTGGGGGAGCTGGGCTGGGAGCTCTACACCGGCGCCGACATGGGGCTGAAGCTCTGGGACACGCTGTGGGCGCCCGGCCTCGCGGTGGCGGGGGGCCGGGCCGCGTTCAACAGCCTGCGGCTGGAGAAGGGCTACCGGCTGTGGGGGGTGGACATGACGACCGAGCACACCCCGTACGAGGCGGGGCTGGGGTTCGCGGTCAAGACGGACAAGGAGTTCGTCGGCCGCGACGCCCTCGCCGCCGACGTCACCCGCAAGCTGGTGCCGCTGCTCAGTGCCGAGGTCGTCATGGGCAAGGAGCCGGTCAGGCACGACGGCCGCACGGTCGGCTACGTCACCAGCGCCGCCTACGGCCACACGATCGAGCGTCCCATCGCCTACGCCTGGCTGCCCGCGGAGCTGGCCCACCCCGGAACACAAGTGGAAATCTCCTACTTCGGCCGCCGCGTCCCCGCGGAGGTCGCCGCCGAGCCCCTGTACGACCCCGGGATGGAGAAGATCCGACGTTGACCCACCCCGACTTCCTCTGGCGCAACCCCGACCCCGAACCCTCCTACGACGTCGTCATCGTCGGCGGCGGCGGCCACGGTCTGGCCACCGCGTACTACCTGGCCAGGAACCACGGCCTGACGAACGTCGCCGTCCTGGAACGCGGCTGGCTGGCCGGCGGCAACATGGCGCGCAACACCACCATCATCCGCTCCAACTACCTGTGGGACGAGAGCGCCGCCATCTACGAGCACTCGCTCAAGCTGTGGGAGGGGCTGAGCGCGGAGCTGGACTACGACCTGCAGTTCAGCCAGCGCGGCGTGCTCAACCTCGCGCACAACCAGGGCGACGTGCGCGAGGGCCGGCGCCGGGTCAACGCCAACCGGCTCAACGGCGTGGACGCCGAATGGCTCGACCCCGACGAGGTCAAGAAGTTCTGCCCGATCATCAACGTCTCCCAGCGGGCCCGCTACCCCGTCATGGGGGCCACGCTGCAGCGGCGCGGCGGCATCGCCAAGCACGACCACGTGGCCTGGGCGCTGGCCCGCAAGGCGGACGCGTACGGCGTGGACCTGATCCAGGGCTGCGAGGTCACCGGGTTCGAGATCACCGGCGGCCGGGTCGTCGGCGTGGAGACCTCGCGCGGCAGGATCGCCGCGGGCAAGGTCGCGCTGGCCGCCGCCGGGCACACCTCGGTGCTCGCCGCGCGGGCCGGCCTGCGGCTGCCCTTGCAGTCGCATCCGCTCCAGGCGCTCGTGTCGGAGCTGCTGGAGCCGGTGCTCGACTGCGTGGTCATGTCGAACGCGGTGCACGTGTACGTCAGCCAGGCCCACAAGGGCGAGCTGGTCATGGGGGCGGGGATCGACGCGTACAACTCCTACGGGCAGCGCGGCGGGGTCCACGTGATCGAGGCGCAGATGGCGGCGGCCCTGGAGCTGTTCCCGATCTTCAGCCGGGTGCGCGTGCTGCGCACCTGGGCCGGCATCGTGGACGTCTCGCCCGACGCCTCCCCGATCATCGGCCGCACGCCCGTCGAGGGCCTGTACGTCAACGCCGGCTGGGGCACCGGCGGCTTCAAGGCCACCCCCGGCTCCGGCTGGGTCTACGCCGACACGCTCGCCAACGACCGCCCGCACCCGCTGGCGGAGCCGTTCGCGCTGGAGAGGTTCACCACGGGGGCGCTCATCGACGAGCACGGCGCGGCGGCGGTGGCGCACTGATGCTGCTCATCGACTGCCCGCACTGCGGCCCCCGCGACGAGACCGAGTTCCACTACGGCGGCCAGGCCGGCGTCGCCTGCCCGGCCGGCGAGACCTCCGACGCCGAGTGGGCCGACTACGTCTTCTTCCGCGACAACCCCAAGGGCTGGTTCCGGGAGCGCTGGTTCCACGTCCACGGCTGCCGGACCTGGTTCGACGTCGAACGGCACACCGTCACCCACGAGATCAGGAAGCGCTGATGAGGTTCACGTTCGACGGCCGCCCGCTGCGGGGCGAGCCGGGTGACACGCTGGCCGCCGCTCTGCTGCGGGGCGGCGTACGGGTGGTGGGCCGCAGCGTGACCCTCGGCCGGCCGCGCGGCGTCTTCACCGCCGGGCCCGAGGAGCCGAACGCGCTCGTCCGCGTCGGCCCCGACCCGATGCTGGCCGCCACCACGGTCGAGCTGTACGACGGCCTGGAGGCGTGGAGCCTGCACGGCAGAGGCCGGGTGGACCCGCACGCCGGGGACGAACGCGACGAACGAGACGAACGCCGCTGCGACAAGGGCTACCTGCACTGCGACGTGCTCGTGGTGGGCGGCGGTCCCGCCGGGCTGGCCGCCGCGAGCGCCGCGGGACGGCTGGGCGCACGGGTGATCCTGGTGGACGACCAGCCGCGCCTCGGCGGCGACCTGCTGAACGGGCGGCTGCTGCTCGACGGCGCGCCCGCGCTCGCCTGGGTGGCGGGGCTCGATCTGCCGGGCCGGGTGCTCACGCGTACGACCGCCGTCGGCTACTACGACCACAACTACGTGGTGGCGGTCGAGCGGCGGGCGCGCGGTGAGCGGTTGTGGCACATCAGGGCCCGCCAGGTGGTGCTCGCCACGGGCGCGCACGAACGCTTCGTCGCCTTCCCCGGCAACGACCGTCCTGGGGTGATGCTCGCCTCGGCGGCCCGCGCCTACGCCAACCGGTACGGAGTCGCGCCCTGGCGGCGGGCGGTCGTCTTCGCCTGCGCCGACTCCGGCCGTGAGGCGGCGGCCGACCTGGCGGCGGCCGGGGTGGAGGTCGCCGAGGTCGTCGATCCCCGTCGCGACGGGCAGGTGGTGACCGGCACGACCGGCGACGCCGAAGGCGTGCTGACCGGCGTCGTGATCGGTTCCCGGCACGTCGAGGCGGACCTGCTGGCCGTGGCCGGCGGCTGGAACCCGGCCGTGCACCTGTTCAGCCAGTCGCAGGGGCAGGTCAGGTTCGACGAGGAGCTGCAGGCGTTCGTGCCGGGCACCTCCGCGCAGGCCGAGCGGTCGGCGGGGGCGTGCAGGGGCCTGTACGGCACCCGCGACGCCATCGCCGACGGCCACGCGGCGGGCACGGCAGCGGCGCGACTGGCACTGGGAGCCGAGGGTGACGGTGCTGGTGGGTTGCGGGTGCCCGAGTGCGACGAGCGGCCGATAGCGCGGCCCGCCGCGCTGTGGCTGGTGGAGGGCGACGGCGGCGAGCCGGCGTTCGCGGACCTGCACCGCGACGTGACCGTGGCCGACCTCGCCAGGGCCACCGGCACCGGCATGCGCTCGGTCGAGCACGTCAAGCGCTACACCACCGCGGGCACCGGCGCCGACCAGGGCAAGACGTCGGGCGCGGTCGTGGTGGGCGTCATGTCGGCGCTGCTCGGCGCCGCGCCGGGCCAGGTGGGCACGACCACGTTCCGCCCGCCGTACACGCCGGTGTCGTTCGCCACGCTGGCGGGACGCGACAGGGGCGAGCTGTCCGACCCGGTCAGGACCACCGCCATGCACGACGCGCACGTGGCGCGCGGCGCCGTGTTCGAGGACGTCGGCCAGTGGAAGCGCCCCTGGTACTTCCCCCAGGACGGCGAGTCCATGGAGGACGCCGTGCGGCGCGAGTGCCGGGCGGCCCGCACGGACGTGGCCGCGATGGACGCCTCCACGCTCGGCAAGATCGACATCAGAGGCGCGGACGCCGGGACGTTCCTCGACCGCGTCTACACCAACGTGTACTCGACCCTCCCGGCCGGCGCCTGCCGCTACGGCCTGATGTGCCGGGCCGACGGCATGGTGTTCGACGACGGCACCACCACCAGGCTCGCCGACGACCATTACCTGATGACCACGACCACGGGCAACGCCGCCGCGGTGTTCGACTGGCTGGAGGAGTGGCACCAGACGGAGTGGCCTGACCTCGACGTGTCGTTCACCTCGGTCACCGACCACTGGGCGACGGTCGCCGTGGTCGGGCCGCACGCCAGGCGGGTGCTCGCGGCCGTCGCGCCGGGGGCGGTGGACCTGGCGTTCATGCGGTACGCCGCCGTCGACGTGCTGGGCGTGCCCGGGCGGGTGTTCAGGATCAGCTTCTCCGGCGAGCTGGCGTACGAGGTGAACGTGCCGTGGGCGTACGGGCGGGCGCTGTGGGAGGCGGTGCTCGAGCTGGGGGCGGTGCCGTACGGGACCGAGACCATGCACGTGCTGCGCGCCGAGAAGGGCTTCGCCATCGTCGGCCAGGAGACCGACGGCACGGTCACCCCGCAGGACCTCGGCATGTCGTGGATCGTCTCCGAGCGCAAGCCCGACTTCGTCGGCAAGCGCTCGCACGCCAGGCCCGACACCGCGCGGCGGGATCGCAAGCGCCTGGTCGGCCTGCTGCCCGACGACCCCGCCGCGCGGGTGGACGAGGGCGCGCAGCTCGTGGCGGCCGGGCGATCGCCGGACGGCGTGGTGCCGATGCTCGGCCACGTCACCTCCAGCTACCACAGCGAGGCGCTGGGCCGTACCTTCTGCCTGGCGCTGGCCAGGGAGGCGGCGCCGGGTGACCGGCTGACGGCGGTGTCAGGTGGCGCGGCGGTGCCCGTGACGGTCGTGGAGCCGGTCTTCTACGACCCCGGCAACGCCCGCCGCGACGGCGAGCCGCTGCCGGCCGGGACGGTCGCGCCGCTGACCGGGGCGCAGGCGGAGAGCCCGGCCGCCGCCTGCGCCGCGCGGTTCGCGGCGGCGAGCGGGACGCGGGTGCGGCTGCGCGAGGTGGCGTTCGAGCCGATGTGGGAGGTCAGGGGCGCGGACCCGGGGACGGGGCTGCGGCTGGGGCCGTCCTGGTGGCTCGTGGCGGGTGACGCGACGCCGGGGCCCGCCTGGGTGGACGTGTCGGGGCAGCGTACGGTGCTGGAGCTGGCGGGCCCGGCGGCCGATGAC
Organism: Nonomuraea sp. NPDC004580; assembly: GCF_040609855.1. Taxonomy (NCBI): domain Bacteria; kingdom Bacillati; phylum Actinomycetota; class Actinomycetes; order Streptosporangiales; family Streptosporangiaceae; genus Nonomuraea; species Nonomuraea sp. NPDC004580. The sequence continues at coordinate 129,086 of NZ_JBEXLH010000018.1, read as the reverse complement.
GTGCTGATCACCGGCTGCCCGATCGACCTGCACCCGTCGGCCTTCCCCGGGCATGCCCAGACCCTGCTGGGGAAGGCGCCGGTGATCCTGGAGCGGCGGGCGCCCGATAGGTACCGGATCTACGTGAGATCGTCTTTCGCCAGGTATCTGGCGAAGTGGCTGCTCGATGCCGTAGAGGGGTTATAACGACATACCGGGGAATTACCTAGACTTTACGAGGTTTTGAGCGAAGTCTGGGGAGCAAGCGTGCGCGTACGGGCGTTCATGGCCGGCCTGGCCACGGTGACGATGCTGGCCGGGTGCGGCGGACTGGAGGCGCAGTCGAGCGGCGGTGTCCCGGACGCGAAGCCCGACTCCGCCGCGGTCGACGACGCGAAGAAGAAGCTCGGCGAGCTGGAGGTCAAGGGCCGCGCGCCCAAGACCGGCTTCGATCGCGACAAGTTCGGCCCGGCCTGGTCCGACGTCGACCGCAACGGCTGCGACACCCGTAACGACATCCTCAAGCGCGACATGGAGGACGAGACGTTCAAGTCGGGCACCCATGACTGCATCGTGCTGACCGGCACCCTGCAGGACCCGTACAGCGGCAAGACCATCACGTTCAAGCGCGGTCAGACCACCAGCAGCGCCGTCCAGATCGACCATCTGGTGCCGCTGTCGGACGCCTGGCAGAAGGGCGCCCAGCAGTGGTCGGCGACCAAGCGCAAGGAGTTCGCCAACGACCCGCTGAACCTGCTCGCCGTGGACGGCCCGCTGAACGGCCAGAAGAGCGACTCCGACGCGGCCACCTGGCTGCCGCCGCGCAAGGCGTACCGGTGCGCCTACATCGCCCGCCAGATCGACGTGAAGGCCAAATACGGGGTCTGGGTGACCTCCGCGGAGAAGGACGCCATGAAGGGCATCCTGGACTCCTGCTGACCGCATGAGCGCGCCGGCCCACCGTGGGGGTGAGCCGGCGCCACAGGAAGGTGCGGAGGATCAGTCGTCGTCGTTGTCGTCCTGGTCGTCGTTGGTGTCCGCCTCGTTGCCCGCCTCGTTGCCCGCCTCGTTGCCCGCCTTGGACTTGGTGACCTTGCCCGAGGCGGCGTCCACCTTCACCTCGTGCCGCTGGGAGTCCTTGACCAGCTCCAGCTCCCAGACGTCGGCGGCGGTGCCGTTGCGGTCGAAGTCGAGCTCGCTGACCCAGGCGCCCGGCACCTGCTGGTGCGCGATCTCGATCGCCTGCTCGGCGGTGACCTTGGGTGCGGCGGGCGCGGCGGCCTCGGCCGCGGTCGCGGCGGTGGCGTACGCCGCGCCACCGCACGCGATCAGGGAGACGACACCGGCACCGGCCACGAGAAGCTTCTTTGTGATTCGCATGCCCCTACGAAACCGCGATCCCCGGTAACCGCGCGCTAAACGGTGGTTAAGGCGGCGAGAAGACGCTTCAGGGGGCGCCGAGGAGCAGCTCGACGCGGGCGCCGCCGCGGTCCCCGGTGGCGACGGTCAGGCCGCCGCCTGATGACTCCGCGGTGCGGCGGGCGATGTCGAGGCCCAGGCCCGTCGAGCCAGCGCCGCTGGTGCCGCGCTCCAGGAGGGCCGGTTCGAAGCCGGGGCCCGTGTCCTCGACGGTGAGCAGGGCGCCGGGCGGGTGCGGGCGCAGGCGTACGGACATCGCGACGCCCTCAGGGGTGTGGGCGAAGACGTTGCCGAGCAGGGCGTCCACGCACGCGGCCAGCTCCTCGGCGCCCACCGCCACCGGCAGCGGGCCGTCCGGCAGCATGACCGTGACCTCACGTCCCTGGTCCTCGGCCAGCACCGACCAGAAGCGCACCCGCTCGCCCACCACGGCCGCCGCGTCGCACGACTCGCGGCCTGCGGTGCGGCGGCGGGCCTCGGTGATGACGGCGCTCACCGCGCGCTCCAGCGCGTCCACGCGGGCCTGGACGCGGGCCGCCTCCTCCGGGTCGCGCAGCGACTCGGCGTCCAGCCGCAGGCCCGTCAGGGGCGTGCGGAGCCGGTGCGACAGGTCGGCCACGGACTCCCGCTCGGCGGCCAGCAACTCGTCGATGCGTCCGGCGAGGTGGTTGAGCGCCAGCGCGACCGAGCGAACCTCGGGCGGCCCGCCCGGCTCGGCCCGCGCGGTCAGGTCGCCGCCGGCGAGCCGGTGGGAGACCCTGGCCAGGCCGTCCACGGGCCGGGTGACGGCCAGCGCCAGCCGGTCGGCCAGCACGATGCCGAGCACCACCAGACCGAGCCCGATCAGCAGCAGCGCCAGCCACGCCTCGCGCACGCCGCGCCCCAGCTCGTCATCCGGCACGAAGACCCTGATCACGGCGGTCCCGCCGGGCGACTGCGCCGAGACCAGCACCTCCCTGCCGCCTGGCGCGGCGGCGGTGACGCTGCGGCCGGTCGCGGCAAGGCGGACGGCGTCGGAGCGGCCGGCCGGCGAGCCGACGGTGGTGCCGTCGGGCAGGAACACGGTCACCGGACGCGACACCTGCTCGACCGTCAGCGGCAGGTCGGGCGTGCCCACGGCGACGGCGACCGACTCGGCGGCGGCGGTGGCCCTGCTCATCGCGCCGTTCTCGGCCACGGCGCGGATCAGCAGCGCCATCGGCACCAGCAGCGCGATGAGCACGAGCGAGGTGGTGGCCGCGACGAGCAGCGCCAGCCAGCGCCTCACGACGGCTCGACCAGCTTGACGCCGACGCCGCGCACGGTGTGCAGGTAGCGCGGCTCGGCCGCGGTCTCGCCCAGCTTCCTGCGCAGCCACGACAGGTGTACGTCCACGGTCTTGTCGGCGCCCCCGTACGGCAGCTGCCACACCTCGGTCAGCAGCTCCCGCTTGGTCACCACCTCGCCGGGCCGGGCCGCGAGGTAGTGCAGCACGTCGAACTCACGCGGCGTCAGGTCGAGCGGCGTGCCGTCGAGCGTCGCCGTACGGGCCCGCGGATCGACCCGCAGCGCGCCCACCGCCAGCGGTTCGGGGGCGGAGCCGCCCGCGCGCC